>JAYTVE010000542.1:0-3036 GCA_043744185.1 Gemmatimonadota bacterium | reverse complement strand
GCGGCAACCGACCGCCGATGTCGCGCGCGTACAGGCGCATGAGCAGCGCCACCTCGGGGCGCGCCGCATCGCCGCAGTCATCGAGCAACCGGTTGTGGAAGCGCGACGCTTCCGGCGGCGGCCACCAGGTGGTGTCGGCCACGCGCCGCATCAGCGCCTCGCGTACCGCATGGCGGACGTCCATCGCTTCAGGCGGTCGGGGCGAGGAACTCGAAGCGGAGAATGCGCGCCGGGTCGCCCTCGCCCATCCGCACCTCGAGACCGGGCCGCACCTCGAGCGCCTCGTTGCGATGCACCGCGTTGCCGCTCGACGGACGCCATGCCTCGTCGCCCAGGTTCACGAGCCACCACCTGTCCTCGCAATGCGACACGTACCCGAGCGGCGTGCGATCGACCGATTCATCCGGCAGCACGTTCGGGCGCAAGTGCCACGCCTGCAGTCGCAGGTGATGAAAGAGCACGAGCGACTGCTGCTCATCGGCAATGGCACCGTGTGCATCTCGCAAGAAGCGCGCGACGGGCACGGGCTGCTTCCAGCGCTCGCCCGTGAACGGGCATTGCATCGGCATGCCCGCGCCCATCACGAACCACTCGCGACCGCTCGGCGTCGGATGCACGAGGTTGAGCGTGCGATAGAGCGCCACCTCCCATTCCGCGGCGTCGGCGCGCCGCGCGGGATGATGCAGCCCCGTCACGAACGTCTTCTCGAAGAGCGGCGCGAGATATGGCCCCAAGCGCCCCATCGGCACGCGGATCGGATGCACCGGCGGGTTGCTGCGGTCGAGCGGATGTTCGACGAAGAGCGCCTTCGCGCCCATCGAGAGCGTTTCGTCCTCCTCCGCCGAGCGACGGCTGTGCACCTTGCGCCCCTGCAGCGGGTGCCGGTTGAGCAGGATCTGGTAGATGAGCACGGCAAGCGCGTGCTTGTCGGTCTCGATGCTCGGCTTTGCGCGCCCCGCCATCACCTCGGGGGCGATGTACCCCGGCGTGCCGAGCACGGCCGGCGGCGCGACCCCCGGCACCACCAGCGAGTCGATGTCGATCACGCACGCATCGCCACCCTTCGGGTCGATGAGCACGTTCTTGTTCGAGAGGTCGGAGTGCGCGAGGCCGGCGAAGTGCATGCGGCGCACGGCACGCGCGAGGCGCGTGCACACCTGCAATCGCGTGAGGAAGCTGCCGAACTCGTGCTCGGGCACGAAGGTCGCGGCCTTCCGCCCCGTGAACCACTTGACCTCCTTCTCCTGCAGCGTGCCGAAACGGTCGCGGAAGAAGAACTCCTTGCGGTAGAGTGGCGCCACGACGCCGAGCGCCGGCAGCACGAGTCCGTTCTGCTGTGCGAAGCGCGGCGGAATGCCGCCGTCGCCATCGACGATGCCGGTCGGCCAGCAGAAGTACGGATTCCAGAAGGCGCCGTGCTTGCCCGTGGTGGGGTTGTAGCGCGTGAGGATGCGCTGCAACCGGTCGGCGCGTTCGCGGCGGTCGCTCAGTCGGCCGTAGAAGAAGCCGACGACATGCTGCCGGTCGCGCGTGCGGAAGACGACTTTCTCGCCGCCGGAGTTGAGGGCTTTGTCCTCGAACTCGATCGTGCGGCCGTCCGTGAGGCGTGCGTTGAGGTAGCCCACGTCAGCCTCCCGTCGGCGCAGGCCGCACCGCCGCCACGATCGTGCGATCATCGTTCTCGCCGCGCCGCTCGAAGGCCAGCCACTGCGCCAGGTGCGCGTGCATCGCGGCGTTGCCGAACACCGGGCCGTGCACCGCCTGCTTCTGGAAGTGCTCGGCAGGTTCGCGCACGCCGTCCATGAGTTGCGCCATGAGCACGGGACCGCGGCGGGCAATCGGATAAAACGGATCTTCGATGCCGTCGGTCAGGAGCACGAGGTGCGTCACGTCCGCCGCGTCGCGCTCGACCAGCGCCGAGGCCGCGCGCTCGGTCGCGCCGTCGTCGGGCACGAAGCAGGTGACTTCGCCGGAGAACTCGCCCGAGTCACCGGTGCCGAGCTGCGTGACGCCGCCATCCGCGGTGCGCACGACAATTGCGCCGTCGCCGATCTGCGTGCAGGCAAGCCGCTCCGCCCCCGGCGCGCCGTACAGCGCCGCGACGAGCAGGGTGGTGCGCAGGTCGCGGCCCTGGCCGCCGCCCACCTTCGCCAAGCGCCGCAGTTCATCGACGGCCGACCCGGCCGCAGCCACGAGCATGGCCCCGGGATCGGCCGGAATGGCCTCGTAGGCCTCGCAGAATGTCTGAACCGCCCGGCAGGCCGCCTCCGACCCAACGCGGCTCCAGCGGGCCGATCCGGCGCCGTCGGCGGCGACGAGGAGGTGCAGGGGATGACCGTCTGGCCCGCGGAGATGGGCGAATGACGCCGCGTCCTCGCGCCACTGCGCCTGATGCGCGTGTGAGCGCCCGCGCCGGGTACCCGCGACGAGCACCCAGCCGTCCGGTCCGGCGCTCGCCCACGTGCTGGCGTGCGCGGTGGCCACGTCATCGGCCCACGGCAGGCTGGTGGCGAGGGCGGGCGGGCACCATGACTCCTCCGGCTCGCGCTCCTGCCAGGTGGCGGCGACGACCGCCGGCTCCGCGGCCGGGGCCGCGATGGGCGCGGCGCCCGGACCCGTCTCGGTCTCTGCCACGCCGCGCTACGGAACGATCGTGATGCCCGGCGGGGGCGGTGGCAGCGTAATCGCGCCCCCGGCTCCGGGCGCGCCGACCTTGGCGCTCGTCTGCTTGACGCTCGCGGACACGAACTTGAAGAACGCCTTGAAGGCGTCGGGCGTCATGTCGCGCATCTCGATGACCGTCTCGGTCACGCGCTTCAAGACGCTCGTGTCGGCCTGGTCGCCGCAGGCGAGGGCAATGATGTTGGCCGGGCGCTTGGCGGTCAGCGCGCTCGCGTACTCGCTCCACGCGCTGTCGGTCGGTGCGCCGTCGGAGAGGATGAACACCAGCGGCTTCCAGTCGCCCTTCTGTTCGGCGGTGGTGCGCACAAGCTCCGCGTCGAAGCACTCGAGCATCAACCGCAGGCCATCCCCGAA
>JAYTVE010000541.1:0-10384 GCA_043744185.1 Gemmatimonadota bacterium | reverse complement strand
CGAGCAACTCGTACTCGTGCACCCGTGACACCTCGAGCGCCACGTCACCCTCGTGCACTTTCGCATCGAAGATGTTCTTGAACTTCGCATTCCAGACTACTTCGCTGGCCTTGAACGACGACCGCGTGTGCACCTGCTGAGCGAATGTTTCGTCGTACCCGCTCAGCAGGATCAGGATCTCGGCGTCCATCGCGAGCAATCGATCCTCCGACACGCCCCACAGCGGACTGGCCTCGTCGATCGGGTGCACTACGGTCCACGAGAGCGGGAAGAACACCACCCTCGACCGTTCGAGTGTGAGCGGCGCGAAGGTCCGCTTCCGGCCGACTGCGGTGTTATCCATCTTCGCCATCATCACCTGCGCGTGCAGTTCGATGATCTCGTTGCTGCGCTGGTTGGCGATGCGGAACATCAGCGCCGTGCCGCCGCGATACGGGGCGATCAGCGCGCGGTTGCTGAAGAGGATGGCGGCCGTTGGCCGCGCGAAGCGCGCGAAGGTGAATCCGGTCACCAACGCCTGCGCCAGCACCCCCACCAGCGACTCGGCCGTCATCACCATGTTGGCGGCAACGCCCATGGGCGCCACGTGGCCGTAGCCGATGGTCGCGAACGTCTCCACCGAGAAGAAGAACGCCTGAAGGAACGGGCCGCCGAACTTCTCCGCCCCCGGCGAGAGCAGCGCCGTGGCGCCGAGCGACCAGTAGATGACGCCGAACAGGAAGTTGATGGCCATGAACGACGTCGCCGCCAGCGCGAGGAAGCGCGGCCACGACATCGTCACCAGCACGTGGTACGGCGTGAACGTCTCCCAGAAGCCCAACCCCGTACGGCGCACGTTGAACGATCCGTCGGGATTCAGCAGGCGCTCGCGCGCGCTGCTCGCGACGAGCGAGCCGAACCCGAGGTCGCGGGTCTCTTCCTCGCTTGGGCGCACCGCCGGCTGATCCGCCGCACGGTGATGCTGCTTCACGTTGATTTCCTGCGTGGGCATCATGGACGCAGCAGGCCCGGTGGGGGAAAGTCGCTCGGCGCCATCGTCAACACTTCAGTGCCGGGGGTGGGAGTCGAACCCACGCGCCCTTTCGGGCAGAGGATTTTAAGTCCGCCGCGTCTGCCAGTTTCGCCACCCCGGCTTGAACGCGAAAAGATGCGCTAAAGTGCGCGGCAGCGGCACCGCTCCCCGATAAAACGGCAACGGGGGCGACCCGTGAAGGCCACCCCCGTTGAACACCAGAGCGGGAAACGGGACTCGAACCCGCGACCCCAACCTTGGCAAGGTTGTGCTCTACCAACTGAGCTATTCCCGCATGCGATGCAGTTTATGCCCGCGACCGTGGGGCGACAAGCGGGGGCTGCCCGCTATCCACGCGCTCCGGAGGTGTGCATCACGAACCAGAGCGTGTACGCGAGCAGCCCGGAGAGCGCGGCATCGCCCCCATTGCCCATCGCCATGCCCGCTTCGTTCACAAGTTCGGCCGCCTTGCCCTGGTCGAGCGCGGCAGCTTGCAGCCACTTGAGTGCAGCGGTCGAATCTGGGCCGAGCAGCCGCGCAATCTCGTAGACCAACTCGGGCCGCACGGGTGGCAGCGACTTGGCCGTGCGTCGATAGATCGACTCCTCGCGCGTTGCGCCCTCGAGGAGCGGCAGCCAGAGCGCGCTCGCGTTCGGATCGTCTGTGGCAACGAGCTGCCCGGCGAGGTCGGTGGCGGAGGCAAACTGTGCCTTGCCGCCCTGATCCGTGACCAGGTGCCGGCGGATCGCTGCGCGTGTGGCGTCGGGATCCGGCACCTCCTTGGACGCCTCCTCGTCGAGCGTGCGGCGCAGGATGTCGAGAGCCAGTGCCACCGCCGCGTTGCCGTGCAGGGTGAATGGCTGCGTGGCGGTCTCACCCCCCAAGGTCACGTCCGTGGAATACAGGGGCACCTGCGGGTCGCGTCGCGTGCGCAGGTCCTCCTCCGCGCCGTAGAGCGCATCGGCCACGAGCGGCTCTTCGACGACCTGGTCGTCGCCGGAGTCGCGGATGTACCGGTCGATGGCAATCGGGTAGGCCGCGATCCCCTCCAGCAGAAACCCCGGCTCGAACAGCGTGCCATCGAGGTAGTGCACCCCCTGTCCCGGCGCGTACCCGTGCACCTCGCACATGCGCAGCAGCAGCTCGCGCCCGAGTTGCGGATCGGCCAGCTGCACCGCCGGCACGGTCCACATCAGCGCCTCCCAGTCGCGCACGGTCATGCCGCGGCCGTTCCACGGTGCGCGACTGCGCACGAGGTAGTAGTGCGCGTCGTCGAGCGCGCGTCCCACCGCGTAGAAGTACGCGAACAGCAGGTGATCCATCACGAGGCGATCGACGCGCTCGTTGCCGGTCTCCTGCTCGAGTGAGCGCACCGCCTCGCGCGTGGCCGACAGGAGCGCTCGCCAGCCGCGGCGGCGCAGCACCCCAACGGTCGCGATGGCGCCGTCCCGTTCAGGGCCGGCTGCGAGATAGAACGCGACCTCCACCGTGGCGCCCGCGGCAACGGCGCGGCTCACCGTGAGCGTGAATCCCGGCGTCACTCCGTCGCGCACCTGCACGGCGGCATCACCGTCGGCGCCGACCGCGAGCGAGACGACCCCCGGAAGTGCGGCACCTTCCATGACCACGATCCCTGCCTCGGCCGCCGAAACGCGATGCGCGTCGTCGTATGGTCGGGGGGTGCGAACGCGCTGCTGCCGGTGACCCAGCAGTCCCTCGAGCGCGACGTCGACGGTCGCCCCCTTGCTCCCGCGGTTCTCGATGGTGAGCGCGTACACGGCACCCGCCATGTCGGCGTCGCGACCGAACGGCGCGAACACCGTGCCGCGCAGCACGAGGTCGTCCACCCGCGCGGTGAACGTCGGCAGCCACGCGAGCGCCCGCTCCCACGCGATCCCCGCCTCGGCCAGCTGCCGTTCCACGCCGTTGACGCGCACGCGCGGCGTGAGCAGGCCCTGTCCCGTTCCACTCGTGAAATCACGCGATCCGGCGAATTCAACCGCGGCGCGCGCGCCGCGATGCAGGACGCCGACCGCGTGCAGCGCCCCGTCCACGGGGTGAATGCACGGCAGGGTCAGCCAGTGGTTACCGGTGAACTGCCAACTGACGCCGGGCGGTGGAATTGGGATCATGTCGCGGGTATGAGGGATCGGACGAAAGCTCGCCGGACATCGCACCGGACGCCACCCAAGCCATTATCCTTCCCCCGTGCTGATTTTCGACGCTTCGTCGCCACGATGTCTCCTTCGCAACGCCCTCGCGGCCGTGTTGCTCGGTTCCTTCGCCGTGACTCCGGCTGTGGCGGGGGCGCAGCGACTGTTCGGCGCTGGCGAGGACGCGCAGGTGCTCCAGCGCGGCGAGCTTCGCTGGGCTCTCGGTGGCCGCTGGAATGCGTGGGATGAGCAACTTGACGGCAACGGTCAGCGCGGCCCGATCAACGCGCGGTTCACGAGCGCGGATGCAGGAACCGCATACTTCGGTGGACTGATCCCCTCGCAGGACGGCGTCCGCTCCGCGCTCGGCGATTCCACCGCGCGCGTCTCGCTCGGGACGACTCGCCTCCGCAGCGAGTTCCATCACACGGTCGTGCCGTTCAACTTCGAGTTGGGCTTGAGCCAGCGCCTGACGGTGGGCGTCTCGATTCCGCTCGTGCTCTCGTATGCGAGCGCCGTCTTCGACATCAACCGCGTCGATCCCACGCCGGCCAACATCGGCCTCAATCCGGGGTTCGGCAGCGCCCTGATCGGCGGGCTCGCCCAGAGCGTGCAGACGCAGGCCGCGGCGGCCGTGACGGCGCTCCAGTCCGCCTTCCCGTCGTGCTTCGGCCCTCTACCCGGCGCTGGATGCGCGGGCACCATCGCGCTCTCACGCAACACGTCGGCACTTGGGAGCGGCGTCGCGCAGGTGTACGGCCCCACCGGCCGCTTCGCGCCCGTTGCCGGCAGCAACCTCGATGCGGCGCTGACGGCGCGCTTCACCGCCATCAACGCACAATTGCGCGCAGCGCTCGGCATTCCCGTTGGCGGCTCGGATCCGATCAGCGCGCGCCCGACGGCCGCAGCGGTGCGAATGGCCGTCGCCGATTTCAACAAGGCTTTTCTCGAGAGTCCCTATGGCGTGCAGAGCGACACGCTCACCGTGCTCGAGCGCACCGCCATGGGCGACGTCGAGCTGTCGGCGCGCTTTCAGTGGTTGAACACCTTTGACGGCGCGGCGCGCGACAGTGGCCGGGCGAATCCGTCGGGGCTGCGCCTGCGAAGCGTTGCCGGCATCACGGCGCGGCTCGGCACCGCTGCGCGCGCCTACGCGGGCAAGCCGTTGGACCCTGGCGCGGGCGACGCCGCGAACGGTGTTGAGTTCCGCTCATCCACCGACGTGGTGGCCGGTGATCACTTCTGGGTGTCGGTGACGGGCCGCTACACCAAGATGATGGCCGCCGAGGTCGACCAACGTATTCCGCTGAGCGTGACCGAAGCGATCGTGCCGATCTCGCGACGCGCGAAAGTGCAGCGACAGCTCGGCGACTACGCGGAACTCGAGGTCACGCCGCGCTGGATGTTCAATGACTACTTCGCCGTATCTGCGGACTACTACCTCTATCTGCGCCAGGGCACGCGCTACACCGGCGCGCCCATCACCATCACCGATCCGTACAGCGGCGCGCCGCTCACGCTCGATCCGTCGGTGCTCAACACGTCGCACCAGTTGGCGCAGCGCGTCGGCTTCGGCGTCGCGTATTCGTCGGTGGCGGCCGCCCGACGCGGCAAGACGGGCATTCCGCTCGACATCCGCTGGCAGCGCATCATGACGGTGGGCGGCTCCAACACCCCGTTCAGCTTCCAGGATCGTCTCGAGCTGCGCGTGATCACGAGGCTGTTCGGCCGGAAGTAGCCGTCGGGGATTGTGCGCGGCTGGCGCTGCCCACCTAGCTTCCCCACATGCCCTGCTTCGCCGTCGTCCTTGCGCTCGCCTTCCCGCGCCTCGTGCTCGCCTGCCTTTGGCTGTTCACGACGTGGCTCGTGGGCGTATTCACGGCGCCCGTGTGGCCGGTGCTCGGCTTCTTCATCCTGCCAACCACCACGCTCTGGTACGCCGGTGTGCACCACTGGTACAACGGGCAGTGGACGGCGTGGCCCATCGCAGGACTTGTGCTTGCGCTGATGTTCGATGGCGCGCCGAGCATGCTCGGCCGGCTCCTCAAGCGGAAGAACGCCGACTAGGGCCCGTCGCCGACGGCGCTATTGCAGCCGCTTGGCCAGCCGCTCCGCGATGCGATTCTCGAGTTCCCCGGTCGAGCTGCAGCGCATGACCTGCCCGCCGTTACCGGTTCCCTCGCCGCTGGCTTGCATCGCGCTCTGCACGACGGCGACTGACCCCGAACCACTCAACACGGTCTCGACCTTGAGCGCGATGAAGTACGAGTCGGCGTTGGGGCCGAGGGTGCTGCGGCCGCAGTCCACGTAACGGGAAAGCGAGACGCCGGCGAGCGAGCGACGCACCCGGATCACACCGCTCGTCAGACGGTGCTCCTTCTGGGAGATTCCATCGATCGTGAGGCCGAGCGTGCTCCAGATGTCCGGGAGCACGGCCCAGACGTCGTCGACGGGCTTGGCGATGGTATTCGAAGACACGAACTTGGTCGACTGCACGGCGGCATCCATGAGCTCTCCCTGATCGCCACCGGATATCCGCACGCGGTCGACAACGACCGCGGGCCCGCTGCCGGCCGGCGTCGACGAACCGCCTGTGGTTGAAGCGCACCCCGTGAGCAGGGCGGCGGTCAGGATGGCGTAGCGGCGCATGGCACGAGGGGGTGAGGGATGTTTGGACAATACTGTACTCCCCGGCCTTCGAGCCAGTTCCTCTCCGAAACTTTGCGAACGCGCAGCGCCCACCAAGCCTGCTAGCGCCTGCGTGTGGACCGCGCGATTCCGGTGGTCGTCGCAGCGTCGTCGCTGGGCGGCGTGGCTTGTGCGAGCAGTTCACGCGCATGCGCCTGGCTCACGGCGCTCTCGTCGTCGCCACCCAGCATGCGCGCCACCTCGAGCACGCGCGCGTCGCCTGACAGGACGGTGACGTCGGCCGTCGTGACGCCCCCCTTGGCGCCTTTGCTCACGCGGATGTGATGGTGCGCGCGCGCGGCGAGCTGCGGCAGGTGCGAAATGGCGAACACCTGATGGTGCGCGGCCACGCGACGCATCGCGTCCCCGACCTGCAGCCCCACCTTCCCGCCGATGCCCGCGTCCACTTCGTCGAACACGAGCGTCGGCACGTGGTCGAGGCGCGCCAGAATCGTCTTCAGCGCGAGCATGACGCGCGAGAGTTCACCGCCCGACGCCACCCGCGCGATCGGTCGCGTCTCGTGGCCGAGATTGAGCGTGACGCGGAACTCCACGGTCTCCGCGCCATGCGCGCCCGGTTCGCTCAGGGGCAGCAGCGCAGCAGAGAAGTGGCCGTCCGGCATGCCGAGCGTCGGCAGCAGCGCATCCACTTCCCGCGCCAGCCGCGTGGCCGCAGTGGTGCGCCGCTTGGTGAGCCGCGCCGCAGCATCGCGGAGCGCCGCTTCCGCCGCTTGGGCGCGCGCCTCGAGTGCGGCCACATCGCCCCCGGACCCGTCGAGCAGGGCGAGTTCCTCGGCAGCGCGTGCGCCGGTGGCCATCACCTCGTCGAGCGTGGGGCCATGTTTGCGCATCAGCTTGAACACCAGGTCGCGGCGGCGCTGCACGTCGGCGAGGCGCGCGGGGTCGAGCTCGACCTTGGCCGCGTAGGTCTCGAGTTCGCGCGCGAGCGCCTCGAGGGCGTAATAGCCGGCATCGAACGATTCCTGCAGCGGCGCGGTCGTGGCATCGATGCGCAGCAGTTGCGCGAGCGTACGCTGCAGGCCGCCCAGGCGCGTCAGCACGGCCTCCTCGTCGCCTTCGAGCGCCTCAGAGAGGCCCGAGGCGAGCGTGCGCAGTTCGTCGGCGTTCTCGAGGCGTCGCGCTTCCTCGTCCAGGCGCATGTCTTCGCCGATCGTGAGCTTCGCGTCCGCGATCTCGCGCGCCACGTGCCGCAACCAGTCGGCGCGCCGTTCCGCCTCTGCGGTGCGCGTGCGCAGCGCCGTGATCGCATGGCGCACCTCGTGCACATCGTGCGCCGACTGCGCCACCGCCTTCACTTCCGCCGCACCCTCGGCGAAGGCATCGAGGATGGCGCGCTGCGACGGTTCGTCGAGCAGCGCCTGCGAGGCATGCTGCCCGTGCACGCTCACGAGCGCCTCGCCCAGTTCGGCGAGCACGGTGGCTGTCACGGTCGTGCCGTTTACCCAGGCCCGCGCGCGACCCGTGGCGGCCACTTCCCGCTTGAGCACCAGCATGCCGTCTTCCGACTCGAGGCCGCGAGCGTCGAGAAGCGCGCGGATCCCCGTGTGCGCACCGATTTCGAAGTCGCCCTCGACGGTCGCCTTGTCTGCGCCCGTGCGCACCGCATCGCTCGAGGCACGCTCACCGAGCAGCAGGCCCAGCGCACCAACGATGATCGACTTCCCCGCCCCGGTCTCGCCTGTCAGGACATTGAAGCCCGGGGCAAGCGGGAGCGTCAGCTGTTCGATGATGGCAAGATTGCGGATGCGGAGTTCAGTGAGCACGGTCCGTTATTCGTCTCGGTCGGCGAGTCCGCCCCATCCCATCTTCTGGCGCAGGACCGAGAAGAAGGAACTCCCGTCGAAGCGGACGATCCGCACGGACGACGGGGCGCGGCGTATCACCAGCGTGTGTCCTCCGCTGAATGTGGTGCCGACCTGCCCGTCCACGGTAACCAAAAGCTCCTCGGGCCCATCTTCCGCACGCACGCGGATCTCCGACGTCGGCGCGAGCACCAACGGCCGCACGGCCAGCGTGTGCGGAGACACCGGCGTGAGCACAATCGACTCCACCGTCGGAAAGACCACCGGCCCACCGGCAGAGAGCGAGTACGCCGTGCTGCCGGTGGGAGTGCTGATGACCACGCCGTCGCCAGAATAGGCCCCCACCGACTCGCCGTCGATGGTGACGCTGAAGCGGAGCACGCGGGCGAAGCCACCCTTGTGCAGCACGATGTCATTGAGCGCCCGGAGCGGCGCCGCCACGTCGACGGTGCCGTTGATCGTGTGCGCCTCGAGCCCCATGCGCGGCTCGGCCGTGTACGCGCCGCTCGCGAAGCGCCGCAGCGCGTCGTCGAGTTCATTGCCCGAACAACTCGTGAGGAAGCCGAGCCGACCGAGGTTGACGCCGAGCAGCGGAACGGGCTTCCCCGCCAGCCAGCGTGCGCCGCGCAAGAGTGTGCCGTCGCCGCCCAGCGTCAGCACGCAGTCGAGTCCCTCGGGGCTCGTGAGGAGTTCGCTCGACGGCGTGAGTTCGTGCAGGTCCTGCTCGAAGGCGAGCGAGAGACCGAGGGTGGGAGCCTGCGCCGTCAGCCGCCCGAGAATGTCCGGGAGGTCGTCGTAGCCGCGGTGCCCGACGACGCCGACGCGTTTCACCCGGCGACGGCCTCGCTCTCGTGCAGCGCGCGCACCTTGTCCGCGATTCCGGCGGCGTCGAGCCCGCACTGCGCGAGCTGACGCGCCCGCGACGCCGCGTAGATGATCCGGTCGGGCACGCCGTGGGGAATCACGCGCACGGTCGGGTCCATCGTGTCCACGACGCCGGCGAGGTACGAACCAAATCCGTTGACCACCGTCCCTTCCTCGACCACGAGCAGCTGCTTGTGGTCCGTGAGGAGCGCGGCCAGTGTGAGCGCGTCGTATGGCTTGAGGAAGCGGCAGTTGACGACGGTCACGTTGAGCCCCTCGGCCGCCAGCGACTCCGCAGCGGACAGCGACAGGTTGACCATCGTGCCCACGGCGAGGATGGCCACGTCCTGCCCCTTGCGGAGCACATCCCACGTGCCGAACGGCGTCGCGGTAATCTCCGATGCGGCGGGCGGATTGTCCGGCGCCGTGTCGCGCGGATAGCGCACGGCAAACGGTCCGGTGTGCGCGAGCCCGCACTTGAGGAGCGCGAGCATTTCGGTCGCATCTTTGGGCGCCGTGACCGTCATGCCAGGCACCGCGAGCATGTACGCGATGTCATAGAGACCGGCGTGCGTTTCGCCGTCCTCGCCCACAAGGCCTGCGCGATCCATGGCGAACACTACCGGCAGGTGCTGGATGGCGACGTCGTGGATGATGTTGTCGTAGCCACGCTGCAGGAACGTGGAATAGATGGCCACAACGGGGCGGAGCCCGGTCGTCGCGAGGCCCGCCGCGAAGGTCACGCCGTGGCCTTCGGCAATGCCCACATCGAACACGCGCTTCGGGTGCACCTTGGCGGTGGTGCCCGTCCCGGTACCGCTCGGCATCGCGGCCGTGATCGCCACGACCTCCTTCTGCGCCGTCATGATCTCGGCCAGTCCCTTGCCGAACACCGCGGTGTAGTTCGCGTTGCCGGTCGAGGTCTTGAGCTGCTTGCCCGTCGCGGGATCATGGCCGGGAGGCAGCGCGTGCCACTTCTCGCCGTGCTCGCCAGCCGGGAAGCCCTTCCCCTTCTGCGTGATCACGTGCACCAAGCGCGGGCCCTTCATGTCGCGCACTTCCTTAAGCGTGTCGAGCAGTTCGTTCGTGTCGTGGCCGTCGATCGGGCCGAAGTACCGGAAACCCAGCTCTTCGAACAGCACGCCCGGCGTGAGGAACGACTTCACGCTCTCCTCCCACTTCCGCACGAGCGTGCCGATCATCGGTTGCTGGTCGGCGATCTCGCCGATCTTCGAACGCAGGCGGTTGTAGATCGGGTTGCGCTGCACCTGCGTCAGGTACTTGTGCATCGCGCCCACGTTCGGCGCGATCGACATCTCGTTGTCGTTCAGGATGACGACGATGTCCGAATCGCTGGCGCCGGCGTTGTTCAGTCCCTCGTAGGCCAGTCCCGAGCCGAGCGAACCGTCGCCAATGATGGCGACCACCTTGTTGGTGCCGCCCTGCAGGTCACGCCCCATGGCCATGCCCACCGCAGCCGAGATCGACGTGGCCGCGTGGCCCGCGCCGAAGGTGTCGTACTCGCTTTCGGAGCGCTTGAGAAACCCGGAGAGGCCGTCCTCCTGGCGCAGCGTATCGAAGCGGTCCTTGCGGCCAGTGAGGATCTTGTGCGGATAGCCCTGATGGCCGACGTCCCACACCAGTTGGTCGACGGGCGTCTCGAAGACATAGTGCAGCGCGATAGCCAGCTCGACCACGCCCAAGCCGGCGCCGATGTGGCCGCCGGTGATTGCGCACGACTGGATCAGGAAGTCACGCATCTCCTGCGCCAGCTGGGGAAGCTGGTCGCGGGGAATCTGCCGGAGGCCGGCGGGCGTCTGCGCGCGATCGAGCAGGGACATGAC
>JAYTVE010000540.1:0-10389 GCA_043744185.1 Gemmatimonadota bacterium | reverse complement strand
CAAGCATGGGCGCGAGCTTCACCATGCCACGCATCACCACTTCGGGATAGAGCGCGTCGTCGGGGAGCGGGAACTCCGGCGTGTCGTAGCGATGCGTGGAGTGATAGTCCCAGAGCATGAGCACCGTCTGGCTCGGGCCGTAGCCCTCGGGGCGCAGGTGGATGCCGGCGGGCATGCGTTCCGTGAGCGGGCGCGTCTGCGGATCGGCCGCGAGCTCGGCGCGCACGTCGTCGTCCCAGTCGAGCAGTTGCGGGTCGTCGAGAATGATAAGACCCGTGTTTCGGTCCACTGCGCCCAGCGTGTCCTCGAACGCGACCTTGAGGTGGAGTTCGGAGAAGAGCGGGAGATCAACGTTCACCAGCTGAGCGACCTCGCGCGCCATCGGCCCCGCAGCGTTGACGAACACAGGCGTGGTGATGCGCGTGGTAGTGCCGCTTGCCGTGGTGATGGTGACGTCGGAGACGCGACCTGCCGTGGTATCTACCGCGGTCACGCGCCCAGCCATGAGACGAACGCCCGCAGCGCGCGCCTCTTCGAGCAGGTACATGCCGAGCTGCTGGCCGCTCATCCAGCCGCAGCGTCGCGCGTGGAGCAGGGCCGAGACGTTGTCCGCGATCCACGGAAAGTGACGGCGGATGGCCGCGCGATCGGTAAAGAGGTCGGCGCCCTCGGGGTGACCGGTCCAGCCGCGGTGCGCGCTCGGCTGGTAGTGCTCGGCGTCGGCGAGCGAGGCAATGACGCGGAGCGGACCCGCCCCCTGCGCCGATGCGAGTGCCGCGTTCTCAGCGCACGCTGCGGCGGTGCGAGGAGTGGCGGTGGCGTAGAGGTAGCCGCGCCGATTGAGCTGGAAGCGATTGTCGCTCGCCGCGGCCCAATGTTCGAGCAGGTCGATGCTCCGGCCCATGAACTGCACCATGGCCGCGTCGGGGCCGGGCCACCAGTTGCGGTAGGCTTCGGTGGACTTGTCGCTGGTGAGCGAGAGTGGCGGGCGGTCGTCGACGAGGACGATGTCGCGGATGCCGTGGGTGACGGCGAGGGCGTGCGCGGTGGCGATGCCGGCGATGCCGGCGCCGGTGATGAGAATGTCGTTGGACGAGGGCGGGGACATGATCCCCGAAAAAGTAGCGCGCGGGATTCTACTGCGCTCTTGGTGATTCGTGCGACTGAGAGCGCACCCGGTGCGGTACTCGCAGCGGATCCAGCGCACTTCCGTCAGTTGTCCGTCGGCTCCTCGCTGTCGTCCTCGACCGAGCCGAGTGCGAGGAGCTCCGCTGCGGCCGTGTCGGGCAGCCCTTCGACCTCGCGCAGCTTGCGCGCCATCGCTCGGCTTCGCGTTCCGGTGCTCTCGAGAGTTCGCCCCGCTAGATCCAGCTGCTTACGCGCCTTCTCGAGCACGTCACCGAACTTGCCGAATTCAGTCTTCACGGCGGCCAAGAGGCGCCAGACCTCGGCCGAACGCTGCTCGATTGCCAACGTTCGGAACCCCATCCGAAGTGCTGTAAGCAGCGCCGCGAGCGTCGTGGGACCGCACAACATGACTTGCCGATGCTGCAACTCCTCCAGCAGACCCGGATGTCGGAGCACTTCGGCGAACAACCCCTCGGTTGGGAGGAACACGATACCGAAATCGGTGGTCACCGGCGGCGCCACGTACTTTTCGCGCACATAGTCCGCATAGCCGAGCACGCCCTTCACGAGGGCGGCGCGGGCCGCGCGCGTTCCGTCAGCATCGCCCGCATCCATGGCGAGCATAAGGCGATTGTACTCCTCCTGCGGATATTTGGCGTCCACGGGGAGGTACAGCACGGAGTCGGCGCCTCCCTTGCCGGGAAACTTGATGGCGAACTCCACCCGGTCGCGCGAATCATCGCGTGGCGCGTAGTTGGCCACGTACTGGTCGGGAGTCAACACCTGCTCGAGAATCGCCTGCAGCTGCAACTCACCAAATACACCGCGCGCCTTCACGTTCGAGAGCACCCTCTTGAGGTCGCCCACGCCGGTCGCGAGCTGTTGCATCTCGCCCAGCCCCTTCTGCACTTCGAGAAGCCGCGTGGTAACCTGCTCGAACGACTGCCCGAGCCTCGTCTCGAGGGTCGCGTGGAGCTTTTCGTCCACGGTGACACGCATCTGCTCGAGCTTCTGCTCGTTGCTCGCCTGCAGCTCGCCAACCTTCGCGTCAAGCGACTGTCGGCTGGCCTCCAGCTGGGTGCTCATCACGGCGCGCACCTGTTCGAGCCCGTCAGTCAGTTGGCGAAGCAGTGTGGTACTGGCGCCCTGCTGCTGCTCGGTCAGCGCAGTGACTCGACGGTCGAGCCCCTCCATGACCGTCGCCTGGCCCTGACCAAGTGCATCCACCGAGGTACGGAGCGACGCCGCGAGCGCATCGAAGGTTCGCAGCTGCTCGGCCTGCGTTGTGGACTGCCCGAGGCGCAGTTCGTCGCGCTGCTCCCTCAATCCACCGGTGAAATCCTGCCGCAGCCGCTGGAGGTCGTCGTGTACGGGCCGCAGGTCGCTGGCGGGTCCTCGGCCTCCCTTGAGCAACACGGCAACCAACAGCGCGACGGCCAGCACGAGGAGCAGCAGGATGGCCAGCAGCAGGGATTCTGAGGACATGGGAGGCCGGGGCGATGGGCCGACGTATTCGTGGCCCGGGCGGCAGCGTCGCCTCCGGAGCGCGGTCGCCGAGTCTAGCGTGAGCCTCTGACACTCGCCAGCAGGATGGTCGCCGGGACCGCTTCCGTTGCGCCCGATTTCAACGCCGCCGGGGCCATTGCGGTCACCACACGCGCGCCGCAGAATGGGGTCGGACGGCTACGTCTTGAGCGCGACGCCGCGCGAGAGCGAGATGCACCATGTCCACCCAATCATCGCTCATGAGCGCCGCGGCAGCCCCCAACGCCAAGCCTGCACTCAACGTGCAGTGGGAGATCGACAAGACCTCCCTCGCCGCGTTCACGGCGGGGTTGAGAGAGCAGCAGACCGGCGCCGCATGGCGTCGGCTGCGGCGTGCAGCGGAAGAGGTAGCGCTGCTGCCTGCGTTCGATCGGCTGATCACGCTCGACATGAACCGCATCGAGGAGCTGCCGCACCAGATCCTCGTCGCGCAACAGGCGCTTCAGCCACCCATGAGCGGGCGCGTCATGCTCGCCGACGAGGTGGGGCTGGGTAAGACGATCGAGGCCGGGATCATCCTGAAGGAGCTGTCCGTGCGCGGGCTCGCCCCCCGCATCCTCATTCTGACACCCGCGAGCCTGGTGACGCAGTGGGTGGACGAACTGTCCGAGAAGTTCTTCGAGGAGTTCACTCCCATCGAAGAACCTGAGCAGTGGAAGGGCACGACACACGCCATCGCGTCGTATGACCGGGCGCGACAGGACAAGCACGCGGCCCAGCTGCTGAAGTATCGATGGGATCTCGTGATCGTGGACGAGGCGCACAAGTGCAAGAATCACAAGACGGCCCGCTACAAGCTGATCGCGGAGATCCGCCGAAACTTCCTCCTGCTGCTGACAGCAACGCCCATCCAGAACGACCTCCGCGAGCTGTACAATCTCGTCACGCTGCTGCGCCCCGGTCATTTCGGAACGTGGAAGGAGTTCTCAAAGGAGTACGTGATCAGCGGCAACACGCGGGAGGTGAAGTCCCCGGAGAAGCTGCGCGACCTGACCAGTCAGGTGATGATCCGCACGCGGCGAGCGAGCGTCGCCCACATCATGGCGCTGCCGGCCCGACGACCGCGCCAGCCCGAGTTGCACCTCACGCCCGGCGAGGAAGCGCTTTACGCGTCGACGGCGCGACTGCTGCGAGACCTTTACAAGGAGGGATTCCGTCAGACGACCGAGGACGAAGAGGAGCGTGACGGCCGGCGTCGTCGCGCTCGAAGCGGGCGGGGCATCTACTTTCTGGAGTGCATTCGGCTCGCGCAACGGCTGTGCTCGTCCTCGACCGCACTGGCCACATCCCTTCGCAAGCAGGGGGACGGCGAGCTGATCTTGCCGGCATATCGACAGCGCTTCCGTGACGTCGGGGATGCGGCCGCGGCGGTCACCCAGCACGCCAAGCTCGAGGAACTCACGACGCTCCTGACCGCGTCGCCGGATCGCGTCGTCGTGTTCAGTGAACACCTGCCCACAATCGACCTCATCAAGCGCCGCGTCGAGGAAACGGGCCGCCCGCCCATCGTGTTCGACGGCTCGCTCAACCGGCTGCAGCGGCAGCAGGCGTTGAAGCGGTTCAAGCTGGAGCCGCGCGGGGTGCTCGTCAGCACACGCGCTGGCACCGAGGGCCTCAACCTCCAGTTCTGCCATCAGCTCGTCAACTACGAGTTGCCTTGGAACCCGATGGTGATTGAGCAGCGCATCGGACGCGTGCACCGGTTCGGCCAGACGCGGGAGGTGGAGCTGCACAACTACGCGGCGCGTGGTACGGTCGAGGCGCACATCCTGCGCATGCTGCACACCAAGATAAGGTTGTTCGAGCTGGTCGTCGGCGAGCTCGACATGATTCTGGACAGGATGGACGACGATGGCGGTGAAAGCTTCGAGGGACTGCTCGGTGATCTCTGGCTGAACGCCGAGACCGAGAACCATTTCGCCGTGGCTGTGGACGAGCTGGGGGACCGCGTCGCGCAGCAGCGGAGCGCGTCGGTCGCCGAGGAACGCCAGATCTCCCTCGTGGCGGCGGACGACCCCGCAGGGCGCCTCGAGAAGCACTTTGCCGCCTTGACCGTGCCCGCGCGCGTGCGCCTCGGGTACGGGACGGTACACGCGATGCTCGCGCCCGGTGTGGAGTCCGCACGGCGCCAGCTGGGCTGTCATGTCAACGAGTTGATCGAGATGCTCGGGGCGTCGCCCAACGTCGAGTCGGCCGGATCGCATCCGGACTACGGACACGTCTATCGCATCACGGGCGTCACACGTGCCGGTCGTGCGTTGAGCCTCGTGGTGCAGGCGGATCGTTTGCCCCTGGTCGTGATCGAGCTCACCGGCGACGAGGCGGCGCCACTTCTGTCATGACGGATCGCGACGAGGGCGAGCGTCCGCCGGCCCTGATTGATCCGCGACCCGGACAACTGCTCGAACGCTACGCTGCGCTGTGTGGCGGGCTCCTCATGGAACTCGGCGACGGGTTGCACGAATTCGAGATCCCGGCGAGCGAACGCAAGCACTGGGGGCGCGAGAAGGTTGTTCGCCTGGCCCTCACACCGGAGGCGTTGGACGAGGACCTGACCGCAGAACTGATGGGACTCGGGACGCCAGCCTTCGAGCGCCTGGTGACCGCGATCCGTGCCCGAGGGGTGCTCGAGACGGGAGGGCTCATCGCGCCAGAGGTTGCCCTCACGAGCGATGCGCCGGCGTTTCCCCTGGCGCTGGAAGGGGCGCAGGCGACACGTCCCGACGTGGTGCTGAGCCTGCTCCCGATTGGACGCATTCTGGCGCGCGTATCCATCAAGTCCGGGCACCGCCTGCAGGAGCGCCTCGTCGAGTCGCCACTCGTGGACCTCGCTTCGGGCGCGGTGCTTCCCGCTCCTCTCGCGGCATCGCTGGAACGGGCACTCTCAACCACGCACGCCGGGTTGATGGCGCCGCCCGGTGCGGTTGTCGTTGATCGGAGGGCGGCGGAGCAGATCATCCCGCAGCTCTTCGAGGACCTTCAGCGCACACTGGCGGACGAACTGGAGCGCATGGCGGCCGAGGCGCAACGCGCCACGGTCGTCGAGGTCCAGCGGATAGAGGGCTACTACGGCGCGATGCTCGACGACGTGACGCCAATGAGCACCGGTGCCGAGACCGCGGCTGCCAAGCGCGTCATCCGCGCGGAGCTCGAGCGTCGGCGGAGCGAGGAGGAGGTACGGAACCAGATTCGAGTGACGGTGCATCCGCTGCAAGTCGTCGAGTGGCGCGTGGCGGTCCAGCGAGCCACGTGGAGGGTCACCGCGCCAAGCGGCCACACGGGAGAGATCGCCGCGCAGCGGTACCTGCTCGGCGAGGCGCCGTGGGAGATGGCGTGTCCGACATGCAGCCGGGCCGCGACTGCGGTGCGCGTCTGTGCGCATGGCCACGCGTGCTGCACGACCTGCAGCGAGGCGTGTGACGTGTGCGGTGACACCTGCTGCGAGCAGCACGGATTGTCGCGGTGCACGTCGGGCGCACATGCCGTCTGCGGGACACACGCCAGAACGTGCGATGCCTGCGGGAATGGACGCTGCACCACGCACGCGGCACGCTGCACCTTCGGAGACCACGACGTGTGCCCGGCGTGCGCGCTGTCATGCGGCCGTTGCGGGACGGCGATCTGCCGGACACATGCCACGTCCACGGCCGCCTCCGCCCCGCTCGGCGCGCGTTGGTTGTGCGAGTCGTGCACCGTCCTCTGCGAGGGAGGGAGCAACGAACCGGTCGGGCTCGACGAGGTCGCGGCGTGCTCCAGTTGCGAGCGGCACATCTGCACGAACCATCGGGTCACGTGTGCGGTGGACGGCCGACCGCACTGCTCACGCCATCTTCGTCGTTCGGATTGCAGCGGACGCCTGGTATGCGATCAGCATCGCGCAACCTGTGCCGACGAGGCGCATGCGGTGTTCGCGAGCGACGAGGTGTGGGGGTGCACGACGTGTGCCCGACCCGTCTGCGACGCGCACTCTGGCCTGTGCCATGCCGATGGGGCGCGACATTGCACCTCGCATCTGGTGCGGATCGCGGATGTCGCGGGACAGTGTGCCTGCATGGCGCATCACGTCGTCTGCCATGTGGACAAGATCGCGTTTTCCATGGCCGGCACCACGGACTGCCCCGTGTGCGGCAAGGCAACGTGCAAACAGCACCTGACTGCCGACTGCACCAACTGCGGACGACGGGTATGCGTGCGCGACGTGAGCGAGGGGCGCTGCGTGACGTGTCGGAGGTTGAAGGATACGGATGACCCGGCGGACGAACTCCTGCACGCTGCGATCTCGGCAAACGGCGGCGAGTCGCCGAAGCCGAAGGCGTGGCGGGTGGCACGTGATGCCGCAGGACGTGTGGTCGAACTCGACCTTGGATGGACGCGGCGGCTGGTGTTTGCGCTGCCAGACGGGTTCACCGAGGCGACAAGTGTCGTCCGGCACAGCGTGATGGGATCAAGGAAGGAGCGGTAGGAAGCAGGGCGCCTCGCTGCCGTTCGACACACGCCGTCGCGTCGCGGACGGCGGGGGGGGGGCTGCGCATCGCCACGCATTGCGCGCGAGAAGCGGTTCGCCACCGTCCAAGTACTTGTCGACGCGCGACGTCGGCGCTCCCACCTTCCGCCGCCATTCGGCGGCCAGGCATCTTCGAACCACGAAGGATCCGACTGATCAATTGACGTGTGGGTCTGGGGGAGACGCCTAGAACCCGCCCGCGCTCAATACCTCACGCCGCGAGCACGGCTCCAATCGCCCCCCCCACCCGCTCCACCCCCGGCGCCACCACCCCCATCAATTCCGGATGGTACGGCATCGGGACATCCTCGACCGCGACGCGCTCCACCGGCGCATCCAACTCCCAGAAACACTCTTTCGCCAGCACTGCCGCAATCTCTGCCCCGAACCCGGCCGTCATCGCGTCCTCGTGCACAATCAAAGCGCGCGACGTCTTCCGCACGCTCGCGAGCACATGCGCCTTGTCCCACGGCGACACCGTGCGCAGGTCAATCACCTCCACACGATCACCAAACTGCGCCGCGGCCTCCAGGCAGCGATGCACCATCGCGCCCCACGTCACGAGCGTCAGCTCGGTGCCCGCGCGCAGCGTCACCGCCTTCCCGATCGGCACCACGTAGTCATCGCCTGGCCAGCGCGACGATCCGTCGCTCGTCATCAACAGCGACCGATGCTCGAAGAACACGGTGGGATTCCGCGATCGCATCGCGCTTCGCAGCAACCCCACTGCATCCGCCGCATTCGACGGCATCACCACCTGCCACCCGATCGCGTGCGCGAACATCACCTCGTTGCTCACCGAGTGCCACGGGTCGCCCACGTCCTTGCCAAAGCCGCCGGGCATGCGCACCACCATCGGTGAACAGAACCGGTTCGCCGTCCGCCAGCGCACGGTGCCGGCGTTGTTCAACTGCTCCATCGCAGGGTCGGCGTACTTGCGAAACTGGATCTCCGCCACGGGCATGAGCCCCGCGATCCCCATACCCGCAGCGCGACCAACAATCCCTTCTTCACTCAACGAGGTGTCGAACACGCGCGCGGCACCGTGCTTCTTCTGCAACCCTTCCGTCACCAGGTGCACGCCGCCCTTCTTGCCCACATCCTCACCAAACACCACCAGACGCGGATTGCGCGCCAGCTCCACATCAAGCGTGCGCCGGATGGCCTCGGCGAAACGAACGGTCGGGCCCTCGGTCTCTGCGACTTCGGTGCAGCGCAGCGACGCGAGCACGTCATCCGGCAGCCCACCCACGGCCTTCGTGTCGCCATCCGCGAACGACTCCTCCACCACGAAGCGCTTGATCTTGGCTGGATCGGGCGAGGGGCGCGCACGCGCACGCTCCACGCCAGCCACAACCTCCGCCGTGACCCCCGCGCGCAGCGCGTCCCACTCGGTGGCGCTCATCATGCTCGGCACCATGTAGTCGCGCAGGCGCGGCAGTGGATCGCGCTGCTCGTCCGCAGCAATCTCCGCCGGAGTGCGGTATCCCTTCTGGTTGTCGGGCCCCGAGTGACTCGACAAGCGGGGCACGGTGAGGCGCACGAGCGCGGGCCCACCACCCGAACGCACATGCGTCACGCTCTCGCGCAGCAACCGCGCCGCTTCCTGCGGATCGCAGCCGTCGCCGTCGCGCAGAAAGAGGTTGCCGAAGCTCGCGAGGTTCTTCGCGATGTTCCCGCCGGGGGTCTGCATCTGGCCGCTCACCGAGATGCCGAGCCCGTTGTCCTCTATATAGAAGAGCATGGGCAGCTTGAGCGTCGTCGCCATGGTGAGCGACGCCCAGAAACCGTTGGTGGCGACGGAAGCATCGCCGCCAAGGGCGACGGCAATCGCGCCTTTCCATGTATCGTCCTTCAGAACCTCGCGGTGATACTGGATGCTCTGCGCCCAGCCAGCCGTTGGCGTGTACTGCGAGCCCACGTCGCCGCTCATGGGGAGCACCACGCAACCGCCCGGGTTGGGGAAGTTGCATACCACGCCGATGTCGCGGCCATCGCTGAAGCCGCCCGCGCGCCCCAGCGGTGAGCCGTGCGCGTCCTCGATGCTCAACCCCAGCGAAAGCAGAAGCGGCCGGTTGCGATAGTACGCGCCGGCCGCATCGTGCGGGTGGTCGAGCAGTTGGCCAAGGATGGCCTGGGCCATGTCATGGCCGCGGGCCGAAAACTGGTACAGCACCTGGTTCTCGCGCGGGACGGTGGCCTTGTGGCGATTCAGGTCCTCTTCGAGATCATCGAGGGCTCGCGACGCGAGGGTCAGCCGAGCGATGCGGCGCCAGCTGAGGGGGGCGTCGGTGGGCTGAGGCTTGGAAGGCTGTGAGGCGGTGCGCGGGGAGGCCATTAGGCGGAAATCTAAGGCGAAATGGGTGGAGCGGTGCCTCCGAGGCTTGCCTTGAACATTGGAAGCCTGACTTCCGATTTTCGAAGCAGGCGAGAAGGGGGGGCTGGTGCGACCAGCGCTTCCTTTGCTTCGCTCAGGACGACAACGGGGGGGCGCCGGGGTAGCTTTCCTCCATCTCGGAACCCCTCGTGCCGATGTCCACCACCGTCCTCACCGAGACGTCCAACGGCGTGCGCACCATCACGCTGAACCGCCCGGACGTCCTCAACAGCTTCAACCTCGAAATGGCGCAGGCCACCGCCGCCGCCATCCAGGGCTGCGCCGCCGATGCCAGCGTGCGCGCCGTGATCCTCACCGGCGCCGGACGCGGGTTCAGCGCCGGGCAAGACCTCGCCGCCGCCACGCCGCCCGCCGGGCAGTCGTTTCCGGACCTGGCCGGGATCATCCGCGCCACCTACACGCCGATCATCACCGCCATCCGCCACCTCGAAAAGCCGGTGGTGTGCGCCGTGAACGGCGTGGCCGCGGGCGCAGGCGCCAACATCGCGCTCTGCTGCGATCTCACAATCGCTTCAACGACGGCGAGCTTCATCCAGTCGTTCTCGAAGATCGGGCTCATACCCGACGCGGGCGGCACCTGGTTGCTACCGCGACTGGTTGGATTGCAGCGCGCCGCTGGGTTGGCCATGCTCGCCGACAAGCTGAGCGCGGCCGACGCCAAGGCGATGGGCCTCATTTGGGACGTATCCGCACCCGAGACGCTCATGGACGCCGCGCGTGCGCTCGCCGAGCGATTGGCCGCGATGCCAACGCGCGGACTTGGTCTCACCAAGAAGGCCTTCGACGCGTCGGCCACGGCCGGCCTGCTCGAGGC
>JAYTVE010000539.1:0-3063 GCA_043744185.1 Gemmatimonadota bacterium | reverse complement strand
CGGTGCGAGGCTCACGGGCGCCGGCTTTTCCAGCGGCTTCTCGGGCGGTTTCTCGGGCGGTTTCTCGGGCGGTTTCTCCTGCGCGCGAGCGGCACCGGCCATGCCCGTCACGACCAACGCGCTCACGATCAGCGTGCGTACGCCGCGGATGCGCCGCATCAGACGTCGCGCAGGTGGCGCCCGACCGAGAGCGCGCTGCCGAGCGCGCCGATCATCGCACCGGCGGCAACACCGAGCATCGAGAGCTTCGCATCGAAGAACTGCGTTTCGATGAGCTGCGACGAGATGATCTGGTGCGCGGCCCACGTGAGAAAGAGCGCCATGAGGCCACCGAGAATTCCCTTCGTGAACCCCTCGATCAGGAACGGGCTGCGGATGAACGAGTCCGTGGCGCCGACCATGCGCATGATCGCGATCTCGCGCGCACGCGAGAGGACGGTCATGCGGATGGTCGCGCCGATGATGATCACGCTCACGGCGGCGAAGGCGAGGCCGAGGGCGATGCCGGCTACGGTGGCGATGTTGCGCAAGCGGTACACTTTCTCGACCCAGTCGTCGCCGTAGCGCACCTCGTCCACGAACGGATAGGCGCGAAGCCGCGCGGCCACCGCGGCCACGGTGCGCGGGTCGCGGAAGCCGTTCTTCAGTCGCACGTCGATAGACGCCGGCAAGACGCTCGCGTCGAACTCGTCGCGGAATTCCTTGAGTTCGCGCTTGGCGAGCACGAGCGCCTGCTCCTTGCTCACGAACTCCGCCTTGAGCACTTCCGGAAAGCCGCCAATGTCTCCGACAGCGGCGGCCGCCGCCTCCACCGGCGTGCCATCCGTGAGGAAGGCACGAATCTCGACGCGTTCCTCGACCTGCTGCACGGCGTTGCGGATGTTGAGCGCGACCAGCCCGAACAGCCCGAAGGCGAAGAGCGAGAAGCCGATCGTGATGATCGAGAGGGCAGAGAGGAGGGGGGCGCGCTGGAACCCCATCAGCGCCTCGCGGAAGGCGAGCCTCATGCGTCGTCCTCCACCGCGCGCGTTTCGGCGGCCGAATCGAACACGAGTTGGCCGCGGTTGAGCTCGATGGTGCGCATTCCCGACCGGCGGATGAGGTCGAGGTCGTGCGTGGCCATGACGACGGCAGTGCCGGCGCCGTTGATCTCGCGCAGCAACTGGAAGATGCCGCGCGTGGCGCGATCATCGAGGTTGCCGGTCGGTTCATCGGCAACAAGCACGAACGGGTCGTTCACCAGCGCGCGCGCGATGGCCACACGCTGCTGTTCGCCACCCGAGAGCTCGCGCGGCAACGAGCCCGCCTTGGAGGCAAGGCCGACCTGCGTGAGGGCGCGCGCCACTTTGGGGCCGATGGCCGATCGCGGCGTGCCCGTCACCTCAAGCGCGAAGCTCACGTTCTGCTCGGCGGTGCGATCCTCGAGGAGGCGAAAGTCCTGGAAGACGATGCCGAGCTTGCGGCGCAGCTTGGCGACGTCGCCACCGCGCGCCTCGCTCGCGAGCACGCCGCTCACCTTCACTTCACCGCGCGATGGGCGCTCCTCGAGGTAGATCATCTTGAGGAGCGTGCTCTTGCCCGAGCCGGACGGGCCCGTGAGGAAGACGAACTCGCCCTTCGCGACCTCGAGCGTGACCCCCGCGAGCGCGGTGCCCGTGCGGGGATATTCCTTGGTGACGCCGGTGAAGCGGATGATGCCGGGAGCCTTCGTTTCGCTCACTTGAGCGCCTGCTCCAGGTCCGCGATCAGGTCGTCGGCCGACTCGATGCCCACCGAGAGGCGCAGGAAGCCGTCGGGTACGCCGAGGCGCGCGCGTTCCTCCGCGGTCATCTGCACGTGCGACGAGTACCGCGGCTCGCTCACGAGCGAGTCCACGCCGCCGAGCGACGGCGCGTGGCGCCAGAGCTTGAGCTTGCGCAGGAACTTCTCCGTGCCCTTGGCGCCCGACGTGAGCTCGATGCCAAGCATTCCGCCGAAGCCGTCGAGCATCGTGCGCGCCACCTCGTGATCCGGATGCTCGGCGAGGCCGGGATAGTGCACCTTGCGCATCTCCTTTCGCCCCTCGCACCAGATGGCGATGGCCATCGCGTTTTCGTTCTGCCGCTTCACGCGCACGTCGAGCGTCTTGAGGCCGCGCTCGAGCAACCAGCAGGCGAACGGATCCGGGGCCTGACCCCAGATCATCATCTTCTGGCGCACCTCCTCGATGTACGGGGCGGTGCCGCAGACGGCGCCACTCAGCACGTCGTGGTGCCCGTTGAGGTACTTGGTGGCCGAGTGGATGACGACGTCGGCACCGAGCTCGATCGGTCGCAAGTTGACCGGACTGGCGAACGTCGAGTCGACGACGAGCGCCAACCCCGAGTCGTGCGTGAGGTACGAAATCGGTCGCAGGTCCACCACGCGACACGACGGATTGACCGGCGACTCGAGGAAGATCGCGCGCGTCTGCTTGCGCATGCGCTTGCGCCAGCCACGTGACTCCATCGGGTCCACGAGCGAGACCTCGATGCCGAGCGTGGCGAACTCCTGGGTGAGCAGGGTTCGCGTGCCGCCGTAGAGCCAGCTCGAGGCCAGCAGGTGATCGCCGGGGCGGAGCAGGGCGAGGAGGGCGCAGGCCGTGGCGCCCATACCGCTGGACAAGACGAGAGCGGCCTCGGCGCCTTCAATGGCCGCGAGGCGCTTCTGCACGATCTCCGCGTTGGGGCCGTTGCCGTAGCGCGGATAGCGCATGCCGTCGGCGGTCGAGATCTCCTGCACGTAGTTCACCGACTGGTACAGCGGCGACACGATCGGCGCGTCGGTCTCGCGGGCTGTCGCGGTGCCGTGCACGGCGAGTGTCGAAAGGGCGAGTGCTCCCCGGTCCTTTTTCACCATCCGACCTGCCCTCCCGGGCTAGACGTAGCGACGGCGGTTTTCGGCGCGATCGAAATCTGGCTTGCGGACCTTGACGAGTTCCGTGATGGCGACGCCCACCAGGTCGCGGACGACCACGCCACCGCGCGGCAACGTGTCATCGATGACGAGCGGCGCGATCTCCTGCCGGCGCGGTCCGTAGACCCA
>JAYTVE010000538.1:0-3067 GCA_043744185.1 Gemmatimonadota bacterium | reverse complement strand
TCGATCGTGTACGGGTGGACGAGGAGCGCGGCGTAGGCACTCCAGTCAAAGCCCTCGGTGGCCGAGTCGGGCATGTTCAGCCCCTGTCCCCACGCCGTCGCGACGAACGTTCCGCCGAGCTTGATCGCGTCGCGATGATTGCCGCTGGTGTCGATGACGTCACCGTTGAGCTCGAATGCCGCGAGCGTGTTGGCATCGGGAACGAACAGTGCGTCGCACGAGACCGGGCAGCTTCCGCCGCAATCGATTCCCATCTCATCCCCATCGCGCTGCCCGTTGGTGCAGCTTGTCGGAGCTGGGACGTCGATCGGAGCCGAGTCCATCGGCAGGGCAGCACCATCGGTACCGGTGCCCGCGACCGTGAACCCACAGCCTCCGAGCGCGAGTGCCACCAGTGCTCGCATCCGCTCAGGATACCACCAGCGTCGCGGCAAGGATGAACAAGCGGGTCGAGGACGGCGTTGTTGAGCTTGCTCAGCCAGCGCACGTTGCGCGCAGGGCTACGATGAGAGCGGGAGCTGCCGCGATGGGGCGACGGTGGCGCAGGCGGTGACGGTGGCGCAGGCGGTGACGGCGGCGCCGGTGGCAAGGCCGGCTACGTCTCGGTGCGTGCGGCGAAGGGCACGAGTAGAGGCGATCGGGATCTCGGCGGTCATGCGGCGGTCGCGAGCGCCATCACGATCAGGCCATCCATCAGGCGGCGCAGCTCGGGGACGGATGCGCCCGAAATCTTGAGGCTCTTCGCGGCGAGCGCGAGAAGGTGCGCGAGATCGGACGCGGGCAGGGCGCGCTTGCCCCGCATCTCCGGTGCGAGCGCAGCAAGCAACTCGGATTCGAACCGCACGTAGAACGCGGCGATCGCCTCGGGCACGTAGGTCCCGATGTTGTCGATCAGGTCACGACCGTTCGGGTTGTCGGCCGCCATCTCGAATGGCTCAACGACATAGACATCGAACAACACGCCCAGCCGACCCTTGAGCGACCGCTGGGGCGCGATCCGTTTGGCGCTCTCGGTCGCGCACTTCTCCGTGAGGTGCTCGACGAGCGCCGTCATGATCGCTTCCTTGTTCGCGAACGCGGCGTACAGCGTCGGTCGCGAGATGTCGGCGGCCTCCGCAATGTCACCCATCGTGACCTTGCGATAGCCGTGGCGGTTCACGAGCTCCAGCGTGACGGCGATGACCTTGGCGATTTTTGGTTCCATGACGACTTTACAACAATCGGAAGGGTGTTAGATTCAAGTTTACACGGAAAGGATGATTGTAAGACCATGAAGCAACGCGAGCTCGGCCGTCAAGGCCTGAAGGTTTCGGCACTCGGACTCGGCACGATGGGGATGACGATGGCCTACGGTCCGGGCGGGAGCGACGAGGGCAGCATCGCCACGATCCGCCGCGCATACGAGCTCGGCATCACGTTCTTCGACACGGCGGAGCTCTACGGGATGGGGACCGGATCCAACGAGATCCTTCTGGGCAAAGCGATCGCGCCGTTCCGCGACAAGGTCGTCGTTGCGACGAAGTTCGGGTTCGACCTCACGACGCCCGGCTTCGGCCCCAACAGCCGACCCGAGAACATCCGCAAGGTCTGCGACAAGAGCCTCGTCGACCTCGGCGTCGACGTGATCGACGTACTGTACCAGCACCGAGTGGATCCCGGCGTGCCAATCGAAGATGTCGCTGGCACCGTGAAAGATCTGATCGCCGCCGGGAAGGTCCGCTACTTCGGCATGAGCGAGGCCGGTCCCGCGACGCTGCGCGCCGCCCACGCGGTGCAGCCCGTGTCGGTGCTGCAGACCGAGTACTCGATCTTCGAGCGCGCGGTCGAAGCCGAGGTGCTCCCCGCATGTCGGGAGCTCGGCATCGGCTTCGTGCCGTATTCGCCGCTCGGTCGCGGCTTTCTCACCGGCGACGTCAGGCCCGCCAGCGAGTACGACGAGTCCGACATGCGCCGCCACGATCCGCGCTGGCAGGGCGACAATTACGCCGCGAACGTGCGCGGGCTCGCCACGCTGCGCGAGATCGCGACGGCGAAGGACATCACCGTGCCGCAGCTTGCGCTCGCGTGGCTCCTGGCGCAGGGCGACGACATCGTCCCGATCCCCGGCACGCGCAGCGCGAGTCGCATCGCCGAGAACGCGCGTGCAGCCGAGGTCGTGCTCCGCCCAGACGAGGTCGCGGCGGTACGGGCCGCGTTCCCCAACGGTGCGTTCGGCGCGCGATATGTGGAGTCGTACATGCCGGCCTGGGTCTGAGCGTCCCCTGCGGCGCACGCTCGCGCAGAGGAGCTCGCGCCGGACGGCTACAACGTCGGTGCGGCAGCGGGGCAGACCGTGATGCTCCTGCACGTCCACGTCATCCCGCGGTTTCGCGGATCCCGCGTTTGTGCCGTCGCGGAAGATCCGCACCCATATGAGATGCTGGTCGATGCGCCATTCACGGGCGCGGGTAGGAGTCAGAGCTAGAGAAGCTGCCCGCCCGAGACATCGAACGTCGTGCCGTTCGCCCAGCTCATATCGTCGGACAGGATCGCCGCGACGGCTCGGCCGATATCGTCCGGTACGCCCACGCGGCCCAGGGCGATACCCTGCGCCACGTACGCGTTCACTTGCTCGTTATCGCGCACCGCGCCGCCGCCAAAGTCCGTTGCGATCGCTCCCGGGGCGATCGCGTTCACGCGAATCTTTCGAGCGCCGAGCTCGACCGCCATGAATCGCGTAAGTACCTCGACCGCGGCCTTCGCTGCCGCGTAGAGGCTGTAGCCCGGCAGCGTGAACCGCACGAAGCCAGACGAGACGTTGAGAATGCGTCCGCCGTCCTCGATGACCGGCAGTAGTGTCTGCGTTAGAAAGATCGGCCCGCGCAGGTGGGTCGACATGAGCGAGTCGAACTGCTCCTCGGTGGTCTCGGCAAAGCTGGCGAAGAGGCCGTTGCCGGCATTGTTGATGAGGAGGTCAAACCGGCTGCGCCCGAAGCGGGTCTTGAGGGTTTCGACGAGCTTCGCGGCAAATGCCGGGAAGCTCGCCGTGTTGGTGACGTCGAGCTCCAGCATCGCGGCCGAGCCGCCC
>JAYTVE010000537.1:0-3071 GCA_043744185.1 Gemmatimonadota bacterium | reverse complement strand
CTTCGGCGCTCGACCGCGGCAGGCTGTGTCGCTGGTCACGCTGGCTGGCGTGTCGGAGGTCACGGACATCGCGTATGACTCGAAGCGCGATGTGGCGTACCTCGCGCAGTCGATGGACAGCCGCGTCGCGGTGGTGAGCCGTGGAGCGGCCACGGAGGGCGCCGCCATCATGCTGACAGGCCAGCCGACCAGCGTGGATGTGACGGTCGGCGGCGACACGCTCGTGATCGCCTATGCGGACCGCAACGAACTCGGGCTCGTCAACCTCACGACCGGCATGTTGGGCCACGTTGCGCTCGACTCACTACGCGTGTCATCGCAGGTGCGGGCGATGGCAAACGGCCACGCGCTGGTCGCCCTGTACACGCCCAATCTGTCCGGTGGAGCGGCCGGTCTCGTGGCGGACATCGACCTGGCGACGGGACAGAAGGTGGGAAGCCTCGTCGTCACCGAACGCACGCCGCTCGTACGTTCGCTCGATCGGCGCCGCCTACTCGCACTCATCGATAACTCGTGCTGTTGGGAAGTGGGCGTCACCTACGATGTCGCGACCGGGACGTTCATGCCATCTGTCCCCATCTCGGATCACCTACACCCGTCGCTCGCCACGGGTCTGGACGGCAGCCGCTTCCTGGTCGATGAGCGGATGTTCGACGCGTCGCTCAACTCGCTTGGATACTTCGTGCGTCCACTTGGTGCGACGATCCAGGCCGGCGGTCCCGATCCGGCGACGGCGTTCGTCGTGGTGCCGGGTGCCCTGGCGCGCGTGCGCCTAAGCACCAGTGCGGTGATCGAGCGGATCGCTCTGCCGTTCACGCCGTTGCAGCTCGTCATCACGCCGGATGGGCTGACTGCGATTGCGGCGAACGGAAATCGCTTGGCGATCATCGACCTCTGGTAGCGCACGGCGGGCGCGCATCGGGCCGCGGCCCTCTGGCGCGATGCAGGCTTCGGTCGCAGCGTTGTGCTGGAAGCCTGCGTAGTTCGCACAACGCCGACCTCGCTCACCCCCGCCGCCGCCCATGCCGACCTTCGCCACCACTCCCCGCCGGCTCACCGCCGTGCTCGCGCTCGCACTGAGTGCCCCTTTGCTGCTCTCCGCTCAGGAGAAGCGCGCGCTCGATGCCAACGATCTCATGCGCATCAAGGCAGTCGGCGGCGTGGCCGTGGCGCCCAACGGTGGGCGCGTGCTCTACACGGTCACGGGATGGGAGCACCCCGCCGCCAAGGGCGACACCGCACTCGGTGATCGGCACGAGCGGCGCTCGCACGTGTGGATGGTGCCGTTCGCGGGCGGCGCGTCGCGACAGCTCACCTTCGGTGAGCGCGGTGAATCGCAGCCGACGTGGTCACCCGATGGCGCGGCGATCGCGTTTGTGGCCGCGCGCGGCACGGGCACGGGTGAGGACGCGCCCAAACCGCAGCTCTGGCTGCTGCCGGCCGATGGCGGCGAAGCGCGGCAGTTGACGACACTGCGCGATGGCGTGGTGGCGTACAGCTGGAGTGCGGATGGCAAGCGCATCGCGGCGGTGTCACCCGATACACTCACGCGCGAAGCGGAGGCGAAGGCGCGCCGCCGCGACGATCCGAAGGTGTTCGAGGGCGACTTCCGGCTGAATCACCTCTGGGTGGTGGACGCCGAGACGGGGAAGGGGCAGAAGGTGACGTCGGGCGCATTCACCGTGCGCGGCGCGCCCTCGTGGTCGCCGGACGGGGCGTGGCTGGCGTTCGATGCGTCGCCGACGCCGATGATTCGCGATGACCGTCGCGATGCGTATTTGATGGAAATCGCGTCGAGGAAGCTCGACAAGGTGACGAGCGCGGGCGAAGTGGAGAGCACGCCGCAGTTTGCGCCCGACGGCAGGTCGATCGCGTACACGGTGATCGACGGGGAGTTCAAGCCGCAGAAGGACGGGATTGCCTCGCGCACGCTGCGCAATGCGAAGCTCGTGACGTTTGACTTGGCTACGCGCTCCGTAACGAGTCACGCCCAGCCGACATTCGACGTGAGCGTGGGGCAGCCGCGCTGGTCGGTGGACGGCAAGCATCTCTGGTTCACCGCTGAAGATCGCGTCTATCGCAGCTTGTACGACTACGAGATCGCAACGAAGACGTACACGAAGTTGACCAAGGATGCGCTCGTGAACGGCGCGAGCGTGAGTACCACGGGCGCGCAGATGGCATTTGTGATCGACCGGGATGACGCGCCGGCCGAGGTGTACGTGATGGACGCGGGCACGCCGAGTCCCAAGCGGATCACGACCACCAACGCCTGGCTCGGCGAGCGCACACTCGGGCGGAGCGAGGTCATCACCTGGAAGTCGAAGGACGGGAAGCCGGTGGAAGGGGTGCTGCTCTATCCGGTGGGCTACACGCCCGGAATGAAGGTGCCGCTCGTCGTGAGCGCGCACGGTGGCCCCACGGCGGCGCACACCAACGGCTTCAAGGGCGGCACGGGGCCCGGGCAATCGTGGGCGGCACGCGGCTGGGCGGTGCTCTATCCGAACCCGCGTGGCTCGACCGGCTACGGCGAGTGGTGGATGCGCGCCAACATGGGCGATTGGGGTGGCGGCGACTTCCGCGACATCATGACCGGGGTCGACGACGTGATCAAGCGCGGCATCGTGGACTCGACGCGCATGGCGTTCGAAGGCTGGAGCTACGGTGGCTACATGACGAGCTGGGTCGTGTCGCAGACGGGGCGCTTCAAGGCGGCGATGATGGGCGCGGGGCTGCCGAGCCTGCTGTCGATGGCGGGAACGACGGACATTCCGGGGTACATCGGGACGTTCTTCGACGGGCAGCCGCAGTACGATGGCTCGCTCGTGAACAAGAACCTCAAGTTCTACCTCGAGCGCTCCGCCATTTCGTACAGCGACAAGGTGACGACGCCACTGCTGATGCTGCATGGTGGCAGTGATGAGCGCGTGCCGATCGGTCAGCCGATGGAGTTCTACCGCGCGCTCAAGGACCGGGGGAAGACGGTGGAGCTGGTGTTCTATCCGCGAGAGGGACACGGGTTCACGGAGTACTACCACCAGATGGACCGGATGAAGCGGGAGTACGAGTTC
>JAYTVE010000536.1:0-3082 GCA_043744185.1 Gemmatimonadota bacterium | reverse complement strand
CCGCGAGCACCCGCGTGGCCGCGTTCACGCGCAGCGCGCGCGTCGTCGCCAACCTCATGGTCGCCCTCCCGGCACCCGGTCCAGCAGGCGCGGCGTGTCCGCGCCCGTCGCGGCGTCGAGCGCCGCCTGGGCCTTGTTGTACGCAGTCACGGCGTCCACATACGAGCGGGTGATGTCGGCAAAAGTTCGTACGGCGTCGAAGTACTCGAGCAGGCTGAGGCTGCCCCCACGGTAGGCGAACTCGGTCGCGTCGAGCACCGCTTGCGCCCGCGCCAGGATCCCCTCGCTGCCGCCAGCGCTGAAGCGCGCGATCGCCGCGCGGCGCGTGTCGAAGTCGGCCCACGCCGAGCGCACGTCAGTGAGGGCGCCCACTTCGGTGGCCTGCTCCGCGCGCGCCGACTGCTCCAGCCGTGCGCGCGACTTCTCGCGCTCGCCCTGATTGCGGTTGAAGGCCGGGATCGGGATGGTGCCGGAGAGGCCATAGGAGGTGGTGCCCTGCGACGACGTCCAGTCGGCGGCGACGGTCGGTGTGATCTGCCCATTCGCGTCCTGCAGCTTCACGTTCGCATCGGCCGCCTGCCGCTGCGCGCGCGCGAACAGCACGTCGGGGCGCTGCTGCAACGCCAGCACCTCGAGCAACTCGACGGTGGGCACGTCGCGCGCCACCAGCGCGAGCGTGTCGCGCGCCGCCACGCGTTGCCGGCGCCCCATCGTGAGCGCGAGGTTGTCCTGCGCGCGCCGCACCGCGAGCAGCGCCGCATCACGCGCCAGCTCGGCCTGCGCGCGCCCGAGCACGGCCCGTGAATATTCCGCGCCCGAGATCTGCTTCTGCTCGAGCCGGTTCTGCGACAGCGTCGTGAGGCGCTGGTAGATCGCGAGGTTGCGCTCGGCGAGCTGCAGCACCTGGTCGGCGGCCTGCAGGTCGAAGTACGCGTTGCGCACCACGAGCAGCACGCGGCGCGCGCTGTCCACGTAGAAGTAGCCGGCACCCGCCGCGAGCGCCTGCGCCGTCTCGGTGCGCCGCGCGCGCTTGCCGCCCAGTTCCAGCGGCAATTGCAGCGAGAGTCCGTACGTGTTGTCGTGCGCGCTGGCCAGCGAGCCGTCGCGCAGCGGCAGGATGTCTCCCGTCACCTGCGCGGTGGGATTCGGGCGCAGCCCCGCCGTGATCACGTCCGCGCGCGCCTGGCGCACGTCGAGCGCGGCCACGCGGAGCCCCGGGTTTGAGTCGAGCGCGATACGCTCCACATCCACGAGCGATTGCCGCGCGACGGAGTCACGCGCACTGCGCAGCGCGCTCGAAAGCAGGACGGGTCGCGATTGCGCCCCCGCGGTGGCCGAGGGCAGCACCAGCGGGAGAAGAAGCAGAGCGCGGTACCGCACTACAGGAACTTCTCTCGTCGCAGGACTTCGGCGTCGAGGAGGTAGGCAATCACCGCGTGCGGACCGAACAGCTCGTGATGCACCGCGCGCAATGCGTCTTCGGCCTTGCCGTCGGCCGCCACCGCCTCGACGATCACGTTGCTCGTCTCAGGCGACTCACCACTGCGCACGCCGTGCTCGCCAGCACCGCCAGCATGGATCACGGTGTAGCCGTGAATCCCGGCGGCATCGAGGATGCGCACCACCTCCCCCTGCAAGGCAGCGGTGGTGACGACGCGAAGCAACTTGAGCTTGTGCAGGTGCATGCGGGCGCGGGCGGTCGGAGGTGGACGCGAAAGCTCTCCATCAACACGGTCGCGCCGGCCTTAAGGGTTCCTAATTAGCGGGCATTCAGCGACTTGCACGTGGGTGGATCGACGACCCACCGTCACTGGTCACGCCCACTGTTTACCGCCTTGGCACCTCTCAATCGTGCCTGTCGCCCCCCGCGCCGAGGGGTAACTTCCGTCTCCCTTCCAACGACTGCGGAGCCGTGAACGGCTGATGCCTGACCACCGCCTTTACGTTGTCGCCGGCGCCGGCCTGCTGCTGCTCGCAGCCTGTCGTCCGTCCGCAGGCAACGACGCGCGCGCAGGCGATGCGCTCTCGGGCGAGCCCCGGCTGCCCACGGGCGTGCACCTGGATGCGGCGGGTACGGTGACTCCCCTCGGGTCGATGCCGACGTCGATCACGGCGACGCCCGAGGGGAGCCGGTACGTGATCGTGCTGAGCGGCTGGCGCGAGCAGGGCTTTCAGGTCCTTGAGCGCGCAACCGGCGCGGTGGTTCAGGACGTGCGGCAGGCGTCCGCCTTTCAGGGCGCCGCCTTCGCGCCGGACGGTCGCACGCTCTACGTCTCGGGCGGCAATCAGGACGTCGTCTATCGCTACGACTGGCGCTCGGGTGCCGCCACGCTGCGCGACTCCCTCGTGCTCACGACCAAGCTCGCCGGCAAGAGTGGCACGAAGTACCCAGCCGGCCTCGGCGTCAGCCTCGATGGTACACAGCTTTACGTAGCCGAGAACCTTGGCGACTCGCTCGCCATCGTGGACGTCGCGAGTGGTCGCGTTGTGCAGCGCCTCGCGACGGAGAAGTATCCCGTCTCGGTGCTTGTCGGTCGCGATGGCACCGTGTTCGTGGCGGCGTGGGGCGGCACCACCGTGTCGGCCTTCCCGCGCAGGAGTGACGGTCGCCTTGCGCAGGGCGCGCGCATCCCCGCCGGACGTCACCCTTCTGCGCTTGCGATCAACGACGCGGGCACGCGACTCTTCATCGCCAACGGCTCGACTGATCGCATCACCGTGGTCGATCCGCGTACGCACACGATCATCGCGACCCTCAACGACGCGCCGCCCGCCGGTCCAGCCGAAGGCAGCACGCCGTCGGCACTCGCACTGGTCAACGGCGGCGCGCGCCTGCTCGTGGCCGAAAGCGACGCGAATGCGGTCGCCGTGTTTGATCTGTCGAGCGCCACCGCGGGCGTGAGGAGCAGCATCGCACGCGACACGCTCAGCGGCCGCATCCCAACGCAGTGGTATCCCACCGCCGTGGCTGCGGTCGGCGACTCGCTCTATGTGGTCAACGGCAAAGGGCGCGGCACGCGTCCGAACGCCAAGCTTCCGCCGCTCGACTACGTGGGCAACCGCGAGGAAGTCGACGGTGGAC
>JAYTVE010000535.1:0-3086 GCA_043744185.1 Gemmatimonadota bacterium | reverse complement strand
TTCCGCGAGCGGTGGCCGCGCAGCGGACCCGTGGGCGCCCCCGGTTTGACCACGTGAGGCGTCGCCCCGCTGGCATCGTGCGTGCGACCTGCCAGATTTCTGCCATGCCTTGCCTTGAACCTGCACACCCCTACCGGGGTATTTGTGTGATGCTCCGACTTCGACAGTCCGTTGCCGCCATCGCGGCGATCACGGCGGCCGCACCCGCGGTCGCTGCCCAGTCCGTACGAGGCAAGGTGATCGAGTTGCTCGGCAACAGGCCGGTGGCTGAGGCGACCGTGATCCTCTTTTCCGATTCGGTCACGGTGGTCGCGAGCACCAAGACGGATTCCGGCGGGAACTTTCTGGTGAAGGCGCCAACGGTGGGCGTCTACTCCATCCGGGTGCGGAAGTTCGGGTACATGGGCGGCGAGACTGGCAACATGGAGCTCGCACTCCCCGACGAATACCAGATCACGATCAAGACGCCGCGCGTCTCGCCCGTGCTCTCGGGTGTGAAGGTCACGGCCAAGAAAACGCGCGGCTTCGAGTTCCTGCAGGGGTTCGAGGAGCGGCGCGCGGCCGGTCTCGGCCAGTTCATCACGCAGAATGAAATCAACGACAAGAACTCGCAGACAGTCGGCGAACTCCTCCGCGGCCGCATCGGCGTAGGGGTGGAGCCCGGCCCCAACGGCTGGTACCTGATCACGAGCACGCGCGGCGGACGTTCGATCCAGAACAACGCCTGCCTGATGGACATCTTCATGGACGGCATCCCGATGGACCAGGAAGCGATCCAGATGTCCACGCGACCGGTGGACCTCGAAGCCATCGAGATCTATTCGGGGCCTGCCACGGTGCCGACGCAGTTCAAGAAGCAGACAACAGGCTCGTGCGGTGTGGTGCTGATGTGGACGCGCGTGCGCAACGTGCGGCGCAACGACAAGGACAAGCCGTAGGGCGGCCGCCGTCGCCTACTTCGACGTCATTCCGGCCGCAGCGAAGGACCTGCGTTACCTCCCGTCACCCCATCGTATTCGGCCATCGCCCCGCGTTCACCACGCGCGCGAAGCCGTGCCGCTTGAGGATCACCGTCGCCATCGCGCTGCGCGTGCCACTGGCACAGCACACCACGACGGGCCGCGACAGATCCAGCCGCTTGTACCCCTTGTCGAGCGCATCGAGCGGAATGTTCACGCTCTTCGGGTTGTTGGACGCCGCGAACTCGGCCGCCGTGCGCACATCCACGATCTGCGCGCCGTCGGCCATGAGCGCCTTGACGGTGGCCCGCGTGCGCTTGGCGCTCCACAGCCGCCAGCCAAGGAAGGCCACAGCGGCAGCGGGAATCGCGTAGTCCCTGATCTCCATAAAATCGGCCGGCGATGCGAGCGAGGCCCGCACCACCGGCGCTCACCTCATCACGACGTTGGCGGGCTGAACGCCGCGTGCGTCGCGTCGAGCCAGCTCTGGTGGTACTTGGGGTCCTCGATCGCGACGGCCGCCTTCGCCACCTTGAGCGCGCGGAACGAGTCCATCATCACCGCCAACTCGTTGGTGGCCTTCGCGCCAATCGATGCCTCGGCGCGGCCCGGATGCGGGCCATGTGGCAGGCCATCCGGATGCAACGTGATCGAGCCGTACTCGATCCCCTTGCGGCTCATGAACTCGCTCGAGGCGTAGAAGAGCACCTCGTCCGAATCCACGTTGCTGTGATTGTACGGCGCGGGAATCGCCTCGGGGTCGAAGTCGTACGGGCGCGGGCAGAACGAGCAGATGACGAAGCCGTCGCCCTGGAAGGTCTGGTGCACCGGCGGCGGCTGGTGGATGCGGCCGACGATCGGTTCGAAGTCGTGGATGTTGAACGCCCACGGATAGAAGTAGCCGTCCCAGCCGACGACGTCGAACGGATGATGGTCAAGGATGAGTTCGTTGATCGCGTCATACTGCTTGACGAAGATCGGAAAGTCACCCTTCTCGTCGTGGGGCACGAGCGCGGTCGGCCGGCGGATATCGCGCTCGGAGAACGGTGCCCCCTCGAGCAGCTGGCCGAACTCGTTGCGATAGCGCTTGGGAAAGCGGATGTGCCCCGCGCTCTCCATCACGAGGAACTTGGCCGGCCCCTTGGACGGATCGAGCTTCCACCGGTGCGTGATGTTGCGGTGAATGACCACGTAGTCGCCCGGCTTGTACGGCAGGTCGCCGAACACCGACTCGAGCGTGCCTTCGCCCTCGACGACATAGATGACCTCGTCCGCCTGCGAATTGCGGAAGAAGTGTGCGTCGGTCACGTCGGGTTCCACGTACGCCATCTTGATGTCGGCATTGAACAGGAGCGGAATCCGGTCCATGGTTGGACTTCCGCCCTTGCTGATGCGACTCGTCAGGAAGTGGCGATGGCGCAGCGACGTGCCTTCGTCCGCCTCCCACCGGTCATCGCGCACCTTCCGCGCACTCTTGACCGTCGTGGGCGGGTGCGTGTGATACAACAGACTCGAGGTGCCGACGAACCCCTCGTGCCCCATCAGCTCTTCGGCGTACAGTCCGCCATCGGGACGGCGGAAGACGATGTGCCGCTTCCGCGGCACCGTGCCCATCAGGTGATAGACCGGCATGGCTCAGAGATTCCCCCGAAGTTCCTGCTCGCGTTCGATCGACTCGAAGAGCGCCTTGAAGTTGCCCTTGCCGAACCCCTTGGCGCCCTTGCGCTGGATGATCTCGTAGAAGAGCGTCGGGCGGTCCTGCACCGGCTTGCTGAAGATCTGCAGCAGGTACCCTTCGTCATCTCGATCCACGAGAATGCCGAGCGAGGCGAGCACGTCGAGTGGCTCGTCGATTTTGCCCACGCGGCCCTGCAGCTCGGCGTAGTACGAACTCGGCGTGCTCAGGAACTCGACGCCGCGGCGCTTCAGCTCCGTCACGGTGGCAATGATGTCGTCGGTGGCAATGGCGATGTGCTGCACGCCGGGGCCGCGGTAGAAGTCGAGATACTCCTCGATCTGCGACTTCTTCTTGCCCGAGGCCGGCTCGTTGATCGGGAACTTGATGCGCCCGTTGCCATTGCTCATGACCTTGGACATGAGCGACGAGTACTCGGTGCTGATGTCCTT
>JAYTVE010000534.1:0-3095 GCA_043744185.1 Gemmatimonadota bacterium | reverse complement strand
TGACCGTGCCGTCCTTCACCTGCACGGTGAGCGCCGCGGCATCCAGCGGATCGCGTGTCGCGATCGTCACGTCACGGTCGAGCGCGGCGGCGATGCCGAACGCGTCCCACGCGCAGTTGGCGAACGCGGCGCCCGTCCCCCAGTCCACGCGATAGTCGGTGGGGACGGCGGAGAAGGGCATCGCCATCCAGATGTCGTGTGTGCCGGGCTTGAGCACGATGGCGCGCTGCGCATCGAGGCGCGTCAGCGACGCCCGGACCTCGGTCTCGTCGAGCCCCAGGGTCGCCGCGAGCTGGGCGATCGTGGGCGCCGTTCCGTGCGCGGCGAAGCTCCGGTAGATCGAGAGGCGAACGTCGGCGTCGTTCATGGTGCCCGAACGGTGCCCTCGCGTGCGCCCCGACGCAAGCACGCGACGCGATCAACCGCCGGATCGCGCCGGCTGGGTCGTCGCGCCGCGCGCGCTACCGCTTTGTCAGCACATCCTCGAAGTAGGCCACCGCCCGCGGGTCGCCTGACTGCCCGAGCCAGAAGATCGCCTGCTTGCGCACGCGCGGGTCGCTCTTGCCGTGCACGATCTTGAGCAGCGCGGGGATTGCCTCGTCCTTGGGACGCTGCGACAGCGCGAAGACGGCTTGCTTGCGGATCTCGATGTCCTCGTCGTTATCGTTCGCGAGCCCGTCGAGCGGTGCGACGGCATCGCCCACCGCCTGCCCCAGCCAGAAGATGGCGCTCTTCCGCAGTTCGCGATCCTTCGAGTCGTCCTTCGCGATACGCAGCAGCACGCGACTGACGTCCGACGAGTCGGCCAACGTCGCGACCACGATCGCCTCACGCGCCACCTTGCCGGACCCTCGTTCGGCGAGCGACGAGAAGTAGCGCGCGGCATCGGCCGCGCCCACGGTGCCCGCGTCCGTTGCGCCGCCACCGGAGCCCCAGCGCCCGCCCACGTAGAAGCGGATAGCCGAGGGCGCGCCGCTGCTCACGTCGATCGCCACGCGTACCGGGCCTGGATCGCACTCCGACTCCCACTCACCTGTCTTGCCGCGACGCTCGGAGCGGCCGGAGCTGAACGACATCGACTGCCCGCTGCCGCAAACGCCGGCGCGCGCACGAAATGCGATACGAACCGTGGTGTTGCCGGCGCGCTCGACCGCGCGCGTGATCGCGTCCTGCGCCGCCAGCGGCGTGGTCAGCATCACGCCGAGTCCGACGATGAGGCCTATCCGCGAGGCGCTCACTTCTCGATCAGCTCCGCCAGGAAGCCCGCCGCGCGTGGATCGCGCGACTGCCCCAGCCAGAAGATCGCCTTCTTCCTCAGTTCCCGTTCCTTCTCCGAGCGCGCGATCTCGATGAGGCGATCCACCGCCGCCGGCTCGCGTCGCTGCGAGTAGGCGAAGATCAACTGCTCCTTGAGGTCGCGATCGTCGAGCTTGGCGTACAGCCCCGCGAGCTGCGAGAGGTCCGCGCCCATCTGCCCCGTCCAGAAGATCGCCTTCTTGCGCAGTTCGATGGGCTCCTTGCTGTCGCCCACGATGCCCATCAGGAATGCCTCGTTGCCGTTCGCGCGCTGCTGCGACAGCGAAAACAGCACCTTCTCCTTCAGGTCGACATTGTCGAGCTTCTTGTAGAGCGAGCGCAGGTACGCGCCCTTGTCGCCGCCCTGCATCTGGCCGATCCAGAAGATCGCCTTCTCGCGCAGGTCGACGGGCGCCGACGCGTTCTCCGCGAACGTCCGCAGCGCCTCGGCCGACTTGGGCGAGTGGTTCTGCGAGAGTGCGAAGAGCGCCTTCTCGCGGAGCGCCTCGTCCGTCGTGGCGCCGTTGAGCAAGCCGAGCAGCATGTCCGTCACGCGCGGCTCGTGCACCTGTGACATCCAGAACACCGCCTGTTCGCGCACCTCGGCGTCGGGATCGTTCTTGGCCGCGGCCAGAAGAATGTCGGCTGTCTCCGGTGACTTCTTCTGAGAAATCAGGAACACGGCCTTCCGGCGCAGCCGCTCCGAGCACTTCTCGCGCTTGGCCAGCACCTTGGTCAGGATCGGCATCGCACGATCGGCGTCCATCTGCATCAGCGCGTTCAGCGCAGCGATGCGCTCGTCGTCTTCGTCATCGTCACCCGCCGTGCCGCAGTCGCCCGCGCCGGCGCGCACACGCGTGCCGCTGCGTCCACCGCTTGATGCGCCAACGCCGCGCGCCGCCTGTCGCGTCGAGTCCACCATCGAAGCCGCGCTGGCCGACACGCGCGTCACCTCCTCGGCGCAGTCACCGTCGCCCTGACGCGCGAGCTCGCCGCAGATGCGCGTGCGCAGCGTGTTCGCGTCACCGCGCGCCGCCTGTTGCGGGTACCTGCTGCGCATTTCGTCCAGCGTGCTCCGCGCCCGGCCCAGGTCGCCCGTGCGGTAGAGCGAGAACGCCTCGTAGTACATCGCTTCGCCGAGCCGGGCCGACTTCGGGTAGCGCTGTCGTACGGTGCGGAAGAGGTCGGCCGCGCCCCGGTAGTCGCCCTTCGCGAGGCGCTCGTTGGCCACGCGGAAGAGTGAATCCGCCGGGTCCACGTCCGACGACGCGTCGACGAACGAACTCGCCTCGGCGCGCGCGACGGGTACGGCGAGTGGCGCCGCCGCAGTACGCGCCGTGACTGCGCGCGCAGGCACCGGAGTGCGCACGGCTGCGGGCGCCGTGAACGCCACCTGCGCGGCCGTCATCAATCCTGCCATCATCGTCCAGATCATCGTGACGTTCTCCCGCTGAGAGCTAGTCGTGCGAGGACGCCATGCCGGCAGGCACGGTCGTCCGAAGGCGAGTCAACAGCAGCGACGAGCGCGACAGCAGCTCGTCCATCATTGTGGGATCGGTGGGCGCGCTCTCGGCGCCAGATTGCACCAGCTGCACGAGCACGAGCTCGAGTTCGAGCAGCATGGGGCGGCGGCGCGGGTCGCGCCCTGCCGGTGAATCGAGCAGGAGTCGCGTGCTCGCCAGCAGGTCGCGCGACCACGCCGTGAGCTGCGCGTCGGCGCGCGCCTGTCTGGAACTTGCGAACCAGGTGAGCAAGGTCTCGGCCTGACCGAAGTGTTCGGTCGATGCCTCCTGCCACAC
>JAYTVE010000533.1:0-3102 GCA_043744185.1 Gemmatimonadota bacterium | reverse complement strand
CAACGGCGGTACGGATGCTCGCTATCTACCTGGCGGTCAACTGGTGTATGCGCTCGGCGGTATTCTCTTCGCCGCGCCGTTCAACCCTGTCCGACAGGAGCTGACCGGCGCCGCCGTGCCGGTGGTGGAGGGCGTTCGACGCCCGCCAGCAGGGAGCACGGGTACCGCGCAGTTTGCATTCTCTCGAACCGGAACGCTGGCGTACGTGCCGGGCCCCGTGGGAGCCGCGAGCACCGACCTCGAGCTGGCGACTGCGGATCGGGCAGGCGTGTTGACTCAGCTCTCGGCCCCTCCAGGCAGGTACGAGCACGTGCGCGCGTCTCGCGACGGCGAACGTCTCGCGATCGGCATCAACACGGGCCAGGAAGCGATGGTGTCGATTCAAGAGCTGCATGGCGCCAGTGTGATGCGCCGGCTGACGTTCGGCGGTAAAAACAGGTTTCCGGTCTGGTCCCCGGACGGCCAACGGGTGGCCTTCCAATCCGATCGCGAGGGCGACCTCGGCATCTTCGCGCAGCGCGCCGACGGCAACGGGCTTGTCGAACGGTTGACGAAAGCAGGGCCGGGCGAATCGCACGTACCGGAGTCCTGGTCGCCGGATGGCCGACACCTTTCGTTTGCCGTGATCAACCACGCCACGTTTGCCCTCTGGATTCTGTCGATTCAGGCCAAGACGACCGCGCCGTTCGGCGGCGCAGAGTCGAAAGAGCCCATCGGTTCCGTCTTCTCGCCCGACGGCCAGTGGATCGCGTACAGCATGACTCCAACCTCGACCGCTGGCTCGAACGGAATCGGATCGGCAAATCGAGGCGTCTACATCCAGCCGTTCCCGGCCAGCGGCGCACGCTATCAGATCCCGCGACAAGCGCTCGATTTTCATCCGACCTGGGGACCAAAGGGCACGGAGTTGTTCTTTATTCCGACCGCCGCGTCCGGCCGGTTGGCAGCCGTGAGCGTCACGACGCAGCCGAGCGTCACCTTCGGCAGCGCCGCCAGTCTGCTGGCGCGGGTCACGGCGAGCTGAATCTCGAGCGAGATGCGCGCCTACGACATCCTGCCGGACGGCAGATTCGTCGGGCTGGTCGAGCCTTCCGAGACCGGGTCATCGCCCGGCGCGGCCTCCGCGCAGGTGCGCATCGTCTTGAACTGGACAGAAGAGCTGAAGCAGCGCGTGCCCACGCGCTGATTCAGCTCGCGAAACGGGATGAAAGTTTGGCAGATCGTTGCGAGAATGGGGCTGGCGCGAGCGGTGAGATCGATCGAACCAGTGGAGTTGTTGAAGCCGTTGAATTGGATGATCCGGAACGTGCGCGCTTGAGCGAATAAGTGGGCGTCGTGGTGCGACAGCCTGAGACCCTGAGTAAGACAATCACGGTACGTTCTCCGCTCCCGCCAGGAGAGACGTATGCCGTACCGAGTGGCCGGAATCGACGTGCACAAGCGGATGCTGGCGGTGGTCGTGGCGGACGTGGCGGTCGAGGGCGACTGGCGATTTGAACGCCGACAGTTCGGCACGAGCCCGAGCCAGCTGCGAGCGATCGCGGAGTGGTTCGTGGCGTGCGAGGTTGAAGAAGTCGTGATGGAATCGACCGCGCAGTACTGGCGACCGGTGTGGGAGGCGTTGGAGTGCGAGTGGCAACCGACGCGGCGCGGGCGCGCGGACGCGGGACCCGCCGCCGGCGCGCTGCATCTGGCGCAGGCCCAATCCAACCAGGGCCCCCGCGGGCGGAAGCAGGATTTTCCGGATGCGGAACGGTTGGTGAAGCGCTTGGTGGCGCACGAGTTGATCCTCAGTTTCGTGCCCGATGTGGCGCAGCGGCTCTGGCGCACCGTGACGCGGCGCAAGTACCAAGTGACGTGCACGCGGGTGCAACTCCAGAACCGCTTGGAGTGTCTGCTCGAGGAGATGCACATCAAGCTCTCGAGTCTCGTCACGGATCTGATCGGGCCCAGTGCGCGCCGGATGCTGCGCGCGGTCGCCGACGGGGCCACCGATCCGGCAGCGGTCGCCGCGCTCGGCAGTCTGCGCCTGCGCGCCACGCCGGATCAATTGCGCGACGCGCTGGGCGCCTGCGTCACGCTCGATCCCGTCTACCGGCGGCTGCTCGCGATGACGCTCGAGGAGCTCGACATCCTCGAGACGCATCGGCGCCAGCTGGATGAGGAGCTCGCACAACTCATTCGCGCGCATCAGGAGGCCGTCGAACGGCTGGCGGCCGTGCCAGGGCTCGGCGTCGATTCGGCGCAACAGATCATCGCGGAGGTCGGTCCGACCGCGGCGACCTTCGCCACCGCCAAGCGGCTGGCCTCCTGGGTCGGGAGCTGTCCGGGGCATGACGAGAGCGCCGGCGTGAATCACAGCCATCGATCGCCCAAGGGCAATCGGCAGATGCGCCGGCTGCTCAATCAGGCGGCGAATGCTGCGGTGAAGACGAAAGGCAGCCTCTTTGAAATCGTCTATCGCCGTCTCGTCGTCCGGCTCGGCCACCAGCAGGCGATCGGGGCGATCGCGCACCGACTCTGCCGCCTCGTGTGGAAGATCCTGCATGACGGCGTCATCTACGAGGAACGTGGCCCGGCCGTGACGACCGCACGGGCGCAACGGCGCGCCGCCAAGATGATCCGGGAACTTCGGGCGCTTGGCTATCGTGTCGAACCGCTGTCCACTCCAGCGAGCACTCTGGCATGATCGCGGGAGTCTTTCGACCCTGGTTCGAAGAACTGAAGGCGCGCGTGCCCGCGGAGTAGCCCGGTAGGTCAGTGCGAAAGCGCCGCGGCCACGATGCCGCCGAACGCCATCGGCGAGATCGTGCCGGCGTTCATCTGCGCGAAACCGTTCATGGCCGTCTGATTCCCCTGGATCGCCCCGAGCATCTGCTGCATCTCGAGCGGCGGCGGCTCCAGTGTGGCCAGCTGACAGGTGAACTCGTACATCGGCAGCGCGTGCGCGTCGCGTTCGCGCTGGTACTCGGTCATGGTGACGTCGAACGGGCGCCTGCCGCCGAACGCCTGGTCCAGTGCGGTCGCGCAGCGCTCGGCGTCGCCAAAGGCGTCGCTGATCCCCTGCGCGGTGATCGGATCCTTGTTGTAGCCCGCGTCGCC
>JAYTVE010000532.1:0-10598 GCA_043744185.1 Gemmatimonadota bacterium | reverse complement strand
GTACGCGCCCGCCGTACGAGAACGCGATGCTCGGGATGCCAAGCGCGAGTCCTTCCATGGCCGCGGCAACCGTGCCCGAGTACAACACGTCCTCGCCCATGTTCGGACCGTGGTTGATGCCTGAGAGCACGAAGTCCGGCCTTTCCGGCATCAACATCTCGACCGCAAGCAACACGCAGTCGGTGGGCGTGCCGTCCACCTGCCAGCGGCGCTCGCCGCGCTTCACGGGGCGCACCGGGTGGTGCAGCGTGAGGGCGTGGCTCGTTGCGCTCTGCTCGCGGTCGGGGGCGACGACGGTCACCTCGCCAATCCGCTCGGCGGCACGCTGCAGCACGTCGAGCCCGTGGGCCAGGATGCCGTCATCGTTGGACAACAGGAAGCGCATGACGTGGTGCTGAAAGGTCAGCCGGTGCCATTGGTGCGCGACCGCGCACCCGACAGGTCGGCGAGGATATCCGTGAGTTCGCGCTCGAGCGAGGTGATGACTTGCGCCTCGAGCGCCGCACCGGAGGCGGTGCGCAGTTCGCCCGAGCGCCGATGCTCTTCCATCTTCCGACGGGCGCCCTCGATGGTGTACTTCTCGACGTAGAGCAGATGCTTGACCAGCAAGATGAGCTCGATCTCGCGTCGCGAATACACGCGATTCCCCGAGCGGTTCTTGGCTGGGTGCAGCACACGGAACTGACTCTCCCAGTAGCGCAGCACGTGCGGCTTGAGCTCCGTGAGGTCACAGACCTCTCCGATGGAGAAGAACTCCTGCACGGGTTCGGCCTTGCTCATCCGTCCACCTCGGTGCGCAACTCGCGTCCCATGATGTCGGCGATCACCTGCGGCGCGGGGTACCCCTCGAAAAGGATGCGCGCCACCGCCGCCACGATTGGCATCTCGACCTGATGCCGCTCCGCCAGGGCGAGCGCGCTCCGCGTCGTGAACACTCCTTCCGCCACGGTCTCCTTGCCCGCGAGCGCCTGCTCCAGCGTCTGCCCGCCACCGACCGCCATGCCCACGGCGCGATTGCGCGACAGCGAGCCGGTACACGTCAGCACCAAGTCGCCCATGCCGGCGAGTCCGGCAAACGTCGCCGGCTCCGCGCCGAGCGCCACGCCCAGTCGCGCCATCTCCGCCAATCCGCGCGTGATGAGCGCGGCTCGTGAGTTGAATCCGAGCCCGAGCCCTTCCACGATGCCCGTGGCCACGGCCATCACGTTCTTGAGCGCGCCGCCGAGCTCAACGCCGATCACGTCGTGCTGCGTGTACACGCGGAATGATCCCGACGAGAGCAGCTGCTGCACGCGCGCGGCCGCCTCGGCATTCGCACTCGCCGCGACGATCGCGGTCGGCTGGTGGCGCGCCACTTCGAGCGCGAAGCTGGGCCCCGAGAGCGCGACGATCGGATGTCCGGCAAGTTCGCTCTCGACGACGTCGGTCATGAGCGAGAGGGTGTCCGCCTCGATGCCCTTCGTGGCCACGGCCAGCGTGGCGCCCGGCGCGAGCGTGCGCCGCAGTCCGCGCGCCACGCTGCGGATCGCATGCGACGGCGGCACCAGCACCACGACCCCGGCGTCCGCCACGGCGTGCGCCATGTCCGTGTCGGCCACGAGCCGCGGATCGAGCGCGATGCCGGCCAGGAAGCGCGGGTTCTCGTGCGACGCGTTCACCTCCGCCACGACATCGGCCTCGCGCGCCCAGAGGCGCGTCGCCTTGCCGTGCCGCGCGAGGTGATCCGCGAGCGCCGTGCCCCACGCCCCGCCGCCAATGACGGCCGTGACGCTCATGCGCTGCCCTCCGCCTTCTTCTTGAAGCTGTGCTCCTCGCCACGACGTAGCCGCCCGATGTTCGCGCGATGCGTCCAGAAGACGAACGCGGCGATCACCACCGACGGCCAGAAGAACAGCGAGCCCACGCCCTGCGTCAACGCCACGCCGATCGGCAGGGTGAGCGCCCCCAGCAACGAGCCGAGCGACACGTAGCCGGTGAGCTTGAGCGCGAGGCCGAACACGAGCAACCCGGCCAGCGTCGCCTTGGGCGTGAGCGCGACGAAGACGCCCGCGCTCGTGGCCACCCCCTTGCCGCCGCCGCGGAACAGCAGGAAGATCGGCTTCGCGTGGCCCGCAATGGCGGCCACGCCGTACGCCACGGCCCAGGAGTCCGCGTGCTGCGTATTGATGAACCACGGAAAGAGCCCCGCGGGAATGGCGCCCTTGAGCGCGTCCGCGAGAAAGACCGGCGCCGCCCACTTCCAGCCGAGCGTGCGCAACACGTTGGTGGCACCGAGATTGCCGGATCCCACCGTGCGCAGGTCGATCCCCTTTGCCTTTCCTGCGAGATACGCGAACGGCATCGACCCCATCAGGTACGAGAGGGCCAACGCCACCCACGGATTCACGTCGATCGGCACCATCACGCCCGCGCGCCCTTGCCCGCCGCCCGGCGCATGATCACGCGCAACGGATTGCCCGTGAAGCCCCACACTTCACGGAAGGAGTTGTGCAAGTAGCGGATGTAGTGCTCCTCGACCAGGTCTGGCGCGCTGCCGAACACCGCGATCGTCGGCGGCGACGTTTCAACCTGCGTCGCATACAGCAGTCGAATTTCGCGACCCGCCGCCTGCGGCGGCTGGCGGCGCCCCACGATGTTCTCGAGCGCCTGATTCACCTGCGACGTGGAGATGCGCTTGCTGCGCTCGGATTCGACCTCGAGCACGAGGTCGAGCACCTTGGTCACGCGCTGGCCCGTGAGCGCAGAGGCGAACAGCATCGGCACCCACTTGAGGAACGGCGCCTTCTCGTGCGCTTCCTTCTGGAACTTGGCCGACGTCTTCCCGTCCTTCTCCTTCAGGTCCCACTTGTTGACCACGAGGATGAGGCCGCGCCCGGCGTCCCACGCCATCTGCGCGATCTTCAGGTCCTGATTGTGGATCTCCTCTTCCTGCGCGTCGATGAGCAGGATGCAGAGGTCCGACTGCTCGATCGCGCGGCGCGTGCGCAGCGACGAGTAGAACTCGATGCCGTCGCTGATCTTCGCCTGGCGGCGCAACCCCGCCGTGTCGATGAAGATGAAGTCGCGCTGGTGGTAGCGGAACTTCGTGTCGATCGCGTCGCGCGTCGTGCCGGCCTCGTCGCTCACCACGAGGCGCTCCTCTCCCAGCAGCTTGTTCACGAAGCTCGACTTGCCAACGTTCGGGCGGCCGATGACGGCGATGCGCAGCGCTTCGTCCTGCTCCCCTTCACCCGGAGGCAGCGCGTCCACGAGATAGTCGAGGAAGTCGCCCGAGCCCTTGCCGTTCGTGGCGGACACCGGAATCGGCTCGCCCGCGCCCAGCTCGTAGAACTCGTAGAAGTCCGTCGCGCGCGGATCGTCGGCCTTGTTGGCCACGAGCAGGAATGGCTTCCGCGACTGGCGCAGCATGTCGAGCACGCGACGGTCACTCGGGTGCAGTCCGGCGATCGCATCGACCACGAAGCAGAGCACGTCGGCCTCACCGATCGCGACCTCCACCTGCCGGCGGATCTCCTTGTTCATCATGCCCTGCGCATCTTCCACGATGCCGCCGGTGTCGACGAGCCAGAAGTCGCGCCGGTTCCACTCCGCGCGCGCGTAGTGCCGGTCGCGCGTCGTGCCGGCTTCCTCGGAGACGATCGCGCTCCCCTGTCCGACAATGCGATTGAACAGCGCCGACTTGCCGACGTTCGGACGCCCGACGAGGGCCACCACGGGAATGCTCATGCGACCACCGACGCCGTTTCGGCGCTCAGCACGTCCACAAAGTCGTACGAGGGATAGACCGGCATTGGCAGCGCCTCACGCACTTCCACGAAGCGCGACTCATCAAGGAAAAGCCCGTCGTCGTTGATCGACTCGGCGGGAATCAAGGCCAGGTCGAGGTCCGACCGGCCAGCGAGCGCACGCGTGATGTCGGCGCCCACGAGGAGCCCCGCAGTCGTCACGGTCGGCCCGAACAGCGAATTCTCGGTGGGGATCAGTTGGAACGTGGCCCCCGTCTGCGCGTGCAACTGCTCGAGCAATGCCGTCATGAGCGGCGCCATCGAGGTGCCTGTGACCACGCCGATGCGGCGCCCGTCGAGGCGCCCCAGTGTGGCGATACCGGCTGCGATCCGCTCGCGCAGTCGCGTCACCGCACCCACGCCGTTCTCGATCTGCGCGTACTCGCCGTAGTGCTCGGGACCCGGCAGCTCACGCCCCGCGAGCAGATACAGCTCGTCCGAGCCGTATACCCACCGGTCGTCGCGCTCGGCGAGTGCACGCTCAGCCCAACGCTCGGTGACCTCAAGCAGCCGTGTCGTGCTCTCAACGTCCATCGACTTGCCGTTGTAGAGGTGCGAGAACTGCGTCACCCCCACCGGCACGAGCGCCACGGAGAGCACCGCATCGCCCAAGTTCCAGAGGTCGGTCAGCGACCGCTCGAGCACGTCGCCGTCGTTGAGCCCCGGCACCACGACCATCTGCCCGTGGAACTGGATACCGCCCTCGGCCAAGCGGGCAAGCTGCTCGACGATGTTCGGCACGCGCGGATTGTTGAGCAGCACCTTGCGTGCTTCCCACGGCGTCGCGTGTACGGACACGTAGAGCGGTGACAGCCGGTACTCGAGAATCCGCGCGATGTCCTTCTCTTTCACGTTGGAAAGGGTCGCGAAATTCCCGTACGCGAACGAGAGCCGGTAGTCGTCGTCGCGCACGTAGAGTGGCCGGCGCAACCCCTTGGGCAGCCCCTCGATGAAGCAAAACTCGCAGCGATTCGCGCAGCGGCGGATGGTCGGCGGCTCGAGTTCGACACCGAACGGCTCCCCCTCCAGACCGTCTTCGAGCTCGAATTCCACCACCTCGCCGTCGGGCAACTTCGCCTCGAGCAGGAGCGGCACATCCACGCTCAGGAACTCCCAATCGAGGAAGTCTTCCAGCTCACGCCCGTTGATGCGGAGCAGCGCCGTGCCCGGGAAAATCCCCATCTGCTCGGCGATGCTTTCGGCATGAACGCGCGCGACCTTGACCATTCAACCAATCTCGCAGGTTAATGGCCAGAAATCAATGCACAGCAACGACTTGTAACTACCCGGACGAGTGGTCTCTACTACCAGCGGTAGCTCGCCCCGCTCCCCGTGTTGAACACGACCACTTCCGCGTCGGGCGCAATCACACCGCTCTTCACCAGCGCGCGCGTCACGTGCAGCGCACAGCCGCCTTCGGGTGCCGCATCCACCCCGGAGGCCGCCGCCAATTCGGCCGTCGACGCGCGCATCTCGTCCTCGGTTGCCGTGGCCGCCGCGCCGTCACTCTGGCGCAGCGTCCGGAGCACCAGCCGGTCGCCAAGCGGCCCCGGCACACGAAGTCCGGCCGCGTAGGTCATGGGGTCCTCCCACGGCGTCGCCCGGTCCAGACCAGCCGCAAACGCCCTCGTCAGCGGCGCGCAACCGGCCGCCTGCGCAATGATCATCTTCGGCCGCCGCGTGCCCACCGGCAGCCAGCCCCAGCCGATCATCTCGTCGATCGCCTTCCAGATACCGATGGTGCCTTCGCCACCACCGGTCGGGTACACGATCACGTCCGGAAGCCGCCAACCCAGCTGTTCCGCCACCTCGAAGCCCATCGTCTTCATTCCCTCCACGCGATACGGCTCGCGTACCGTGGCAATGTTGAACCACCCCTCCTCCTTCGCGAACTGCATGGCCGCCTTGCCGGCATCACCGATGTGCCCGTCCACGAGCACCAAATCGGTCCCCATCGCGCGGATGATGCTCAGAATCGGCGGTGGCGTGGTGGCCGGCGCCCAGATACGCACCGGCAGTTGCGCCGCTGCGCCGTACGCCGCGAGCGCCGCCCCCGCATTGCCCGCCGTCGGCACCACGAGCCCCTTCACGCCGAGCGCCTTCGCCCGCGTCACGGCCGCCGCCATCCCGCGCGCCTTGAAGCTACCGGTCGGGTTCACCCCTTCGTCCTTGATCCACAGTCGGCGCACACCCACCGACTTGGCGAGCGCCGGGATGTCGCACATCGGCGTCATCCCCTCGCCGAGCGACACCGGCTTCTCCCCCTCCGCCAGCGGCATCGCATCGGCGTAGCGCCAGAGACTCCAGGACGACTTGAGCGCATCACGCTTGGGGGGCGCCGAGGTGAGGCGCACCACGAGCGGCTGTGAACAGGTCGGGCAGAGCGACGCGAGCCGGTCACCGGGGGCGGTGTAATCGCACGACGAACAGTGAAGCGTCCAGGTGCTCATGGCTGTGTTGGAAGAGGAACACTCGCGTCGGCCGCGACATCCGCGGCGGGCGTCGTCAACGGTGCGTCACCGGCCGTCGCGGCAATCGCGTCGGCCATGGGATCGTGCGGGTTCGCATCCTGCGCCACGCGTGTCGGCGCGGATGCGGCGAGCGCATCGAGCAGCTTCAACGCGCTCGCCTGGGAGAAGCCGGGCAGCGTCGCGATCTCGCCCGCCGCCGCCGCCCGCACCGCGTCAATCGATCCGAAGTGCGACAGCAGCGCGCGCCGCTTGGTCGGGCCGATGCCCGGAATGCTGAGCAGCGCCGACGTCACCGTGCGCTTCGTGCGCTGCTGGCGCTGGAACGTGAGCGCGAACCGGTGCGCCTCGTCGCGCGCCTGCTGCAGCATGCGCAACGCGCGCGAGCGGCGCGACAGGCGCACCGCGTCGGCGCGACCGAGCACGAACACGAGTTCTTCGCGCTTGGCCAGCGAGATGAGCGGCAGCGAGCCGAGCCCCGCTTCCACGAGCGCATCATGCGCGGCGCCGAGCTGCCCCTTGCCGCCGTCGATGAGGATGAGATCGGGCAGCGGCTTCCCTTCCTCCATGCGGCGCGCCACGTAACGCCCCACAACCTCGCGCATGCTCGCGAAATCGTCGATCCCCTCGACGGTCTTCACCTTGAACTTGCGATACTCGCCGCGGCGCGGGCGGCCGTTCTCGAACCAGACAGCGCTCGCGACCGTGTCGGTCCCCTGCGCGTGCGAAATGTCGAAGCAGGTGATCGCGCGCGGTACCGTCTGCAGGCCGAGCTCGCGCTGCAGTTCGTACACGGGATCCGAGGCGCGCTCGTCCGCCTCGTCGCTCGCGAGCTTGAACTCCTCGAGCAGGTGACGCGCATTGCGGTCGGCCAGTTCGAGCATCTCGCGCTTGGTGCCACGCTGCGGCACGAGGATCTTGAGCCCCGGCACTGACGCCTGCAACAGATCGCGGTCGGGAAAGTCGAACGGCACCAGCAGTTCGTTCGTGCGCTCCTCGGCCGTGGGCCAAGTGCGCGCTAGGAAGGCGCCGAGCACGTCGCCGTCCTCTTCCTCGTCCGCATTCGCGAGCAGGCGATGGTCGCGCGCGAGCAGTTTGCCGTCACGAATGCGCAGCACCGCCACGCACGCATCATCGCCGTCGCGTGCGTATCCGATCACGTCACGATCGCCACCGTCGGCCGTGGATATCGTGACCGGCTCTTCCATCGTGTCGAGGTACTTGAGCGCATCGCGCAACTCGGCGGCGCGCTCGAAGTCGAGCGCCTCGGCAGCCTCCGCCATCTTCTGCCTCGTGTGCCGCACCACGTCGCCCGTCTTCCCGTCGAGAACGAGCACCACTTCGTCGATCATCGCGCCGTAGTCCTCGGCGGTCTGCAGGCCGACGCAGGGCGCCTTGCAGCGCCCAATGTGCCAGTCGAGGCAGGCGCGCTCCGGCGCCTCCTTGGGCAGGTCCCAGGAGCAGGAGCGCAGCGTGAACATGCGCTTGACCACGGTGAGCGCTCGCCGCATCCCGCCCACGTCGGTGTACGGCCCGAAATAGCGCGCGCCGTCGTCGAGCACGCGGCGCGTCACCCACACGCGCGGGAACGGCTCCTGCACCGTGACCTTGATGTACGGGTACGACTTGTCGTCACGGAGCAGGATGTTGTAGCGCGGCCGGTGCTCCTTGATCAGGTTCGCCTCGAGGATCAGCGACTCCTGCTCCGTCACCACCACGATCGTGTCGAGGTCGCGGGCCTGCGCCATCATCAACCGCGTCTTCGAGGCGTAGCCCGCCTCCACGCCGAGGTAGGAGCGCACCCGCTGCCGGAGTCGCTTGGCCTTGCCCACGTACAACACAGTCCCCTCGGCGTCTTTCCAGAGGTAGACGCCGGGAGTTTCCGGGAGCTGGGCGACCTTCTCGGCGAGCAGGTCTTGAGGCGCAGGAGGCGTGGCCACGACTTCCGAAAGTTAGCGCCCGCGCTTGGGGATGCGGGCCAACACGGCCGCCACTTCGCGCACCCCCGCGACCTTGGCCATGGCGATGTACGTCACGCCGTACACGGTCAAGCCGGTCAGCGACAGCACAAGCGGCGGCAGCACCGGTTCCGCCACGTGCATGCCACCCGCGACGAGCGCTGCGATCAGCGACAGCGCCCACAGGAGTGCGAGGAAGGAACGCGGCACGCCGACGTTGCCGATGCGGCGGCGGAGCGCCGCGCGCAACAGCCCGTACTCCACCCATCCGGCGAGCCCGGAGCCGAACGTCAAGCCCGCCACGCCCCAGCGCGCATCGATGCCGAAGAGGCCCGGTCCCCAGAGCGCGAGCCCGGCCCCGAGCACGATGGAGAGCGCCACGCGCAGGATCGCGAAGCGCATCGGCGTTTGCGTGTCGCGCAGCGCGTAGAAGGCGCTCGCGTACAAGCGCCCGAACACCGTGGCCAGCAATCCCGCCGACGAGCCCGCGAGGATGCCCCACACCCACGTAGTGTCCGACTTGACGAAACGTCCGCCTTGGTAGATCGCCCCGACTATGAAGTCGCCAAGCACGATGAACGCCACCGCCGACGGGATCACAAGGAACGCGACGCGGCGCAGCGCACCGTCGAGCCGCTCGCGCAGCTTGCGCGCAACTTCTTCATCGGCGCCAAGCTCGCTCGACATGGCCGGCAATTCCGCCGCCGACACCGACGCGCCAAAGAGCGAAATGGGCAGCATGTAGATGAGCTGCGAATACGTGAGCGCGGAGACGGCCCCCTGCACCACCTTCGACGCGATCATCGTGTCGACGTACGCGCTGATCTGCACGACCCCGCGCCCCGTCACGACGGGCAGGAAGTTGCGCACGATCTCGCGAACGTCCGGATTCCGCCAACGCAACCTCGGGCGAATCGCGCCAGCCAGCCGGTACACCACGGGCAGCTGCACCACGAACTGCAGCAACGCGCCCACCACGCTCGCCCACGCCACGGTCATGACGAGCGCCTCCTGCGACTGCTTGCCGCCCCACACGAGCAGCGCCGCGATCTGTGCGACGTTCCACGCCACGGGCGCCGCGTACGCGAGGAAGAAGTGGCGATGGCTGTTGAGCACGCCGAGCGCCCACGCCGAGAACACGAAAAGCCCGGCACCCGGAAAGAGCAGCTGCACGAGTCTGGTCGCGAGAACTTTCGATTCGCCGTCGAAGCCGGGCGCGAGCGCGGTCACGATCCAGGGCGCGCCCACTATGCCCACCAGTACCAGCACGGCGACCACGAGGCCCAGCAGCGCGAGCACAGCGCCGGCCACTTCGCGCGCGCGCTCGTCTTCGTCCTGCGCGAGCAGCCGCGCGTACACCGGCACGAACGACGCCGAGAGCACGCCTTCGCCGAGCAGGTTCTGCAGCAGGTTCGGAATCCGGAATGCCACCGCGAACGCATCGGCCGCGAGCGAGTTGCCGAAATAGTTCGCGAACACCCTCTGCCGCACGAGCCCCAGAATGCGACTGGCGAGAATGCCCAGGGCGACGCGCGTGGCGCCGCCCCGTTGTGCCGCGTTGCGTTCGGCGACCTTCTCGGTGCTCATCCGGTGGCGCCAGCCCCGAGCACCAGCTGCGCCGCATGCACCTCCATCTCCTCCTCGAGCATCCCCATCAGCGCCTCGCCGTGTCGCGCCACGTACGGGAACCAGGCGAGGGCGCGCTCCTGCCGCCCACCGCCGGGGCGCAACGCGCCACGGACGGTCGCGAGGTCGCGCATCAGCTCGCTGTCGGCGCGCTTCGCGGCTGCGGCAAACCGGCGCTCCATCCGGTCGATGCGGTGATGCAACTGGTGCCGCATCCCCTCCACGCTGCGTGCCGGCACACCCGGCGGCACGAGCGCGGCCAGCACGGCGCTCTCGGCATCCGACAGCTCGCGCAGCCGCGCGAACGACGCGCGCGCCTTGTCGTCGAGCGACGACCGCGCACGTGTCGTCTCGGCCGCATGCGGGTCGGCCAGTTCCGAGAGCGTGAGATGGCGCCGCTCGAGCATGCGCGCCACCTGGGGTTCGATCACCGTTCCGGACCAGCGCGGCACGCCCAGCGGCGCACGCATGCCGAGCGCTCCTGCCAACGCCGTTGCTTGTGCGAAATACGCGAGTTCGCCGGGTCCGGCCACGTACGCGACCGTGGGCATCAACGCCGCCTCGAGCACGGGCCGCAGCAGCACGTTCGCGCTGAGCGTTCCGTCCGCGGCACCCGTCGCCTGCGAGCCTGCCTCGACGAGCGGGATGCGTCGCTTGAGGCCGTCCGTGAGCGCGAACACATGCGAGAGGCCCTCGACCTCCGCCACCTGCGGTCTGAGCCCTGCGCCGGTGATGGCCGCGTCACGCTCGTGAACAGCGCG
>JAYTVE010000531.1:0-10643 GCA_043744185.1 Gemmatimonadota bacterium | reverse complement strand
AACAACCCGACCAGAACGCCCACACGATCTTCGAGTGGCAACTCTTTTATCGCCTTCCGAACCGCGAGTTCCGGTTCGATTGGCACGCCCCCAAAGCTCCATCCCGTGCGCTCGTTGAACCAGCGAGAATCAGAGACGATGTGTACCTGCAGATAGACGCGACAGAATTCGAGTCGAACCAGATTGTTGGCTTGCTTCGTTCCCTTCTTGAGCTCGCCCACTTTGTTGATTCGAAATTCATCGGAAGTCGTGAATGTGATCTTCACGCGTTTCACTTCAATTGCGATGGCGCACTCCGGTGAGCCTTCGGGCACGACCAGGACATCGATGTCACCAGAGGTATCTGGGCGCGCGAAGTGCGACACCGCGACTCGTCGGAAGACCTTAGATGCAACAGCAATCCCGTTGGGAAGCGCTACGAAGCTTCGCCACCTAGGGTCCGAGAGAAGACGGTCCACAAGCGCGTCTTCTGGGACATCTACGATCGATGAAGCAGTATACGCCATTTCACGATTACCCAAGAAAACTTTGATGAGCCGACCTGCTGCGACGAGAACAGGTTGGTCGCACCACGATGCCAAGCGCCACCGAGAACCACGTCGGCGCCGACCGCTTCACTCGACATCAGCTCGGCCGCGCCTTGAGCGGGCCGTCAACAAACGCGCGGGGCTTCACCACGGTGATGCCGCGCCACCCAGTGACGTGCAGCAGGTGCTTGTCACCTGAAACGAGCCAGGTAGCTTCGCCGGCAATGGCGGCCGCCAAGAACTTGTCATCGTCGGGATCTGCCGAGACCTGCGCCGGCAGCAGCGGTGCATTGACGATGGTGGCGTGGACGGCGAGGGAAGCGAGTAACGCGTCGAGGGCCTCGTTCAGCGGATGCCGCCCCTTTGCAAGTTCGCGGCCCACTCGGCGGTACTCATCGAGGACCGGCGGCGACGCCACCAGAGCGAAGGCGCCCTCCGTCCATGCGGTCAAGATCCGGCTGGGCAGTCCGCCGAAGATCAGGCCGGACACGACCACGTTCGTGTCCAGCACAACTCTCACGTCGCGCGCCGCACCTTCGAGATCGCCTTGGCGACATCCGCAGGCCGCACGCCGGCCTCGTTCGCAGCGCGGCGGGCACGCGCACGCAGCGCGGAAAATTCCGCCAGCGCCGGCGCCTCCAGCACCTTGAGGATCACGACGTCGCGGTCGCCGACGACAACAAATTGTGCGCCGGTCTTGAGCCCCAGCCGCGAGCGGATTTCTTCTGGAATAACCACCTGCCCTTTCGAGGACAGCGTCGTGGTTGCGGCATCGGACATGACGGCTCCGGAGAAAGTCTTACAAGTAAGACTATCCGATTCACCCGATGCCGTCAATCGGAACGGACTCCGATCGCACGACCGGATCGGCAGGACCATGCGCCCGCAGCGTGAGTCATCGCGTCGCTCCAAGCGTTTGCGGCCGATCCCCGATCGAGAGGCGCTACTTCCGAGACGCCTTCGCACCGCCCTGCTTCTTCCTCGGTTTCTTCATGACAGGTTTCGCGGACTGCTCGCCGGCACTCTCCGGCGCACGCGCCACCACCACCGCACTCTCGATCCCCACGCGATCCACCGCCGTCACCAGCGCGCGCTCCACCACACCGCCCGCCGGCGCCACCACCACCCAACGCTCGGCGCCCGGCAGGATGAACGTCCGCCACGCCCCGCGCGCCAGCACCCGCACCGTCCAGTGCGCCACCGCGCGCCCAGCACCCGGCGTCACCCTCACGACGATCTCGCGCGAGGCCGCATCTCTGCCCACCGTCGCGCTCGGCGCCGGCATCGGCCGCGTCTCGAGCCACGGCGAGGCCGGTGCGAGCGCCGGCACCTGATACACGTCGCGCTTGAGGCGATCGAAGAGAGGATCGATCGGCGCAGGGGCCGCAGGCGCGACTGGCGCGGGCGCGGCCCCCAGTGCGGTGGTCGACGACGGCGTGGCCGAGCTATCCCGACGCGCGGGTACCGCACTGTCGCGACGAGCCGGGAGCGCGCTGTCACGTTTGACGGGCGCCGCAGTCGCCGCTGTAGCAACCATTGCCACAGCCACCACCGGCATCAACGGCCGCATGCTGAAGTGGATGTCGCCACCCGCCTTCACGGCACGCGTTGCGCGCACCTGGTTGCTGATCTCGTCCACGCTCCACGCCCCAGTCGGGTTCGCGCCGCGCGTGGTGTAGTGCCCCGGCCACAGGTGACGCCCCTTCACGTTCTCGTTCATCCACCAGTCGAGCAGCACGGGATACGCCTGCGGCACCTGCGCAATCGGCCAGTAGAGTTGCGGCGTGAAGTAGTCGATCCACCCTTCGCGCAGCCAGTGGCGGGCATCCGCGTACAGCTTCGCATATGAATCAAAGCCCTTGATCTGCGCCGGATACCCCGGGCGCCATATGCCGAATGGGCTGATCCCCACCTGCACGTGCGGCTTGAGCTTCTTGGTGCGCCTGTAGAGTTGCTCCACGAGCAGGTCCACGTTGCGTCGGCGCCAGTCGTCGCGCGCGAGCGTGCCGCCGCGCATCGTGTAGGCCGCGTACGCCTTGCCATCCGGGAACTCGAGTACCTGTCCGTCGGCGCCGTTCTCCGGGTACGGATAGAAGTAGTCATCAATGTGGATGCCGTCGATGTCGTAGCGCTGCACGATGTCGAGAATCACGTCGACCGACCGCTTGAGCACCGCGGGCTCACCCGGGTCCATCCACTCGGCCTTGCCGTACGCATGCACCAACTCGGGATGCGCTTCGCTGATGTGCGTGGCCGCGTGCGGGCTCGTCGCGCTTGCGTACTTGGCGCGGTACGGATTCACCCATGCGTGCAGCTCGAGCCCGCGTGCATGCGCCTCGCGCACCGCAAACGCGAGCGGATCGTAGTACGGCTCAGGCGCGCGCCCCTCAACGCCAGTGAGAAACGCGGACCATGGCTCGTACTTCGATGCATACAGCGCATCGGCCGCGGGCCGCACCTGCAGCAGCACCGCGTTCAGGTTGAGCGCACGGGCGCGATCAAGAATCGCCAGCAGCTCCGCCTGCTGCTCGAAGCTCGTGAGCCCCGGCTTGCTCGGCCAATCAATGTTCCCCACCGACGCCACCCAGACGCCGCGAAACTCGCGGGGGACGGCGGGCAGTGCGTTGGCACCCTGCGCGCCGGCAGCGAGACCCGTGCCAAGCACGAACGCGGCGCCCCTCGTGATGTGGGCGAGCGACGAACGAATGGAGCGAAGCAGCGGCGTCATCGAAGCGGTCGGAAGCGTGGAGCGCGCGGAGCCGGACAACGCCCGTTGCGTCGCCCTGCGGGCCGCGCCGGCCGCCCGTCGAATGGACCGGAGTTGCTGACGCTACCGCGCCGCCTCTGACGCCGCCACCGTCGCCTGCGTCACCGCCGTGATCCGGTGCGTGAGCCTCCCCAGTTCGCGGACCGCGTCCGCGTCCGTACTCACGCGGAACTGCGCCATTGCGCCTACTCACGCGCAACCGCACCCTCGCGCCCGCTCACGCGGAACCACACCTTTCCTGCAGCCGTTCGCGACGCGCGTGCACGCATCTCTCCCCGCCGCCCCACCGCCCGATGACGTCCCCCTTCACGCGCCGCGACTTCGTGCGCGGCTCGCTCGTGGCCGGCATCGCCGGTCTCGCACGCCCGACCTCGCTCACAGCCGCCGTCAGCGAGCGCGAGAACGCCAACGCAGCACCAACGGCGCCGCATCGCGTCGCGCCGTTCGAGCTCGCCGAAGCCACGATCGCCGACCTGCAGGCCGGCATGACCAGCGGCAAGTGGACCGCCGAAGGCATCGCGCAGCAGTACCTCGCGCGCATGGACGACGTGGACAGCGGCGGCCCAGCCATCCGCGCCGTGCTCGAACGCAACCCCGACGCACTCGCCATCGCGCGTGAACGCGACGTGGAACGCAAGGCGGGCAAGTCACGCGGGCCACTGCACGGCGTGCCCGTGCTCATCAAGGCCAACATCGACACCGCCGACCGGATGCAGACCACGGCGGGCTCGTACGCGCTCGCCGGCGCGCCCGCCCCGCGCGATGCGTTCCTGGTTGAGCGCCTCCGCGCCGCCGGTGCCGTCATCCTCGGCAAGACCAACCTGAGCGAGTGGGCCAACATGCGCTCCTCGCACTCGTCGAGCGGGTGGAGCGGCATGGGCGGCCAGACGCGCAATCCGTACGCGCTCGATCGCTCGCCGTCGGGCTCGAGTTCCGGTTCCGGCGCAGCGGGTGCGGCCAACTTGGCCGCCATCACCATCGGTACCGAGACCGATGGCTCGATCACCAGTCCGTCGGCCGCGAGCGGACTCGTGGGGCTCAAGCCGACCGTGGGCCTCGTGAGCCGGAGCGGCATCATCCCCATCTCGCACTCGCAGGACACCGCCGGACCGATGTGCCGCACCGTCACCGATGCGGCGCTGCTTCTGTCCGCCATTACCGGCATCGACCCGCGCGACAGCGCCACGGCGCAGCAGGCCGGCAAGGCAGGCGACTATCTGGCCGGACTCATGCCGGGCGCGCTCAACGGCAAGCGCATCGGCATTCCGCGGAAGGTGTACACGGGCTATCACTCCGCCACCGATGCGCTCCTCGAGCAATCCATTCAAGCGCTCAAGGATGCGGGCGCGATCGTGATCGACCACGCCGACCTCGCCGGGGCCGGCAGCTACGGCGAGGCCGAGTTCGAGGTGCTGCTCTACGAGTACAAGGGCGACATGGCCGCGTACCTCGCATCGCGCGGCAACACCACCACCATGCGCACGATGGCCGACCTCGTGGCGTACAACAAGCGAGATGCCGCTCGCGAGATGCCGATCTTCGCGCAGGAGCTGCTCGAGCTGAGCGCGGCCAAGGGCCCGCTCACCGACGCGGCGTACCGGAAGGCGCGCGCGCACTGCCTCATGCAGGCGCGCACAAAGGGCATCGATGCCACGATGACCAAGCACAAGCTCGACGCGCTCATGGCGCCCACGAGTGGCCCTGCGTGGCTGATCGACCACGTCAACGGCGACTCCGGCACCGGCGGCTCGGCCACGCAGCCGGCGGCGGTCGCGGGCTATCCGAGCATTACGGTGCCCGCGGGCCTCGTGCGCGGGCTACCGGTGGGGATGCAGTTCTGGGGGCGCGCATGGAGCGAGGCACTGTTGCTCAGCATCGCGTTCGGCTTTGAGCAGCAGACCAAGGCGCGTCGCGCGCCAACCTTCGCGGCGCACGCGGACGTGCCGTAGCGCTTGTTCCCCGGCGACTTCGACAGTCGCCGGGGCGCTGTCCTTCTCAGGGAGCGGCCGTCTCCGGGCGTCCGCCGCCGCGGAAACCACGCACCAGCAGCCACAGCACCAACGCGATCTGTATGAGCCCGACCGGCCCGAGCAGGGCGAAGTTCATCGGGATGCCGAACAGCGTTCGCGTCACGCCGACGACGAGCAACAGCGCGGCCACCACACCAAGAATGGCGAGTGCGCGTGGCACGAGTGCCGTGCGCCAGAGCAGTGCGTACAGCAGCGTGAGCCCAACCCCGCCGGTGATCAGTCCCATGTAGTGCGCCCAGTTCCGCGCTGCACCCACCACGCCACTCAACGCGGCGAGCACGTCACCAGTGGCGCCATGCGGTAGCGCGACCTGCTGGCTCAGCGACAACATGTCGAGCAGGCGCTGCCCCTCGACCGCCGTCAGCACCATCGACACCGGCGTCAACAGCGCGTAGGCCATCGCGAGCCCGGGCGCGTAGCGCCTGAACGTCGGCCAGGCGACCACCACCGCCGCGAGATCGATCAGGGTGCCGACGAGCATTAGCAGCACCCCCCACTGCATGCCACTCGCGTTAAGTGCGGCGTTCACGACCCAGCCCGGTTTCGCGAAGACCGGATCCAACAGCACGAAGTTGTAGATCGGCGCCGCGATCAGCTGAACGAGGAGAAGAGCGCCGAAAATCCGTCCGCGTCGGATGTCCGCCTCGGCCTCGCTCATGGCGCGCCGGCCGCCGGCTTGGCCCAGTGCAGAGCGGTCGTCCACGCGGCCGGGTCGAAGAGCGCGTCCGGTAGCGCCACGTCGGCCTTCCAGTCGAGGTAGTCCTCGGTCTGCACGAGCTTGCCCTGCACGTAGAACTCGCAGCGCGTGGCCAGCAGCGCACGCCCCGCCGGCTTGATGGCGCCGAGTCGCATGTCCATCACGGGCGCCCCCGCCACTGGGGAGAAGATCGCGCGGACCACCATCAGGTTCTCCGCGTCCACCCAGAACTGCGGCGACGTCGTGTCGCTCGCGCTCGTGGCGCCCACCATCCAGACGGTGCGTCCCTCCCACATCGTCGTTGACGTTGGTCGCGTGAACTCCACCTTGGTCGCGGCCATCTCGGCGATCGTCTTTCCCACCGGCTGCACGTACGCGGCCTCGACGAGCGGGATCAGCGTGTTGCCCCCCGCGCGGTACACCGCCTGCTTGCCGCTGCGAAAGGCGCGCAGCGAATCGGCCGTGTAGAGCACGCCGTTGCCGTCCTTGGGGTCGCCCGTATCGATGCGGAGCTGAGCGGTGCCGCCCTCGGGGGCGCGGATGCTCTCGTACCACGTCGTCACCGTCGCCTTCCCGTCAGGGGCGTAGGTGGTGGTCTTCTGCACGAAGGTGAGCGTGCGATACCAGGTGCCGTCGTACTTGGCGCGCATGGCGTGCACCACGTCGGTGCCCGTGGCTGGAATGACGGGGGCCGAGCGGCCCGCGAGGGCGCAGGCCGAGAGGGCGGCGCCGAGGAGAGCGAGTGAGAGCGACGACCGAGGACGCATGTGGCGTGCCGATTGGGTGAGGGGATGCGCGGATCCGGACACGCCGTGCTTGTGCGGGTCCCTACGGGCTGTCGGCTGCAACGGTTCCAGAGCGTCGGTCTCTGGCGCGCGCTACCGGCTCGAAGCGAGCCGTTCCCTCACGGCGGCCGAATTCTCGTGCGCCGTCAGCAGGATCGCATCACCCGCGCGCGCCCAGCGCAGCGCCGCGTCCAGTGCCGCGAGGTCGTCGTCGACGACGATCATCTGTGCCGCCACTGCCCCGCAGGCTGCGAGTTCATCGGTGACGATGCGCGCCAGCTCACCCGCGGCGCGCCCGCGCGCCAACCGTTCCAACTCCTTGACCACCACGAACTCCACCGGCACCGTAGTCCACGCTGCGCGCGCCAACGCGCGCAACGCCTCATCGGTCCGATCGCCCGCAGTGCCGACCACCACCGCGCGCCGCCGCGCCGGGATCGACGCCGTCGCCTCCAGCAACGCCGTCATCGCCGCCGCGTTGTGCGCGTAGTCGATCACCACCTCCACGCCATTCACTCGGTGCCGCTCGAACCGGCCCGGATTGTCGCCCGGCTCGGAGCCGAACGCGCCTAGCACCGACCCTGCAATGGACATCGGCACGCCCAGTGCCGACGCTGCCGCCGCGGCTGCCATCGCATTGGCCACGTTCACGCGTGCCGCGCCGCCAAGCGCACTCGCCAGCTCATGCACCCCAACCACGGTCTCATCGCCCGCTGCGCTCCGCCGCACGAGCTGGCCGTTCACCACCGTCCACGCCTCGGCCGCCCGCCACAGCTGCCCTTCGCGCGGCGGTGAGACGCCCGCCTCGGCTGCTTCCGCGAGCGCCTGCGACGCCATCACGTCGCTCGCGGCCAGCGCCGCCACCTGCACGAGCGGATTGAGCGCATCCATCGAGAACCAGACGATGCGCGCCCCCGTCGACGGCCCGAGCGCCCGCAGTGTCGCGTCATCCGCGTTGAGCACGAGCGTGCCGTTGGTCCGCACCGCGCGCGCGAGCGTCAGCTTCACCTCGCCGAGCGCCGCGAGGTCATGCACGCCGTAGTCACCGAAGTGATCGGCCGCCACGTTGGTCACCACCGCTACGTCCACTTCGTACATCGCGAGCCCGCGCCGCAGCAATCCGCCACGCGCCGTCTCCAGCACCGCCGCGCGCGCACGCGGATCGCGCAACGCGAGCCGCGCCCCTGCGGGTCCCGAGTAGTCGCCGCCGCCCAGCTGCTGGCCGTCCACGTAGACCCCCGTGGTCGAGCTCATCGAGACCGCGCCTACCGACTCGCGCAGCACCGCAGCGAGCATGCGCACCGTCGTGGTCTTGCCGTTGGAACCCGTCACCAGCGCGATCGGAATCCGGTCGTACTCGAGCCATGCGATCCCGTGCGGGTCCGGCACCTCCTCGAGGCTCCAGGTGCGCGCGCTCGCGCCAGTGCCCAGCGTCACCGACTCATTCTCGAGCAGCACCGTGATCCCCCGGTCGCGCGCCTCGCGCACCAGGTCCGCCAGAAACGGCGCGCGCTCCTCGTCGGCCATGATGCCGAGCACTATTGCCGCGTCGGCCACGTCGCTCAGCGGCGCCACCGCCACGCCCTGCCGCGCCCGCACCGCCGACTCGGCACGCACCCACGCCTGCTCGTTCAGCTCCGTGCCCGTCATCAGTGCATCCACCGGGATGCGCACGAAGCACGACGCGCCGATGGGCGAGCGCCGCCACGTCGGTGCCACGCTCCATCCCAGCGGGCGGCCGAGCGCAATGGCCGCGTCGCGCCACGCCAGCACGAACTCGTCGGCGAGCGCGAGTTCCTCGGGCGTGAACTCCACGTCGATCACCGCGCCCGGATCATCCGCGAAGCGATTGGGCCCCATGAGGCGCCGCGAATCGCGGATGGTCGGACTGGCGAACTCGTTCAGCTGGTCACTCGACACCTGCGACATGTCCGGTGCGCCGTGCGCCCCTAGTCCTCGACGGCGCGCGCGAGGATCACGCCGCGCTCATCGCGGATGAGGCTCGCGTCGTCCGCCATCACGGTTCGAGCCGGCGTCGGCTCCACCAGCACGGGAGCGGGCACCGCCCTCGCGTTCTCGGCCCGCTCCTGATCGTCCGCCGGGGCCATGTCGGTCACCTGCGCGCGCGGCACTGCGCGTGCCTCGCGTTGCGCATTCGCCTGCGGCTCGGTGGTGCGCGGCGCCGGAAGACCCGCAGCGCGGAAGTTCACGATCTGCTTCCATCCGCGCGCGAGCGCGTCGGCAAAGACGAGCAGCAGGTCGCCGGGTTGCGCCATCAGCAGCGCGGCATCGATCGCCTCCTGCTCGTCGACGATCATCGTGATCCGGTCGGCGCTCACGCCGTGCGCCTTGAGCGCCGCGACGAGCATCGTCGGCACTTCGTCCTCGCCGCGTCCGCGCAGCGGATCGTCGCGCCGGCAGATGTACTGGTCGAAGCGGGCGCGCGCCGCCACCTCGGCGATGGCGCGGATGTCCTCGTCGCGACGATCGCCGGGCGCCGAGAGCACGAGCAATCGGCGCCCCTTCACGTCGAGCCGGTTGGCGAGCTCGCACAGTTCGTTGATCGCGTGCGCGTTGTGCCCGTAGTCGAAGAGCACACGGAACGGGTGCTGGTCGTACACGTTCAGTCGCCCCGGCGCCTGGAAGAAGCTCGAGTCGAAGGTGCGGAGTCCGTGGCGGATGTCCTCGAGCTTCACTCCCATCGCGAACGCCATGGCCGCGGCGAACATCGCGTTCTGCACGTTGTGCAGCGCCTTGCCCTCGAGCGTCGCGGGAATGAGGTGCGTCCAGAGCAGCGGGATGTGCGCACCGTGGTCGTAGATCGTGATCATCTCGCCGTTGACTCCCTTCTCGAGCGCGATCGCGCGGCCGCCCGCGCGGATGTGCTCGCGCACGAGCGCGTGGCCGGGGTCCACGGTCACGTAGCAGACGTGCTTGGCTTCGGTGTACGCCGCCATGCGCAGCGTGAGCGGATCGTCGGCGTTGAGCACGGCCGTGTCGCGCGCAATCTCGACCACCGTGCGCTTGACCTCCGCGAGCTGCTCCACCGTGTCGATCCCCTTCTGCCCAAGGTGATCGGGCTGGACGTTGAGCACCGCCGCCACGTCTACATGGCGCGTGGCCATGCCCGCGCGCAGCAGTCCGCCGCGCGCCGTCTCGAGCACCGCCACTTCCACCATCGGGTCCGAGAGCACGATGCGCGCTGCCGTCGGGCCGGTCATGTCGCCTTCCACCGTACGCTGACCATCGATGTAGACGCCATCGGTAGTGGTGAGTCCCACGCGCTTGCCCGCGAGCTTGTGAATGTGCGCGAGCATGCGCACGGTGGTCGTCTTGCCGTTGGTGCCCGTGACCGCCGCAATCGGAATCGTCGCCGGCGAGTTGCGCGGGAATAGCATGTCGATGACCTTGCCCGCGACGTCGCGCGGGCGCCCCTCACTCGGCGCCATGTGCATGCGGAACCCCGGCGCTGCGTTCACCTCGCAAATCGCGCCGCCCACGTCCTTGTACGAGCGCGTGATGTCGGGACTCAAGAAGTCCACGCCGCCGACATCGAGCCCGATCGCCTGGATCGCGCGCACGGCCATCTCGACGTTGTCCGGATGCACGACGTCCGTCACGTCGGTGGCGGTTCCACCCGTGCTCAGGTTGGCGGTCAATCGCAAGAAGACCTCGTCGCCCGCTGCCGGCACCGAGTCCTGCGTCATGTCGCGCTTGGCCAGCAACCCCAGCGCCTGGTCGTCAAGCTCGATGCGCGTCAGCACCTTCTCGTGCCCGATGCCGCGACGCGGGTCCGCGTTCACGAGGTCCACCAACGCGCGCACCGAGTGCGTGCCG
>JAYTVE010000530.1:0-3127 GCA_043744185.1 Gemmatimonadota bacterium | reverse complement strand
CGATCGGTCTGTGGGCGGCCGGGATACTGCGCCTGCGAGCCGCCGAGCGCGATGTTCAGCGGCCCGAGCGTCTTCGTGTAGTTCACCTGCGACTGGATGCTACCCACGACCAGGCGCGGGTCGAGCGTGGTGTTGCGCTGGACCGTGGTGTTGGTGACGTAATTGATGTTCGCGTTGAGCGAGCTCGTCTGGCTGAAATTCTGCGTGTGGTAGAAGCGCAGCGCCGTGTTCGTGGACCCGTCGCCTTGTTTGAGGTAGCTGGCGGCAATTCCACCTGTGATGAACCGCGAGAGCCACCGGTACCGATAGTCGCCACTGATGCGGGAGAAGCCGAACCCGCCCGTTGGGGGCCGCGCCTCCGACCGCCAGTCCGCCCAGAGCGTGGCGTCCATGTAGTCGTTGAGCGCGAAGTAGTACCCCATGTTCTCGACCGTGCGCTGGTACGTGGACGAGTTGCGGAGCAGCTCACTCACGCCCAATCGCGGCACGAGCACGCCGCTTCGGCGCCCCTGTCGCATGTCCTGGAAGATGAAGGGGAGCCACGCCACCGGAACGTCGGCCAGGTACAGCACGGCGGGACGCCCCACCATGAAGCCGCCGCTGACGACCTTCATCTCGCCTGCAGAGAAGTGATAGTGCGGCAGCGAGTCGGCACAGCTCGTGATGCGGCCATCCTTGGCGTAGAAGATGGACTGCTTGCGCTGCAGCGTGTCCGTCGCCGTCGTGTCCTCGATGTTGCGCAACGCCGCCTCGTGGCCGTACACGATCCAGCTCGCGCCCTTGTTGTCGACGGTCGTCTCGAGGCCGCGCGCCACCCCCCTCGCCTCCTTGATGTCGTAACGCAGGCCGCCGCCCTTCACGACCAGGTCCTCAGCCGACTGGTCGGGGTCGCGCAGCACCACGGTGTCACCCTCGGCGACCACGAGTTGCGTGGAGTCGTTGTACACGACGCGCGACCCGATCAACAGCGTGCGTACGCGCTGCACGCCGGCCGGCGCGCCCTTGAGGGTCAGATCGCGCTTGCTCGCGTCGAAGATGACCTTCGCGCCCTGATACTTGGTGACCGAGAAGCCGGGACGCTTCAGCAAGGCGTCCATCGTGGAGTCGGTATCCTCCCACTTGATCAATTCAACCTTCTTGAGCTTGCCCGTACTGTCGCGCTGCGCGCGGCCACCCTTGCCGGTGTCCGCACCAACGCGCGACGGTACCGCCGGGCCCGACCGGGGCACGGGCTGCTGTGCGGCCGCCGGCGTCGAGGCGCCAGTGAGCAGCAGCACGGCCAGCATGCGACGCCGCCACGGGGCGCGGCGCGCCGATTCCGTCACGCCGCCTCGGCCGCGGCGATGCGCCGCTCGCGACGACGGACCACGAACCACGAGAGCCAGATCGACACTTCGTAGAGTCCGTACAGCGGGATCGACATCATCGCCGAGGCGTACACGAGGTCGCCCGGCGTGAGCACCGTACCCGCGACGACGCAGCCAACAATCGCATGGCGCCGGTATTTCGCGAGGAACTGCGGCGTGACGACCCCGAGCGCGGCGAGCGCGAGAATCACGATCGGCAATTCGAAGGCAGCGCCGAACGCCAACGTCATCGAGATCGCGAACGAGAAGTATTCGGACGCCGTGATCATCGGCTCCAGTGATTCGCTCTGGAAGCCGATCAGGAACTCGAGCGAAAGGGGCAGCGCGTAGAAGTAGCACATGGACGCGCCAGCCAGAAACAGCCCGATCGCTCCCGCGAACACCGGCACGACGATCTTCTTCTCGTGCTGGTAGAGCGCGGGTGCGACGAAGCTCCACACTTGCCACATGATGACGGGCAGAGCGAACACCACCCCCAGCGCAATCGACGCGTTGAGCACGATCGAGAACGGGTCGCCCGGGTGCGTGTAGACGAGTTTCCGCCCGTGCAGGAACGGCTTGATCGGGACCTGCAGCAGCCCGATGATGTCCAGTTTTACCAGCACCACGAACGCGACGAACACCCCGATCACGAGCGTCAGCACCGACCAGAGGAGCCGCCAGCGCAGCTCCTCCAAATGGTCGAGGAAGGGCATCTCGGATTCAGGACGTGACATGGGATTACTTGAGCGTCTTGAGTCGGTCCTGCGCGAGCACGGCTTCGTCCGACTGCGGATACTGCTTCACGACGTCGCCCAACGCGGCCTTGCCGAGCGCGGCATCACCGCGCGCGATGAGCACAAGCGCGTGCTTGTAGAGCGCGGTCGGGGCCTTGGGCGACTTCGGATTGATCTTGAGCACGAGTTGATAGACCGAATCGGCGCTCACGGTGTTGCCTTCGGCCGCGAATGATTCACCCACGTAGAACTGCGCCAACGGTGCGGCATCGCTGTCCGGGAAGCGGGCTAACAAGTCGGTAAAGCCGGCGCGCGCGGCACCTGCGCTCCCCCGCCGCAGCTGGTCCAGCGACAGTTGAAGCAGCTGGTTCGGTCCCGGCGCGCCGCTGCGCGACGTGTCCGCCGATCCCGGAGCCCGATCCTCGAGGTTCGCGCGCAACTCCTGTATGCGCCGCTGGCTCTGGCCCGTGAGTTCCTGAATCTGGATGAGCTGCTGCTGCATTGCGTACATGTCGCCCTTCGCGTCACCGGCCATCTTGCCAAGGCGCGTCTGCACGCCGTGCAGCGTATCACCCACGAGCTTCAGTCCCGTGAGCACGGCTGCCACCTGCACCGCACGGATCGAGTCCGCCCGGTGCGACTCGGCACGCAGCACGGCAATGTCGGCCTGCAGCGCCTTCACGTCCGTCTGCGTCGCGAGACAGCCCGCCATTGGGAGGGCGAACAGCGCGAGCACGGCCACGCGCCGTCGTGCGCGGCCGCCCTTCGGGAAATCAGCCGACGGGTTCAACGCGCGCCCGCAAGCGCCTCGCCACCGGCGAGGATCTCGAACTCGGCGCGTCGGTTCTTCGCACGTGCCGAATCGTCCTCGCCCGACACGGCCGGACGCTCGCGACCGAAGCTCACGATCTCGAGACGACGCTCGTCGATGCCACGATCCGTGAAGAAGCGCTTTACCGACGCCGCACGACGCTGACCGAGTGCGAGGTTGTACTCGTCCGAGCCGCGCTCGTCCGTGTGTCCCTGCACGCGCACCTTGAGCGC
>JAYTVE010000529.1:0-3151 GCA_043744185.1 Gemmatimonadota bacterium | reverse complement strand
AGGCGGGCCGCTCGGCTGTTCGGGAGGAACCATCGATGACCCCGGGCGTACCACCAAGCTGTCCAGCCGACTCACCGAATGAACGAGGATGCTCCGTGAACCGCTTCAACCGCTGGCGGCGCCCCATCGCCGTACTGCTGCTCCTGTCACTCGGCGCCTGCCACACTTCACGTCCAATGGAGCGCATGCCGGTGGCCAATGACATGGCACGTGTGCGCTTGACCGACCTCGGGGCCGCCATGATGGCTCCGGTCGTCGGCCCAGGCGTGACCGGACTTCGCGGAACGATCATGTCGATCGATTCTGTCACGGTGCGAATGAGTGTCGTTGCGGTCACGGATCGCGACGGGCTCGAGAACCGCTGGCTTGGCGAGCAGGTGACGGTCAAGCGCGAGTTCATCACCGGTTTTGACGAGCGCGAAATCAGCTCCTTCAAGTCGGCGCTGGTGGTGGTCGGAATCGGCCTCGGCATGTTTGTCCTTGCCGCCGTGGCGAGCGGTGGTACCGACGGGCTACTTCAGGCCATCGGTGTGAAGCAGAGCAGGTAACGACGGGCATCACGACGAAACCGGGGCGGCTCCGCATGCGGAGCCGCCCCGTTCCCGTTCTGCCAGCCGACCGCTACCGGATTTCCACGAAGGAGCGGCCGAGATCCTTCTCGATGGTCCAGATGACGGTCTGGCCGGACTCCAACTGCAGGATCTGTGTGGCCGCCGAGGCACCGTTGCCGTAGTAGCGCGTGCCGACCGGCTGGGCCACGATGCGGATGTTGCCGGCCTGGTTGGTGACCCATCGATCGAGCGGCACGCTCCAGCGGCTCGCGGCGCTGACCCGTCCGAGTCGGTCGCGCGTGTCGCCGCGAAGGACGAAAATGTTCATGTCATCCCAGCCGCGGTTCTCGACGTACAGCATGATCGCGCCGACGTCCTCGGCCTGGGGCGGCTGGTTGCGGGCGCAGGCGGGCCCCGCGATGGCCCCGCACGCGAGCAGGGCGGCGGCCAGGAGGGCGCGCGGGTGCAGGGTTGATATCGGCATGGGGGCGGGGATTAGGGCACCGGCTTCGGGAACATCGGCGCGCCCTTGGTGACGCGCCATCCGGCCGGATCGAGAGTCGCCAGATCAACAAAGCGCTGACGGTCCACCGTGTCTGGACCCCCCAACTGGGTCCAGAGTTCCGCCGCCTTGGTGGGCATGTAGGGCGCCACGAGCACTGCCAACCGGGCGAGCTGGCGCGCGAGGGCCCCCAAGGTTTCGTCGAGGGCTGCCGCCGCGGCCGGATCCTTGGCCTGCTTCCAAGGGGCGCGCCGGTCGACGTACTCGTTACCCTTGGCGGCGCAGCTCCAGACATGGCGCAGCCCCTCGTGCAGGAGGTAGCCGTGGGAGCCGTCGAGCGCCTTGTGGTACTCGGCGATGGCCAGCGCGTCGAGTGCATCGAGCTCGGTCGGCGGTGCGGCGGGCACGATGCCGCCGCGGTAGCGCTCGATCATGGCGATGACGCGGCTCGCGAGGTTGCCGAACGCGTTGGCGAGGTCGGCGTTGAAGCGATCGTCGAATCGCTCGAACGAGAAATTGCCATCGGCGTCGAAGGGGACTTCGCGCAGCAAGAAGTAGCGGAAGGCGTCCACGCCGTAGCGGTCAATCGCCTCGCCCAGGTCGAGCTTCACGCCGGCGGACTTGGAGAAGCGCTCGCCGCCCAGCTGCACGAAGCCGTGCGCCCAGACGTGCTCCGGCAGCGGCAGCTCCGCTGCCTGGAGCATGGCGGGCCAGACCACGGCGTGGAGCCGCGTGATGTCCTTGCCAATCACGTGGAGCTGCGCGGGCCAGCGTTCCTTCCAGACCTTGTCGGGATACCCGGTGGCGGTGAGGTAGTTGGGCAGCGCGTCGAACCAGACCCAGGTGCCCTGCGCCGAGCCGTCGGAGATGGCGAGCGGGAAGGGGATGGCCCAGGCGAGACGGGCGCGCGAGATGGAGATGTCCTCGAGGCCCTGTGCGATGAGACCGAGAATCTCGTTGCGGCGCGACTCGGGGCGAATGAAGTCCGGGCGCTCGGCGATCAGCCGCTCGAGGAAGCCCTGATACTTGGAAAGGCGGAAGAAGAAGTTGCGTTCCTTGGTCCACTCGAGCGTACGCGTCGTGTGGAGGACGCAGTGGCCATCCACGATTTCGTCGTCGCGCTTGAAGAGTTCGCAGCCGACGCAGTACCACCCTTCGTACGCCTTTTCGTAGAAGTCGTCGGGCGAGGTATCGGCGATGCGCTTGATGAGGGCACGAACGCCCGACTTGTGCGCAGGATCGGTGGTGCGGACGAACTGGTCGTAGGAGATGTTGACGCGATCCCACATGGCGCGGAACTGCGCGGACACGCCGTCAACGAACTGCTGCGGTTCGACGCCCTGCGAGGCGGCGGTCTGCGCGACCTTCTGGCCGTGCTCGTCCATGCCGATGCAGAGGTGCACGTCGAAGCCGGCCATGCGGTGATAGCGGGCGATGGCGTCGGCGCCAATCTTCTCGAAGGCGTGGCCGAGGTGCGGCTCGCCGTTGGCGTAGTCGATAGCGGTCGTGAGGTAGAAACGGGTCACGCGGGCTCGTCAGGAGGAAGTGGGGCCGTTGCTGCTGCTCGATCCGGCATCGCCAGCACCACCGGGACCGCGGCCGCGTCGGCCACCACGGCGCCCACGACGGCGTCGGCGAGGAGCGGCGCTCGTGCCGTCCGTGGCGGTGGCGTCTGCGGCACCGGTTGCGTCGTCCGGATCGTCGAGGTCATCGCCCTCGTCGTCCGGGTCGGTGCTGATGGCGTCGAGCGCGGGTGCGGCGGGCGCTGCGGGAGGTGCCTCGGCTGGTGCGTCGGAGGCTTGAGGCGGCAAGTGTTGGGCGGGGCGCTCCTCGCGCTTCTCGCGCTTCTCGGCGCGAGGCTCGGCGCGCGGCTCGGTGCGCGGCTCGGTGCGCGGCTCGTCCGTGTTTGCGTCGCGCTCCGCATTGCCGGACTCGTCATCGTTGGTCTGGTTGCTCGACGGCACTGGTTCGACGGGTGCCGGCGCGGCGCCGGTGAGCTCGGCGAGCTCCGCGATGCGCACCTCGCCCTCGACGGAGCGGAGCGTGACGCGATCGCGGAAGATGTCCACGCTCACGACCTTCTCCTCACCACGCTCAG
>JAYTVE010000528.1:0-3153 GCA_043744185.1 Gemmatimonadota bacterium | reverse complement strand
CAATGCCCGGCGCGCCGAGCTGCGGAAAGCCGGGCAGGTTGCCGTTGGCGGCAAGGCCGCCGCAGGTCGGAGCCGCCGCGCCAGTGCACCCGGCGCCGAACGCGCCGGAAGCTGCCACGGCCGTGTAGATCGGGGCGAGCGCCCCTGCGATGTTGCCGATCAGCGTCGGGTTCGAGGCCAGGTAGGCCTTTGCCTGCAGCGAGTCCACGAACACGCTCGGCGTCGAGAGCGCTGCCGAGGTGCCGACATCACCGCGCTGCTGGTACCACGCGGCCACGTCGAAGCGCACGCGACCGAACGCGATCCCCTTGTAGCCGACTTCGAAGTTCTGGTTGTACTGCGCCTTGAGCGCCGCAATCGGCCCGAGAGTCGACGGGTTGATGCTGGAGAACGCATTGTTGAGGAAGGCGAGGCGCGAACCGACCGCTGCGTCGGTCGGAGCCAGCGTCGGCAGCGTCTGCGATACGGCGGTACCCACCGCCGCGCCGAGCGCACCACCGAGGGCGGCGCCAAAAGCGGGGGTGAAATTCGCGGCGATCGCGGCACGAACGCCGGCGTTGATGCCGGCAGCGTTGCGACCCCAGAAGGCGGGAAGCGCCGCGGCCGCACTCGACGGCACGAAGTTGTTGCCCCCGGCGAACGGCGAGCGCATGCAGTAGCCCGAATTCGGGCCGCCGCAGGTGTTGCGGAAGTTCCAGCCAGTCTTCGGCGGGTTGCCCTCAGCCTTCAGGTCGAAGCCCGAGCCGCCGATGTTCGGCGACGAGATCAGGTCGAGGAAGAAGGAGAAGTTGGCCGGCGTCGCGAATGACCGATTGTAGGTGATGCGGATCGACTGGTCCTTGGCCGGGCGGAAGATGAGCGCCGCGCGGGGCGAGAACATCAGCTCGTCGATCGCGCTGTGCTTGTCGGCGCGCGCCGCGAGGATCAGGTCCCACTTGCTGTTGAGCTTGGTCTCGGACTGGATGAAGGCGCCAAGTTCCTTGGTGTTGTCGCCGCCCTCGTTGCTGCCGTTGGTCGTGTTCGCGGTGCGCGGGTTCGTCCAGATGGCGTCACCACCAATCGTGAATGACTGGTTCGCCCCGAAGTCGAACCCCTGAATCGCCTGGGCCGCGACGACGCGCGACTGGTCGACGATCGGCTGGCCGGAACGGAGCAGGTAGGTGCCGGTGCTGGAGAGCGGTGAGTTGTTGCCCGCGTTGCTCTCGTTCATGAAGATCTGGCCGAAGAAGCGCTTGTAGTTCACGCGCTGCTGGAAGCTCGTGTACGACCAGTTGTTGATCATCGACGTGCCGTTGGCACCCGTGAGCTCCATGCCGGTCGGAATCTCCGTGAAGCCGACGGTCGAGATCAGCGTGAGCCCTTCGACCGGCTTGAGGTCCAGGCGCCCCTCGAACGTGTTCTTCTTCACGCCGTAGTTGCGGAAGGCCGCCGTGCCGCGACGATCGATCGGCACGCGCTGCGCCGTGTCGAATCGCACGGGCTCGCCCGGGTCGGTGTAGGTCCAGTCGTTACCCGTGAACGTTTCGGCGGAGAGCTTGTAGCCCACCTTGTCGCCGAGCGTGCCGGCGGTGCGCACGCTCGCCTTGAAGATCGAGCGCTCGCCGCCGTCGATGGAGACCGTGGTTCCCTTCGAGTCGAACGGCGACTTGGTGATCACGTGCATGACGCCGTTGCCCGAGTTCGGGCCGTAGAGCGCCGACGCCGGTCCGAGGAGCACCTCGATGCGCTCGATGTCGTCGTTGGAGCCCGTGAAGAGCAGCGGCACGTTGACGCGAAGCGACGGGACGCCGGCGAACCGGTAGTCCTGCAGCATCAGCATCGAGCCGGAGAAGGCGTTGTTGAAGCCGCGCGAGACGATGTTCGACTGGGCGATGCCGCCCGTCGAGACGTCGATGCCCGGCGTCGACTTGAGGTGGTCCGCCACCGTGAGGCTCGGACGCTGCTCGATTTCCTGCTGCGTCACGACCGAGATCTGCGCCGGCGCGTCGAGCGCACGTTCCGCCTTGCGCGAGGCGGTGGTCACGACCTGCGTCAGCGACGTCGCCACCGGCGACATGGCCGAGTTCACGGTCGCCGTGCCGCCCGCCGTCACCTGCACCGATTCGGTGCGCTTGGCCTGAAAGCCGATCCGGCTCACCACCACCGTATACGGGCCAGCCGCCAACCCGGCCAGCCGATACGTGCCGTCAGCGGCCGTGCCGACCGCGCCCACCGTGCGGCCGCTCGCGCCCAGCGCTTGCACGCGCGCGTCGCCGATGGGAGCGCCATTCCCGGCTTCCGTTACACGTCCCGCGATGGCGCCGCTTCCCTGACCGTACGCCGGGAAAGCGAGCCCCACGAGGGCCGCGCACAGCACCGCCCACTCACGAAGTCTCTTCATGTTTGCCTCGAGCATTGAAGGATTCGGCCGCGCCTTGCGCGGGTGCTGCCGCCACCTCGCAGGGACCCTGATCCCGTGAAGCGGCCCGCGCATCGTCGCGCGGGATGTCAAGCGGAGTCCCAGCCAAGGGCGGGGACGGCAAGCCAGAGGATAACCCCCGTACCGGTCACGTCAATAGATGCCACGAGACTCTCCGGCTCCCCTTGACGACCGGCTCGGACAGCCCCGCGTTCCCCCCTCCCGCCACCGGGGTCCCGTCCGGTACGATTCCACCGTGCCTTCCGCTCCCAATCCCGCACCGTTTGGCGGCTTCTCGCCCAAGGCGCTCGGCTTCCTCCGGGGCCTCGCCGACAACAACCGGCGCGAGTGGTTCGAGGCCCATCGCGCGGAGTACGAGGGCGACCTCAAGGGCCCGCTCCGGGACTTCGTCGAGGAGATCGACGTCCGACTTGCCACCAAGGTCCCGGAGATCTCCGGCGACCCCCGGCGCTCCGTCTTCCGCATCCACCGCGACATCCGCTTCTCGAAGGACAAGTCGCCGTACAAGACCCACGCGGGCACCTGGTTCTTTCATCGACGCTCATCGAAGAACGTGAGCTCGTCGTCCCCCGACGGTGGCGCGGCCGGCTTCTACTTCCACCTCGAGCCGCGCGGCTGCTTGGTGGCTGGTGGCATGTGGATGCCCCCTCGCGAGCAGCTCAACCGCATCCGTGACCGGATCGTGGACGACCAGCGCGGCTTCGAGCGCACCATGGCGGGTGCGCCGTTCAAGA
>JAYTVE010000527.1:0-3153 GCA_043744185.1 Gemmatimonadota bacterium | reverse complement strand
AGTTCGCGCGACTTCGCGACCGGGTGGCGCGCATCACGGAGATCTCGCGCCGCAACCAGGACAGCGCCGAGAGCGTAACCGAAGGCGCGCGCAATCAGGCGCAGGCGATGCGCGAAATGGAAGGCGCCACGCAGGAACTACGCGAGGTGGCGCACACGCTTGAGGACCTGGCGCGGCGGATCACGGAGGCGCAGTGACCGGCATGCCGCTGCCGGAATCGGGGCCGCCAGCGCTGACGGTGGAGTTGCCGGAGTGGGCCGTGGTGTCGGAGAAGCGCCGCGCCCACATCGGGCGCGTCACGCACCTGCTCGACACGTGGTGCAGAGCGCTCGGGTTGAGTGACGCCGAGCGTCGGGCGTGGCACGACGCGGGGCGCTGGCACGACGCGCTGCGCGATTGCGACGAGCCGACGTTGCGCGCAGCCACGCACGACCCGGAGAGTCCGTTCGGCACGCTGCACGGCCCCGCAGCGGCGAGCAAGCTCGAACGATTGGGAGAGTCGCGCAGCGATGTGCTCGACGCGATCCGATGGCACACGACCGGCAGTGGGACATGGGGACGCACGGGCCAGGCGCTCTACATGGCAGACTACCTGGAACCGGGGCGTCCGTTTGCCATGGCAGACCGGAGCTTTCTTGCGCAGCACGTCGTGCTCGACTTCGACGGTGTCTTCCGGCAAGTGGTGCGTCACCGCTTCGAGTGGACGCTGCGGGAAGGGAAGGCGCTCTTTCCGCAGACGGTCGCGATGTGGAACGCGGTGCGTTAGTCGGCAGCAGTGCCGCGATGACGCGGCGGCGCGCAGGCCGACGTTGACTATGCCGGCGCTTTCTCGCGCTTCGCCAAGCGCTCCGTCTTGAGCTGGCCGCAGGCAGCCGCGATGTCGATGCCGCGACTCTTGCGAATAGCGGTCTCGACGTCCTGCTTCCGCAATTCACGCGCAAATTTCACGATCTCCTCGCGCGGCGTCGGCCTGAACCCTTGGCCGCCGCCGGGGTGCAGCGGAATGAGGTTCACGAACGCGGCGCAGTCCGTGGCGAGCTTGGCGAGTTGCAGCGCGTGCTCGGGGCCGTCGTTGACGCCGCCCAGCATCACGTACTCGAACGTCACGCGACGATCGAAGACCTTTGCCGCCTCGATCACATCGTCGAGCGGGTACTTGGTGTTGACCGGCATCAGGCGCGCGCGCAGGTCGTCCGTCGGCGCGTGAATGGAAATCGCGAGACGGAACTGCTCCGGACGCTTCCCGAGCGCGACGATGCCCGGGAGCACGCCCACGGTGGAGATCGTGATGTGGCGCGCGCCGATGCCGAAGCCAAGCTCGTTGTTCAGGATCGTGAGCACTTTCTCGACCGCCTTCCAGTTCATGAGCGGTTCGCCCATGCCCATGAAGACGATGTTGGTGGCCTTGATCGGGCCGTCGGCGAGGAGCTGCAGCTCACGCACCTGTCCGGCAATCTCGCCCGCGGTGAGGTTGCGCACGAAACCCATCGCGCCGGTGGCACAGAAAGCGCACTTGAGCGCGCAGCCCGCCTGCGACGAGATGCAGAGCGTCATCCGGTCGCCGTCGGGAATGGCGACGGTCTCGATTTGCTCGCCGTCGAAGAGCTTGAAGAGAAACTTCTGCGTGCCGTCTTCCGACTTCTGACGCGCGACGAGTTCGAGGCGGCCGATGTAGAAGAAGTCGGCCAGCTTCGCGCGCAGCGCCTTGGGCAGCGTGGAGATGCCCTCGAAGTCCGACGCGGGCTGCACCCACAGGTGGCGCACGACCTGATCGGCGCGGTACGCCGCTTCGTCGTGCTCGGCACACCAGACCTTCAGGCGTTCGGTGGCCTCGGCAGGGGTGAAGTCGAGGAGGTTGATGCGTGCGGACATAAGCCCTTCGGATGCGAAGCTGTGACGGGAGCGCCGACCTTCAGGCGGGCCACGCACACGCGCAACCCAAAGTCCCACTTAGGGTTAAGCCTAGTCGGGTCGAGTCGTTTAGTCAATCAGCTCCGCTACCCCTAAGTCGCTGTCCCGCATAGATTTCCACGTTTTCCGCTGTCAAACTGCACACTGCGCAGGAGTTGCGCGCCCTTGTTTGCGTTGAGCGCAGCGAAGGACCTGCCTGCCCGCCGTTCGTTCCTCTCCCGTGCCGTCCACCGTGTCCGACTTCCAAGATCCGCTCGCGACTTCCCTTCGTACGCATCTCTGCGGCGCACTTCGCGCCGGACATGACGGACAGACCGTGGTGCTGGGCGGCTGGGTACATCGCAGCCGCGACCTGGGCGGGATCGTGTTTCTCGACCTTCGTGATCGTGCCGGAATGGTGCAGGTGTCCTTCGATCCGAAGTTCGCGTTGCCCGACGTCATTGCGGGCGCGCAGGCGGCCGGACTCGAGAGCACCGTGATCGTGGAGGGCAACGTGTCGCTGCGCCCGATGGAAATGCGCAATAGCGACATGGAGACCGGCGAGGTCGAGTTGAAGGCGACCTCGATCCGCGTGGTGGGCCCCGCGGTCACGCCGGCCATTCCGGTCGCGCGCGGCAAGGGCGCGCAGCTGCCCGCGGAAGAACTGCGCCTCAAGTATCGCCTGCTCGATCTGCGCCGCCCGGAGTTGCAGGCCAACCTGATGCTCCGTCACCGATTGCTGCAGCGCGCACGCGCCAGCATGACCGGCATGGGCTTCTTCGAGATCGAGACGCCGATCCTCACCAAGCCGACGCCCGAGGGGGCGCGCGATTTCATCGTGCCGAGCCGCGTGCACGCGGGCGAGTTCTACGCGCTGCCGCAGTCGCCGCAGATCTACAAGCAGATGCTGATGGTGGCGGGTTTCGACCGCTACTTCCAGATCGCGCGTTGCTTCCGCGACGAGGACCTGCGCGCCGACCGCCAGCTCGAGTTCACGCAGATCGACCTCGAAATGAGCTTCATCGAGCAGCGCGACGTGCAACGCGTGGTGGAACAGGTGCTCGTCGACCTCTGGGCGGAGGCGGGGGAGAGCGTGAGCGCACCCTTCCTGCGCATGAAGTGGCACGACGCGATGGAGAAGTACGGCGTGGACAAGCCGGACCTGCGCTACGCGAGCCTCCAGATCAGCGACGTGACGGCGCACGTGGGTGACGACGCCGCGAGCTTCGTGCGCGACGCGATCACGGCGGGCGGGCGCGTGCG
>JAYTVE010000526.1:0-10791 GCA_043744185.1 Gemmatimonadota bacterium | reverse complement strand
GCGATCTCGAGGCCGAGGATCGTGCCGCAATCCTCCTCGGTGATGGTCACGTCCTGCGCGACGTCGACGAGACGACGCGTGAGGTAGCCGGCGTCGGCCGTCTTGAGTGCCGTGTCCGCGAGACCCTTGCGGGCGCCGTGGGTCGAGATGAAGTACTCGAGCACCGAGAGTCCTTCCCGGAAGTTCGACTTGATCGGGCTTTCGATGATTTCACCGATGCCGCCGGTGAGCTTCTTCTGCGGCTTGGCCATCAGGCCGCGCATGCCGGCCAGCTGGCGGATCTGGTCGCGCGAACCACGCGAGCCGGAGTCGAACATCATGAACACGGGGTTGAAGCCCCCCGCCGACTCCTTCATGCGCTTGACCATTTCGTCAGCGATGTCGGAGTTGGCGTGCGTCCAGGTGTCGATGACTTTATTGTAGCGCTCGCCGTTGGTGATGTTGCCCGTCTGGTAGGCGCGCTGGAAGCGCTCGACACGCTCGGTCGCTTCCTTGAGCAGCTCTTCCTTCTTGGCCGGGATGTGCAGGTCTTCGATGCCGATCGAGACGCCACCGCGCGTGGCATTCCGGAAGCCGAAGTCCTTGAGGCGGTCGAGGAATTCCACGGTCTCGGCCAGCCCTGCGAAGCGGTAGCTCTCGAAGACGAGCTCACCGAGCGCCTTTTTCTTCATGTCGCGATTCTGGAACTTGATGCCCGGCGGGACGATCGCGCTGAACAGCACGCGGCCGGCCGTCGTGACAATCCAGCTCGCCTTGCCGCCGTCCTTGAGCAGGTACTGGATCGGCGTGTGGTAGTTGGCGCGACCGTGCGCGAGCGCGAGCTCCACGTCGGCGAGGTCGCCATAGCGGGGCAGATGGTCGCGGCGCTTCTTGTCGTTCGCAATCGCATCGAGGTCGGCCGGGCCCTTGGTCGCGAAGTAGCAACCCAGCACGATGTCCTGGCTGGGCTCGGCGACGGGACGACCGTCCGACGGCTTGAGGATGTTGTTCGACGAGAGCATGAGGACGCGGCACTCGAGCTGCGCCTCGAATGAGAGCGGCACGTGCACGGCCATCTGGTCACCGTCGAAGTCGGCGTTGAACGCCGCGCAGACGAGCGGATGGATACGAATGGCCTTGCCCTCGACCAGCACCGGCTCGAACGCCTGAATGCCCAAGCGGTGGAGCGTCGGGGCGCGGTTGAGGAGTACCGGATGGTCCTTGATGATCTCCTCGAGGATCTCGTACACCTCGGGGGACTCGCGCTCGACGATCTTCTTCGCGCGCTTGACCGTCTCGGCGATGCCCTTGTCGACGAGCTTGTGGATGATGAACGGCTTGAAGAGCTCGAGCGCCATGGCCTTCGGCAGGCCGCACTGGTGCAGCTTGAGCTCCGGGCCGACGACGATGACCGAACGACCCGAGTAGTCCACGCGCTTGCCGAGCAGGTTCTGACGGAACCGGCCCTGCTTGCCCTTGAGCATGTCGGAGAGCGACTTGAGCGGGCGCTTGCCGCGACCGCGGATGGCCTTGGAGCGACGGCCGTTGTCGAACAGCGCGTCGACCGCTTCCTGCAGCATGCGCTTCTCGTTCCGGAGGATGACCTCCGGCGCGCGATGCGTTATCAGCTTCTGCAGACGGTTGTTGCGGTTGATGACGCGACGGTAGAGATCGTTGAGGTCGGACGTGGCGAAGCGCCCGCCGTCGAGCGGCACCAACGGCCGCAGGTCGGGCGGGATGACCGGGATCACGTCCAGGATCATCCACTCCGGCCTGTTGCGCACGTCGGCACCCTGCGCCGAATTGCGGAAGGCGTCGACAATCTTGAGGCGCTTGAGCAGCTGCTTCTTGCGGTGCTGTGAGGTCTCCGTACCGACCTCGCCGCGGAGCTGCTCGGCCACGGCGTCCACGTCGATCCGCTTGAGGAGCTCGCGGACCGCGGGCGCGCCGATGTCGGCCGAGAAGGCATGGTCTCCCTCTTCCTTGGCCTTGCGACGCAGCTCGAGGAACTCGTCCTCGTCGAGCAGCTGGTTGGTGTGGGCGTCCTGGTTGCCCGGCTCGATGACGACGTAGTTCGAGTAGTAGACAACCTTCTCGAGGTCACGGAGCGTCAGGTCGAGCAGGTTCCCCATCGGGCTGGGGAGCGTCTTGAAGAACCAGATGTGCGCGACCGGCACGGCCAGTTCGATGTGGCCCATGCGCTCGCGCCGCACCTTCGACAGCGTCACTTCCACGCCGCAACGGTCACAGATGACGCCGCGGTAGCGGATGCGCTTGTACTTGCCGCAATGACACTCCCAGTCCTTGACCGGACCGAAGATGCGCTCGCAGAAGAGGCCGTCCTTTTCCGGCTTGAACGACCGGTAGTTGATGGTCTCGGGCTTGGTAACCTCGCCCCACGACCACCACTGGCGCAGGCCGGCCATTTCCAGCCGCTCGCGCTCCTTGGGGTCACGCGGGCCGCGGATCTCCTCGGGTGAGGCGATGCGAACCTGAATGAAGTCGAACGAAGATGCGCGCGCGTCGCGCGCACTACGGAAATCGATCATTGGTTACTCCTCCCCCGCCACGCTGGTGGCCTCGGCGTCCGCATACCCGGCGCCGGACGCGCCGAGGGTGACCTTGATGCCAAGGGCCTGCAGTTCCTTCACGAGCACGTTGAACGACTCCGGAATACCCGGTTCGGGCAGGTTCTGCCCCTTCACGATCGCCTCGTAGACGCGGCTGCGGCCGTTCACGTCGTCCGACTTGACGGTGAGGATTTCCTGGAGCGTGTTCGCGGCGCCATACGCCTCGAGCGCCCACACTTCCATTTCGCCGAAGCGCTGGCCGCCGAACTGCGCCTTGCCGGCCAACGGCTGCTGCGTCACGAGCGAGTACGGTCCGATGGAGCGCGCGTGGATCTTGTCGTCGACGAGGTGGCTGAGCTTGAGCATGTAGATCTCGCCCACCGTGACCGGCGACTGGAACGTCTCGCCAGTGCGCCCGTCGCGGAGCCGCACCTTGCCACCCGGCGTGAGCCCGGCGAGGCGCATCAGCTCGACGGCGGCCGCGTCCACGTCGGCCTCCGACTTCTTGCGGAGAATCGCCGCGAGCGCCGGCAGCTCCTGCTCCTCGAGCAGGTCGGCCGGATCTGCGCCCTGCCGCTTCTCGACCGCCTTGAGGGCGGACTTGAACTCCGCCTTGCGGGCGGCCGGCAGGTCGGCGTCACCTTCGCCGGAGTGCAGCACGTGCTGCGAACCGAGCTCGGTGATTTCGCGCGCCGCGAGCTCCTTCGCCGCGGCGGCGAGGAAGTCGCGCACGCGATGGTACACGTCACGGGTCGGCTGGGTGACCGAGCGCGCCCCGATGTCGTTCACGTTGGCGTCATGCAGCAGCTGCACGCGCTCCTTTTCCGGGTGATCCGGACGGAGGTCCATGCAGATGACCTTGATCTCGGCGTCGGTGATGGCGGGCGACGCGGCGTCGAGCCGCAGCGCCTCGCGCGCCCACGTGATGCCGGCGAGCTTCATCAGCAGGCCGATCTCACGCTCGTTGGCGCCCTGGAAGACCGGCGTCTTGGCATAGAAGCCCAGAATGCGCGCGGCCCAGCCGAGGTGCGTTTCGAGGATCTGTCCGACGTTCATGCGGCTCGGCACGCCGAGCGGGTTGAGCACGATGTCCACCGGGCGACCGTTCGGGAGGAACGGCATGTCCTCCTCGGGCACGATGCGCGCGACGATGCCCTTGTTGCCGTGCCTGCCGGCCATCTTGTCGCCCACCGAGATCTTGCGCTTCTCGGCCAGATAGACCTTCACCAGCTGGATCACGCCCGGGGGCAGTTCATCCGGCTGCAGGATACGGTCGATGCGCTCCTCCGCCCTCTCCTCGAGCTTCGCCTTCTCCTCGTTGGCGGCATCGATGATTTCGCGGAGCTGCTCGTTGACCTTCTTGTTCTCGACGCGGAACGTCTTGAGGTCGAGGCTCGAGATGCGGAGCTCGGCGAGCACCGCCTCGGTGAGCTTGGTGCCGGCGGGAATTGCTTCCTCGACCGAGCCCGACTTGAGGGCCATCTGCACCGACTGCCCATCGAGCAACTCGCGCAGCTCGGCGTCGCGCACGTCGTTGACGCGGATCTTCTCCTCGCCCTCGAGCCGGCGGACTTCGCCGATGCGTTCGCCACGATCCTTTTCAACGACCTGATCCTCGACGCGCGAGAAGATCTTCACGTCGATGACCACGCCTTCCATGCCCGGGGAGACCTTGAGGGACGAGTCCTTCACGTCCTTCGCCTTCTCGCCGAAGATGGCGGTGAGCAGCTTCTCTTCCGGCGACAGCTCCGTCTCGCCCTTCGGCGTGATCTTGCCGACGAGGATGTCGCCCGGCTTCACATGGGCGCCGATGCGCACGATGCCGCGCTCGTCGAGGTCAACCAGCGACTCCTCGGCGACGTTCGGGATTTCGCGCGTGATCTCTTCCTGCCCGCGCTTGGTGTCGCGCACGTGCAGTTCGAGCTCCTGAATGTGGATCGACGAGTACACGTCATCCTTCACCAGACGCTCGGAGAGGACGATGGCGTCCTCGAAGTTGTGCCCGTACCACGGCATGAACGCGACCGTCACGTTGGCGCCGAGCGCGAGCTGCCCCATCTCGGTGGCGGCGCCGTCGGCAAGCACGTCGCCCTTCTTGACCTTCTGCCCGACCTTGATGAGCGGCCGCTGGTTGATGGCCGTGTCCTGGTTGGTGCGCCAGTACTTGCGGAGCTTGTAGCGGTCCTGCTGCGTGAGGCGCTGCAGCGGGATACGGTCGTCCGACTTGCCCTTGCCCTTCTCGAGGGCGCCGGCGTCGATGATGATCTCGTCGGCCGTCACGCGCGTGACGACACCCGCACGCTTGGCAATGATCACCGCGCCCGAGTCCTTGGCGACCTTGTCCTCGAGACCCGTGCCGACGAGCGGCGTGCGGGGGTTGAGGAGCGGGACCGCCTGACGCTGCATGTTCGAGCCCATGAGGGCGCGGTTGGCATCGTCATGCTCGAGGAACGGAATGAGCGCCGCGGCGATCGAGACGAGCTGCTCGGGCGCGACGTCCATGTAGTCGATGCGATCTGGCGTCACGATCGGCACGTCGCCGCGCTGGCGCGCGAGCGGGAACTCGTCCACGAAAGTGCCGTCCGTGTTCAGGCGGGCGTTCGCCTGTGCGGTGATCGTCTCCTCTTCCTTGTTGGCGTCGAGCCACGCGATCTCGCCCGTCACCTTGCCGTTCTTGACGATGCGGTACGGCGTCTCGACGAAGCCGAGGTCGTTGACGCGCGCATAGCATGCCAGCGACGTGATCAGGCCGATGTTCGGGCCTTCCGGCGTCTCGATGGGGCACATGCGCCCGTACTGCGAGTAGTGCACGTCGCGGACCTCGAAGCCTGCACGCTCGCGCGTGAGGCCGCCCGGACCGAGGGCCGAGAGGCGACGCTTGTGCGTCAGCTCGGCCAGCGGGTTGGTCTGGTCCATGAACTGCGAGAGCTGGCTCGACCCGAAGAACGCCTGGATGACCGCGGACACCGTGCGGGCGTTGACGAGGTCGTCCAGCGAGATCTTTTCGGGATCAGTGTTGATCGACATCCGCTCCTTGACCAGGCGCGCCATGCGCGAAAGGCCGACGGAGAACTGGTTGGCGATGAGCTCGCCGACCGAACGGATGCGACGGTTGCCGAGGTGGTCGATGTCGTCGGTGTGGCCGCGGCCCTCGGCGAGCTCGACCAGGTAGCGGACGATCTCGACGAAGTCCTCGACGGTGAGGACGGTGTGCCCGGCCGGCGTCTTGAGGCCGAGGCGCTGGTTGATCTTGTAGCGGCCGACGCGGCCGAGGTCGTAGCGCTTCGGGGAGAAGAAGAGGCGCTCGAGCGCCTGCTTCGCGGTCTCCTTGTTCGGCGCGTCGCCCGGACGGAGCAGCGCGTAGATCTGGCGCAGCGCGATCGCCTCGCCCTCTTCCTTCGAGGCCGGTCGCGGCAGCTTGGTCTTGTCGTCGAGCACGAGGCCGCAGGGATCCTTGGCCAGCGTGTTCTTGATGATCGTGCTCTCGGCGCGGCCGGAAGTCACGAACACCGGCACCTTGAGCACGCCACCCTTGCGGATCTTCTTGATGACCGTGTCGGTGAGGAGCTGGTTGGCCTCGGCGATCACTTCGCCGTCGTCGTCGACGACGTCGAAGGCGAGGCGGCGGCGCTCGGTGCGCTCGCCACGCTCGATCGCGTCCATCTCGTCGCGGATGTCAATGCGCGTGTGCGAGGCGAAGACCTTGATGGTCTCGATCCCCTGACGGCGGAGGCGGTTGAACACCTCTTCCGTCAGCTCGTCACCTTCACGAACGAGGAGGTCGGCCTCGGAGCGTTCGCGCTCGGCACGGGCCTTCTTGGTCTTGGCCTTGGGGGCGTCCTCGGCGGTCTTCTCGCCGACGAGGGTGATGTCCTCGGCGATGATCGCGCCGAGCATCTCGCGCTGGTCGACGCGCGACTCGCGCTTCTTGGCGAGGTCCAGTTCACGGACAGCGAAGAAGAGCCGGAGGATGTCCGAGCTCGACCCGTAACCGAAGGCGCGGAGGAGCGCCGTGGCCGGGAACTTCTTCTTCTTGTCGATGTGGACGAAGACGACGTCGTGGATGTCCACGGTGAACTCGACCCACGACCCGCGGAACGGGATGATGCGGGACGAGATCAGGCGCTGGCCGTTGGGGTGCGTGCTCTCCTCGAACACGACGCCCGGCGAGCGGTGGAGCTGGCTGACGATGACGCGTTCGGCGCCGTTGATCACGAAGGTGCCCAGCGGCGTGAGCAGGGGCAGCTCGCCGAGGTAGACCTCCTTCTCGATCTCGTTCTTGAGCCGCTTCTCGCCCATCTGATCCTCGAAGACGCGCAGCGAAAGCGTCGCCTTGAGGGGGGCGGAATAGGTCATGTCGCGCTCGATGCACTCCTCGACCGTGTACTTCGGTTCGCCGAGGGTGTAGCGCTTGAACTCCAGCGAGAAGTTCTCGTGGACGTCGGTGATCGGGAACAGGTCCTTGAAGACCCGCTCGAGACCGATGTCTTCGCGGTCGTGTGCGGCAGCGTCGAGTTGCAGGAGCGCGTCGAAGGCGCGCACCTGAATGTCGAGGAGATGGGGCATTTCCATCCCCTGCGCGAGCTTGCCGAAAGAAATCTGCTTCATCAGGTCAGCCATGGATCACCCGGTCGGACAGGTGAAAGGCCCGGCCCCGCCCGCGCCGGAGCGGCGCGGGAGGAACGGGCGAACGGAACTACAGGTTGCGGTGGTCGGTAGTGCGGAGCATCGAGAGCCGGTCGGGGGGAAGCGGGTCGAGGAGGGCCGCCGGGGAGTCCCGGCGGCGCTCCAAGGCCTTACTTCACCTCGACGACGGCGCCCTGCTCTTCGAGCTTGGCCTTGAGCTGCGCGGCCTCGTCCTTCGAAGCGCCGGCCTTCACGGTCTGCGGCGCGCCGTCGACCAGGTCCTTCGCTTCCTTCAGGCCCAGGCCGGTGATCTCGCGGACGACCTTGATGACCTGGATCTTCTTGCCGCCGGCTTCCTTGAGGATGACCGAGAACTCGGTCTGCTCCTCGACGGCAGCGGCGCCGCCGGCACCCGCGCCACCGGCCGGAGCGGCCGCGACGGCGGAGATGGTGACGTTGAACTTCGTCATGAATGCATCCTTCAGCTCGACCAGCTCCGCGACCTTCATGTTCGCGATGGCGTCGAGGATATCGTCCTTGCTCATGGTAGCGGTCATTATCTCGGTCTCCGTGGTTCCCCCAGGTCGTCCTGGGGCGTGTTGGTCAGGCAGACGCCTGGGGAATCAGTTGGACGCCTCGAGCTGCGCAGCACGCGCCTCGAGAGCAAGGGCGAACATGGCGAGCACGCTGTTGAACGCACCGGCGATCTGGCCCAGCGCCTCGTCCCGCGAGGGGAGCGTGGCGAGCTTCTTGACCATCGCGGCATCGATCACTTCGCCTTCGTACAGGCCGCCCTTCACCGTCGGCCTCGCGTCGTTTTCCTTCGCGAAGTCCGTGAGCAGCTTCGCCGCGGCGACGGCATCCTTCGCCACGACAACGCCCGTCGGCCCCTTGAGGGGCGACGTCGTCAACCCGCTCTCATTCACGGCCTTGAGCGCGAGGGTGTTCTTGATCACGACGTACTCGACGCCGGCCTTGCGGAGGCGGCGGCGAAGTTCGGTCATGCGCTTCACGTTGAGCCCCGTGAAGTCGGTGTAGTAGAGGGCGGTGGCGCCCTTCATGCGATCCTTCAGCTCGGCGACGAGCTTTTCCTTCTCGGTGCGCTTCATCGCTCGTTACCGGTAAGGGGTGGTGTCGATGCGGAGACCGGGCCCCATGGTGCTGGAGACGGCGACCGTCTTGACGTAGACGCCCTTGGCGGCGGCTGGCTTCGCGCGCACGATCTGGTCCATGAAGGCCCCGAAGTTCTGCTCGAGCGATTCAATGGCGAACGAGACCTTGCCGATGGCGGCGTGGACCGTGCCACCCTTGTCGACGCGGAACTCGATCTTGCCAGCCTTGAGCTCGCGGACGGCCTGTCCAACGTTCATCGTGACCGTGCCCGCCTTCGGGTTGGGCATGAGGCCGCGGGGGCCGAGGATGCGACCCAGCTGGCCGACCTGGCCCATCTGGTCCGGCGTGGCGACCATGACGTCGAAGTCGGTCCACCCTTCCTTGATCTTCGCGACGAATTCCTGCCCGACGAAGTCGGCGCCGGCGGCCTCGGCCTCGCGGGCCTTGTCGCCAACGGCGATCACGAGCACGCGCACCGACTTGCCGGTGCCGGCCGGGAGCACGACCGTGCCACGCACGACCTGGTCGGCGTGACGCGGATCCACGCCCAGTCGGACGGCGACCTCGACGGTCTCGTCGAACTTGGCGAACGCGCCGGTCTTCACGATTTCGAGCGCCGCCTTGGGGGCGTAGAGCGACGCGACATCACGCTTCTCCGCCGCCGCGCGGTACTTCTTGCCATGGGTACGCATTAGTCGCGCACCTCCACGCCCATCGAGCGTGCGGCACCGGCCACCATGGCCATCGCCGACTCAAGCGAGTCGCAGTTGAGATCGGGCATCTTGAGCTCCGCGATCTTCTTGACCTGCGCCTTGGTAACGCTGCCCACCTTGTTGCGGTTCGGCTGACCGGACCCCTTCTCAAGTCCTGCTTCCTTCTTGAGGAGCACCGCGGTCGGCGGCGTCTTCAGGATGAAGGTGAAGGACTTGTCGCCGTAGATCGTGACTTCGACCGGAAGGATCGTATCCTGGCCCTGCGTGCGAGCGTTGAACTCCTTGCAGAACGCCATGATGTTGATCCCCTGCGGACCGAGCGCGGTACCGACGGGGGGAGCCGGATTCGCCTTGCCTGCAGGAATCTGCAGCTTGACGAAACCCGTGACCTTCTTTGCCATGTGATGACCTCACGTACGTTGTCGCGCATCGGGCCATTCGGCCCAGGCGCGTCGAACTCCCACGGTCTGTTTTGTGTCGTCGTGGTACCCGACCAGTGCGCTCCTCGCCGCAAGATCCGGCCGCCCCGCGCAAGGGCTCGTACTCTTCCCGTTCGGTGCGCTGCTCGCTGCCGACTTCAGGCAGCCGCCCCGCGCAAGGGCCCCGGTGTCCCGGACCTTCCGTGCTGCGGCTCAGTATCCCTTGAGCTGCAAGTAGTCGAGCTCGACCGACGTCGGCCGGCCAAACAGCGACACCGACACCCGTACCTTGCCCTTGTCGGGCATGACTTCCTCGACCGTACCATTGAAGTCGGTGAACGGGCCCTCGGTGATCGCAACCGCCTGGCCGACGAGGAACGGGATCTCCTCCTTCGGCGCTTCCGGCTCCGCCTCGACTTCCTCGCCGAGGAGGCGCTTCACTTCGTCGTCACGCAGCGCCGCAGGCTCGCGGTCCTTGCCGACAAACTTGATGACGCCCTGGATGCCGTTGACCTCGTGCAGCGTGCCCTGCGTCAGGACCATTTCGACGAGGACGTAGCCCGGGAAGGTCTTCCGCTCGACGGTGACCTTCTTGCCGTTCTTGATCTCGACGACGTCCTGCGTGGGCACAAGCGCCTGCCGGATGGCACGCGCCTCCGGCGCGGCCGGGTCCGTGTCGATCTTCCGCTGGACCAGGCTGCGGACCTTGTTCTCGTGCCCCGCCGTCACCTGCACGGCGTAGAAGCGGTGGGTCATCGTCTCGATCATGTGTCCTCTAGCGACCCGTGAAGAGCGCAGGAATCCACTTGACCAGCACGTTCTGCAACGTGAGGTCGAGCAGGGCGATCACGGCGCCGATGGCCAGCGACAGCACGATCACACCGATCGCGAGCTGCTGGACCTGGGCGCGGTCGGGCCAGGTGACGCGCTTGAGCTCCACGACCACCTCGTGATAGAAATTCACGATGCGGGCAGGGAGACCAGCGGGAACGGCGACGTCGTCAGCCATGACTACTTCGTTTCCTTGTGCACCACGTGCTTGTTGCAGCGCGGGCAGTACTTCTTCCACTCAACGCGCTCCGGATGGGTGCGCTTGTTCTTCGTGGTGAAGTAGTTGCGATTCTTGCAGTCGCTGCAGGCCATGATGATCTTGTCGCGCGCCATATCTCAAGTCCGTCGAGAGAAGCCGAGGCGCCGGCCGCAGCAGCGGTCGGCGTCCCGTGAATGTTCGTGAATTACGCGAGAATCTTGGTGACGACGCCGGCGCCGACAGTGCGACCGCCTTCGCGGATCGCGAAGCGTAGCGACTCTTCCATCGCGATCGGCGTGATCAGCTCGATCGTCATCTGGATGTTGTCCCCCGGCATCACC
>JAYTVE010000525.1:0-10805 GCA_043744185.1 Gemmatimonadota bacterium | reverse complement strand
CGGCGGGCAGCGAGAGCTTGCGCGAGACCTCGCCCCAGCGGTGGGCGATGAGCTCGTCGAAGCACTCCGCGACGAGCCGCCAGGTGACAGTGCCCTCGCGGTCGACGTCTTTGAGCTGCAGTAGGAGGCATTCGCGCAGCGAGCGGGCGCCGACGCCGGCGGGGTCGAGTGCCTGCACGGTCTTCAGCATCTCCGCCGCCTCTTCCAGCGAGACCATCGGCAGGCCGTCAAGCGACAGTCCGTTGGCCTCCGCGGCCTTCCGCACTTCATCGTTCAGCCCGGCAACGATCTCCTCGAGCGGAAGCGACAGGTAGCCATCATCATTGATGTTGCCCGCGATCTCCGCCACGAGCCGCATCTGGCGTGGAGTGAGGTCGAGCAGCTGGATCTGTTCATCGAGGTGGTCGCCGAGGTCGCGGCGTTCGACAGTTACCGGCTCGAAGTACTCGCGTTGGTCACGCTCCTCGCGCGGGCGTTCTTCGTCGAACCCTTCCTGCAGCACCTCTTCCCAGTCGACGCCATCCTCGCCGGTGGCCGACTCCTTCGCCTCGGGCACCTCCGGCTGATCGCCAGCCGGAGTCTCGAGTTCGGAGCCGGGTTCGACGGGCTCTTCTTCCTCGTCGTCCGGCTCGACCATCTCGAGGAATGGATTGTTGAGGAGCTCCTGCTTGAGATGCTGCTGCAGGTCGAGCAAGGGCATGTAGAGCAGGTCCATCGCCTGGTACAGGCGAGGATTGATCTTGAGCTCCTGGCGGAGCGAGCCGGTCTGTTGCAGGCCCTGCTTCATGGGGCACCTGCAGCGGCGTCAGCCGCCGTGGCGTCGGGTTCCGCGTCGGCGTGCTCCGCGCTCGCCCCTTCGTCGGCGCTCGCGCCGAAGCGTGCGCGCAGCCGTTCAGTGAGCGTGGGGCCGAGGTAGAGCTCCGCCGCCTGGTCGTTGAACACGAGCTGTCGCACCGTACCCGAGACCGTTACGCGTCCATCGAACATGATGTACGCACGGTCCACGATGTCGAGCGTCTGCTCCACGTTGTGGTCCGAAATGAGGACGCCGATGCCGCGATGGCGGAGGCCGGCCACGATCTGCTGAATGTCGTGCACCGCGATCGGGTCGACGCCCGCGAACGGTTCGTCCAACATCATGAACTTCGGTTCGGTCACCAGCGCGCGCGTGATCTCGAGTCGCCGCCGTTCACCGCCAGAGAGCGCGTACGCCTTGCTCTTGCGAAGGTGCCGGATGCTCAGATCATCGAGCAGCTTCTCGAGCCGCGTCGTGCGCTCTTGCGCGGAAAGCTTGAGCGTCTCGAGAATCGCCATGATGTTCTCTTCCACCGACAACTTGCGGAAGATGGACGGTTCCTGCGACAGGTATCCGATGCCCAGCCGCGCGCGCTTGTACATCGGCGTGGAGGTGATCGACACGCCGTCGAGGAAGATGTCGCCAGACACGGGCGGGATGAGGCCGACGATCATGTAGAAGCAGGTCGTCTTGCCCGCGCCGTTGGGGCCGAGCAGCCCGACGATCTCGCCTTGGCGCACCTCGATCGACACGTCGTTCACGACGCGCCGCTTCTTGTAGACCTTCACGAGGTTGCGCGCCTCGAGCATGCTGTTGCGCCCCCTCACGATCGCGGGCGCTGGCACGGGTACGGGGTGTTCCGCGGTCTCCCGCGAGAGCGTTTCCGCAAACTCGGCGCGCGCCTCGCGCACCTCATCCCAGAGCGCCGTTGTCACGCGCAGTGTCGCGTCCGGTGCAGTGAGCGTGGCGAGCTCCGCCGTGAGCGCCCCCTCGGCCACGAGGCGCGGGAAGACCGACGCCGCAAGGTGTGCCCGCACCTCGTCGAGAGAGAGGCGACCGGCCTCACGCTCGACGTCGAGTCCGGCTGCGCGCATGCCGGCCAGGTGTTCGTCACGGTAGCGGACGGCTACGTCGTTGAACTTGACGGTGCCCGACTCATCTGCCGCAAGGATCACCGCGCGAAGGGCGTGAAGCAGCGAGCGGTCGGCAGCGGCGATACGCCCGAGGTGCGCGCGGAGTTCGCTCATTCTGGCGCTCCCACGGTCGGCTTGCCCGGCGCCACCACCGGCGACGCGGGCTTGGCAGGCGCGGACGATTGTCCCGGCGTCCTCTTGTCCGTTGCCTTGATGCCCTCCTTGTCGGAGGCAGCCTTGTCCGCCGCGGCCTTCGCCGCCTTGGCGGCGACGGTGTCGGTCGCGGGCTCGAGGTACAGGCCCACGGCCCGCTCGTCCACGTCCACGGTCTTCACGCCGGCCGTGTCGAACTGCACCGTGATCTGCGTCCCCCGCACGTAGTTGATGGCCGGCCGCTCCTTGTCGCCGGTGCTGGATTGCACCTGGTAGTAGGAGCGTGCCTTGCCCAAGGCGAGGATGGTCTTGACCTTCGCCTTCCCCGCAGTGTCCTTGGTCGCCACCGTGTCGAAGGTGGCGATGATCGTATCCCCGCGGATCCAGTCGCGTTCCTTGGACTTCATGCGCGTCGAGTCCACGTCGCTCTCCGCGTAGGCGACGCGGAGCAGCCGCACCTCGCGGACCTTCTGCTTGGGCATGATCGCATCAAGCGAGTCGGCGGTCATGCGGCGTCCCTTCGAGAGCACGAGGACGCGCGACCTGCCCCACGCGCGCGCGCGATCAATGCGACTCGAGTCGACGTCCATGAGAATCGTGTCAGAAGCGACGTCGAGGTCATCGGACGTCGCGCGCGCGGTACCCTTGGCCACGACGCGCTCGAGCACCTTGTTTTTCGAGTACAAGTCCATGATCTGGCTCTCGAGCATGAACGGTCGCTCCCCTTGGCCACGCACCACGGCGCTGCCGATGAGCTGCGCGAATCCGGTGCCGGCGTCGAGGCGTGCGGAGTCCGAGTTCGAGAGCAGGTCGGTGCGCGTGATCTTCACCCGTCCTCCGAGAAAGACGAGCGAATCGTTCTGCGCCGAGGTGCGATCGGCCTCGACGTTGACGGTGTCGTTGGCCGCTCCACTCTTGGCCGACGAGGTGTCCTTCTGCACGAGCTTGGTGAGCGAGCGCTGCGGCGCCCACATCCGCGATTCCTTGCGGATGGCGGGCACGGCGCGAAAGTACTCCACCACGGGTCCCTTCGTGATCGTTCCACTTGGCAGTGTGACCACCACATCGCCCTCGGCGAGCAGGCGTTCATCGCTCAGATAGTACGTGAGTCGCCTTGACGTGAGCCTCGCCCGCGGTTCGCGGTAGCGCACGTTGCCGATGAGGATGAAGACGTTCGTCTCCTCGTACGACTCGGCGCTGTCGGCCTCGAGCGTGACGTCCTGACCGTCGCAGACGGCACGGAAGCCCTGGCTGATGAAGGTGTGATAGCGGCCGCCGACAACCTGCATCGAGTTCATGCGCGTGCGCCCGGTGCCCGAAAACGTGAGCGAGCAGCGTCCGCCCGGGACCTGCGCGTGCGTCGCCGTCGGCGTTATCGCCAGGCAGACGACGAACGCCAAGGCGCCCGCGAGCATCAACGAGAAGGCTCGATACGGACTCACGGCTTGCTTCTCGGCAGCTTGAACGTGCCGGTGCTCGGCACCGACTTGATCTTGATCGAACTTGATGGTGCCGTCGTCGGAGACGCGACGACAGGCGGTGTCGCAGGCGGTGACGACGCCGGTGCGCCCGCAGCCGGAGCCGCGCCGCCCGTCGAAGGCGCCGCATCGCGAATGACACCGGCCGATCCCTGCGTGGCCCGCAGCACCTGCACGTTCCGCATGTCTGGATCGGAGACGAACCCCACGCCTTCCAGGCGACGCCCACCCGGTTGCGTCATCGTGAACGCCGAGTCGCCCGAGATCTGGTTGCCTGCCTGATCGTACCGCAGTTGAACGGTCTGCAGCCGGCGCCCGTCGCGCGCGACGACATCCACGTCCTTGCGCGCCTCCATCTTGGAGAGCCGCGTGTTGTACGTGCCTTCCTTCGACGTCAGCACGGTGTTCTGTTCCCCTTCCTTGTTGTGGAAGTGGGTCTTCACGCCACGCATCTCGATGCGCGTGTTCTCGTCGAAGAAGAGTGCCGTATCGGCAAAGAGCTCGGCGCGGATCGCGCCGTCGTGCGTGATGAGCGAACGCGCATGGAACATCACCTGGTCAGCCGAGTCGGCCGCAGTCACGACCCTCTTGACGGCGACGGCGTCGCTCTGCTTGCAGGCGGCTGCAAGGGCCAGCGCGACGATTGCGACGACGCGCATCAGACGGCCCCCGCACGCATCAGGTCGTGCAGGTGCACCACGCCCACGAGCGTGCCCGCCGCATCCACCACCGGCAGCGCCATGATGCCATGCTGCTCCATCCGGTGCACGGCGGCGCTGCCGAGTTCGTCGGCCTTGGCCACCTTCGGCGTGCGCGTCATGACGTCCGCCACCGGAATGCTCAGCACGTCGGCGCGTTTCTCCATGAGGCGAGACAAGTCGCCCGCGGTCACGACGCCGTGCACCTCGTGCCGCGGTCCCGTCACGATCGCGATGCCGCGGCGTTCCGCGAGGCGCACCACCGCTTCGCGCATCGTGGCCGCGGCCGGCAACACCGGCAGGTCGGTCGTCTCCATCACGTCCGTGACCGTGATGAGCAGCTTCTTGCCCAGTGCACCGCCTGGATGGATGCGCGCGAAATCCTCGCGCTGGAAGCCCTTCTCCTGCAGCAGTGCCACCGCGAGCGCATCGCCGACCGCGAGCGCAGCCGTCGTGCTCGTCGTCGGCGCCAGGTCGTGCGGACACGCCTCTTCGCGCACGCTTGCATCGAGTGCGGCAGCGGCGTGGCGCGCGAGCGACGAGCCCGGCGCCCCCGTGATCGCGATCACGGGCACTCCGGTGCGCGTGAAGTGCTCGAGCAGCGGCAGCAGTTCGGCCGTCTCGCCGCTTTTGCTGAGGAGCAGCGCGACGTCGTCGGCGCCGACGATGCCGAGGTCACCGTGCAGGCTTTCGGTGGGATGCAGAAAGGTGGCGGGTGTGCCCGTGCTGGTGAGGGTGGCCGCGATCTTCCGTCCGATCAGCCCGGACTTGCCCACGCCGGACACGATCACCCGGCCGCGCGCTCCGGCCACGATGGCCACCGCGCGCGCGAAGCTCTCGCCGAGCTTCGACTCGACCGTCGCCAACGCCTCGCGTTCGAGCGCGATCACGCGCCTGCCGCGCTCGATTGCGCGAGCGGTGTCCACGGTGGGCAGGGTGCGTACGCTCACGCCTTGCCTCCCGAGCGCTCAGCCACGTATCCGGTTGTCACCTGTTCCCACTTTCCCTGCTGCTTGAGCAGCCATTCGGCGAACTCGCGAACTGCGCCGAAGCCGCCCGGGCGTTGGAGGCGCACCATGCAGACTTCGCGCACTTCTGGTGCTGCGTTTGCGACGGCCACGGGCAGACCGACGCACTGCAGCACCGCCATGTCGGGCCAGTCATCGCCCACGAAGGCGACCTGCTCAAGTGTGACGCCGAACTTGGCGCACATGGCCTCGAGGGCCGGCAGCTTCTGCGCGTTGTTGTCCTGCGCGTAGTCGTCCACCTTGAGCTCTTCGGCGCGAAGCGACGTGCTTTCGCTGAATCGACCGGAGATGATGACGACCTTGATGCCCGCCCACTGCAGGAACTTGATCCCGAGTCCGTCCTGCACGTCGAAGCGCTTGAACTCGAACGGCGTGCCCTGCATCGTTCCAACGTTGACGCCGCCGTCGGTCAGCACGCCGTCGACGTCGAGTGCAACCAGCTGCACCGCGCGCGCCTGCTCGCGGAGCGCCTGCTCCGCGCCGTAGCGCATCTGCGAGGCGCGCATGGCGGGTCCGGTCATGCGCGCACCCGGTGCCACAGGTCGACTGCCCGCAGAATCACGTCGTCAAGTTTGTCGAGCGGAATCATGTTCGGACCATCGCTCGGTGCGTGGTCGGGATCCGGGTGCGTCTCCATGAACAGTCCGTCGGCGCCCGCGGCGATCGCCGCGTACGTGAGGGGTGGAATGAACTCGCGCGCACCGCCGCTCGCGCCGTCGGCGCCCTGCCCCGGCCGCTGCACCGAGTGCGTTGCGTCAAAGATCACCGGCGCTTTGGTCGCCTCGCGCATGCGCACGAAGTTGCGCATGTCGACCACCAGATCGCCGTAGCCGAAGAAGGTGCCGCGCTCCGTGACCGCAAGCTCGGAGACTCCGAGCGCGGCGGCGCGCACCTTGTCCACGGCGCCCTTCATGCCTCCCGGGTGCATCCACTGCCCCTTCTTCACGTTGACCGGCTTGCCCGTCGCGCCGGCAGCCTCGAGCAGGTCAGTCTGCCGACAGAGGAAGGCCGGGATCTGCAGCACGTCCACCACCTGCGCCGAGGCCGCGCACTGATCGGGCAGGTGCACGTCGGTGAGGATCGGCAGCCCCGTGGCGCGCCGCACGCGCTCGAGCGCGGCCAGCCCTTCGTCGAGCCCTGGTCCGCGGAATGCGCTCACGTTGGAGCGGTTCGCCTTGTCAAAGCTTGCCTTGAAGATGATGCCGCCTGGCACCTTGTCGGCAAGTCGCGCGAGGTGCTCGCCGACGCGCAGCATGAGCGCGTCGTCTTCGACGACGCATGGTCCTGCGATCAGGAAGAACTGGTCCGGGGGCAGGCGCATCGACACCTAGTTCGCGGCCCCGGTCGAGGCCGGCACGTCGGCCAGTTCGGCCGTGCGCTGCCGAACCGCCGCGCCGATGAAGCCAGCGAACAGCGGATGCGGGCGCGTCGGGCGCGACTGCAGCTCCGGGTGGAACTGGCAGCCGACGAACCACGGGTGATCGGCGAGCTCGATCATCTCCACCAGCTGGCCATCGGGCGAGAGCCCGGAGAGGCGAAGTCCCTTCTCGACGAACTGGTCACGATAGGCGTTGGCCACTTCGTAGCGGTGTCGATGCCGCTCACTCACCTCGTGCGAGCCGTATGCTTCCGCCGCTCGGCTTCCCTTGGCCAGCCGGCACGGGTATGCGCCAAGGCGCATCGTGCCGCCCATGTCGGTGACCTTCTGCTGCGACTCCATGAGCGCCACGACCGGGTGGTGGCACTCGGGGGCGAACTCGCTCGAATTGGAGTCATCGAGGCCGGCCACGTCGCGCGCGAACTCGATAATCGCTACCTGCATACCGAGGCAGATGCCGAAGAACGGTACGCGCATCTCGCGCGCCGCACGGATGGCCTGCACCATGCCATCGATGCCGCGTACCCCGAAGCCGCCCGGCACGAGCAGCCCGTGGAAGCCCTGCAGCATGCGCTGCGCAGTGGCGGCATCGGGAAAGAGATCGCTCGAGAGCCAGTGCATCTCGACGCTCACGTCGTTGGCGATGCCGCCGTGAATGAGCGACTCCTGCACGCTCTTGTACGCATCCACGAGCTCCGTGTACTTGCCCACCACTGCAATCTTGACCTTGCCGTTGCTCGGGTTCGTGATGCGATGCACCATCGCGCGCCACGTGGTCAGGTCGGCCGGGCCCGACGTGACCAAGCCGAGCTTCTGGACTACGCGCTCGTCGAAGCCCTGCTCCGCGAAGGAGAGCGGGATCTGGTAGATCGTCGGCACGTCGGGGCTCTGGATGACGCAACCGAATTCGACGTTGCAGAAAAGCGCGATCTTGCGCTTCACGTCATCCGTGAGCGGGCGCTCGGAGCGGCAGATGAGGATGTCGGGCTGGATCCCGATTTCCATCAGTTCACGAACCGAATGCTGCGTCGGCTTGGTCTTCACTTCGCCGGCCGCCGCGATGTACGGCACGAGGGTGAGGTGCACGAAGAGGCCGTTGTCGCGGCCGATCTCCTGGCGGAACTGGCGAATGGCCTCGAGGAACGGCTGCGATTCGATGTCGCCCACCGTGCCGCCGATCTCCACGATCACCACGTCGTTGTCCGGCGCGATGCGCTTCATCGCCGCCTTGATCTCGTCGGTGATGTGCGGAATGACCTGCACCGTGGAGCCGAGGTACTCGCCGCGCCGCTCCTTGGTGATGACGTTGAGGTAGATGCGTCCGGTCGTGACGTTGTTCGCCTGCGAGAGCGAGCGATCGATGAAGCGCTCGTAGTGGCCGAGGTCGAGGTCGGTCTCCGCGCCGTCATCCGTCACGAACACTTCGCCATGCTGGAACGGCGACATCGTGCCGGGATCGACGTTGAGGTACGGGTCGAACTTGAGCACGGTCACCCGCAGGCCGCGCTCGACGAGCAGCCGCCCGAGCGAGGCGGCGGCAATCCCCTTGCCGAGCGACGAAACAACGCCGCCGGTGACGAAGACGAACTTGGTGGGTTGGGGGCGGGTGGGGGTGTTCATCAGGTGCGTCCCTCGGTGGTGGTGGTCCAGCGCGCGTTGGCGCGCGCCAGGTCCTCTTCGGTGTCCACGCCGCCCAGCGGCGTGTCGGGTACATCGGCCACGCCCATCGCCCACCCCGCGGCGAGAGGGCGCAGCTGCTCGAGCTTCTCGATCATTTCGAGCGGATGCTGCGGCAGTGCCACCCACGCGGCGAGCGCCGCGCGCGTGTACGCGTACACGCCGATGTGCTGCCGCACCTGCCCCTCGAGCAACGGGGCGTCTGCGGCATCGCGCAAATACGGAATCGGCGCGCGCGAGAAGTAGAGGGCGCGTGCGTCATCGCCGACGACGACCTTCACGACATCAGGCCGGTCGAGGAGCGCCGGCGTCGCCAGCGCGGCGGCCGTGCCCAACGCGAATCGTCCGCTGGTCACCATCGCGGCAGCGCCCGCCACGGCGTCGCGCGAAACGAACGGTTCGTCGCCCTGCACGTTGAGCACCACGTCGTACCCCATATAGGCCGCCATGGCCGCGACCTCCGCCACCCGATCGGTGCCAGACGGATGATCGGCACGGGTAAGCGCGACATCGGCGCCGGCCTCGCGACACACCGCAGCAATGTCCGCATGATCGGTCGCGACAACCACGCGGTCGGCGACACGCAGCGCCTGCACGCGCTCCCAGACGCGGACGATGAGCGGGCGACCGCCAAGCAGTCGCAGGGGCTTCTGGGGGAGGCGCGTCGCAGACAGGCGGGCCGGAAGAACGGCCAGCGTGCTCACGGGGTCATGCCCCGACATGGGTGCTTCGGGCACGCAAATTCCACGCCAGCCAATGTAGCGCTCCGTTGGGCCAGATGCCAAGAGTTTGTAACCTGCTTAACCACAACCGGTTACAGCCCCTTGACTGGCGGGGTTCCGCGGCAGCGGACACGGAGGCGACAGACGAATGGGCCTCCGTTCGACACCGAGGCCAAAGTGGGGCCGAAGCCTCGCGTCACTTGGGCGGCAGCACCGCTCGCAGCACGCGCACCGCGTTGCCGTTGAGGATCTTCGCGATCTCCTCGGGCGTGAACTTCTCCGTGAGCAACGCATCGGTGATCAGGCCGATACCGCTCGCGTCGAACGGCTCCGTCGTGGCGCCGTCCCAGTCGGAACCCAGGGCGACGTGGTCCACCCCGACCGTGTTCGCGACGTGACGGATGGCCCTGGCGGCATTGGCCGGCGTGGGGTCGCAGAGTGCACCGTCCCAGTAGCCGATGCCGATCACGCCGCCGGTCCTCGCCAGAGCGCGCAACTGCTCGTCGGTCATGTTTCGCGGCCCCGCGCACACGGCCTGCACGCCGCCGTGGCTCGCCCAGACGGGCTTGGTCGCCATGGCAAACACCTCGCTCACGACCGTCGGCGACGCGTGCGCGACGTCGACCACCATGCCGAGCTGCTCCATGCGCCGTACCGTGGCGCGCCCGAGCGGCGAGAGGCCGCCCTTGGCCACGCCGTGCGCACTGCCGCCGAGATCGTTGTCGAAGAAGTGCGTAATGCCGGCGGCACGAAAGCCGTGCGCGAACAGCGTGTCGACGTTCGCGAGTTGGCCGTCGAGCGCGTGGAGCCCCTCGGTGGACAGCACCGCGCCGACACTCGACGACCCGCGTGAACGAACGGCCAGCAGCGAATCGAGCTGGCTCACCGTCGTGATGAGGAGCAGGTTGCCGTGCGAGGCCGCGATGGCGCTGTTCAGCCGGTCCGCCTGCAGTATCGCGCGGCGTACGCGATAGGTGATGGCGGCCGCGGGCCACCCCGACAGCTGGCCCAGCACCTTGATCTGGTCGCTGCTCGAGTCGTTCTGGATGTAGTTGATTCCCTTCGGCGTCTTCGTGACCGTCGAGAACACGGCCAGCGCGAAGTGCCCTTCCTGCAGCCGTGGCACGTCCACGTGGCCATGGTCCGCCTTCTTGGTGATGTCGCGTCCCCAGAGGAGCACGTCGTTGTGCAGGTCGATGGGGCCGATCGCCTTGGTGAGCGACTCCGCCTGCGCGCTGACCTTCCAGGGCGGCGACCCGGAGCGCTTGTTCATCATCCGGTCGGCGATGCCGGGCGCCAGGTTGTAGCCGAGGCCGCCGGCGACGACGAGGAACGCGAAGAGGCCGAACAGGATCTTCTTCAGCAAGTCGGGTGACCTCGTGTGACGGTGCCGCTCACGGCCCGATGGCCGCGGCAAACGAGAAGATGACGCGTGTGCTCGTCGGATCGTACATGATGTCGGACCGCAGCAAGGCAAAGTCGAACCGGATGCCCACTTCGTTGCTGAGCGTGCCAAGCGCGCCGACGCCGGCGCTGCCGATGATGTGGCGAAGAGAAAGCTTGGGCGTGCCCCAGAGCGGATCTTCCCAGCGCGCGATCGGGAAGGTGTAGAGCTGTTCGGCGAAGAGGAGCTGGTCGCCCACGCGATCAAGAATATCGCGCGTCGTCATCGAGCTCGGGCCGCCAAGGCCGAAGAGACGCTGCCCCGGCGCGGGGCCGTGCGCCGTCACCACGGCGCGCAC
>JAYTVE010000524.1:0-10816 GCA_043744185.1 Gemmatimonadota bacterium | reverse complement strand
TTGTACGGGCCCATGTTGGTGTCGACCGGTGCCTTGCCATACGCGCCCCAGAAGCGCTTCACCTTGCCCGTGTTCATGTCGATCACCGCCACGCGCTTGTTGCTGTAGCCGTCGGCGACGAACGCCTCGCTCGACGCCGGATCGAACGAGATCTTGGCGACGCGCCCGAAGTGCGAGCTGTCGCGGCTGGCGGCCGGCTGTCCCGGCGTGCCGAACTGTGCGATGAACTTGCCATCATGGGTGAACTTGATGATGTGCGAGTCGCCACGGCCGTTGCCGCCAATCCAGACGTTGTCCTTGTCATCGACCGACACGCCGTGGTTCGAGTTCGGCCAGACGTAGCCCTGACCCGGACCGCCCCACGCATGCACGAGGTTGCCCTCGGGATCGAACTCGAGCACCGGCGGCGCCGCGCTGCAGCAGACGCCGAGTGGCGGGTTTGCCGCTGCGCCCGATTCCGTGCGTTGTTCGAGCGTCGAGTCGCCGCGGTGGATGATGAAGACGTGATCGCGCGAGTCGACGCTCACGCCGACCGCTGATCCGATGATCCAGTGGTTCGGCAGCGGCTTGGGCCACACCAGATCCACTTCGAACCGGGGCGCCTGAACGGTGGGCTGCTGATTGGCCGCCTGCACGGCAGCGGCGCCAACGCCGAGGATGACCACACCGGCGATGGCACCGGTGATTGCGAGCGCGGAACGCGAGGGCATGCGGACAACTCCATCTGGGGGACGTCGCGGAAAGCGGCGACGCGGATGAGGGCGTAGATTCGCCCCGTGCGCGATGGCCAGAGAATATCCCCCCGTGACCGAGCGCGTCCAGAGCGGTCGAGCCGCGGCGTCGCGTTCCGGCGCGCCGCGCTGCTGCTGGCGGCCCTGCTACTGGCGGTCGGCGCCGGTTGGCGTCCGGCGTCGGCGCACGAGATCCCCGCGAGTGTGGTGGCGGTCGCTTTCGTGAAGGCGGAGGCCGGCAAGGTGCGCGTGCTGGTGCGCGTGCCGCTCGAGGTCATTCGCGACATCGACTTTCCCGAGCGGAAGCCGGGGGCGATGGATCTGGCCGCCGCCGCGCAACTGCTCCCGGGCGCGGCGCGGACGTGGATCGCCGATGAACTGGCCATCGTGCAGGACGGTGAGCGCGTGAACGGCCCCGCCGTCACGGCGATCCGGCTGGCGGTGCCCACCGACCGAAGCTTCGCGACGTTCGCGGAGGCCGCGGCGCACATGGCGGCGGCGCCACTCGCGGACTCCACCGAGTTGCCGTGGAAGCGCGCCTGGCTTGACGTCGCACTCGAAGCGCCCGTGACGGCCGACGCGGGCCACCTGAGCATCCGCCCTGCGTTTGCGAGGCTCGGGCAGCGCACCACGACGGTGTTGCACGTGATCGACGCTGACGGCACCGATCGCACGCTGCTGTACGAGGGCGACCAGGGCGCCATTCGCCTCGATCCCGGCTTCTTCGACGTCGTCTGGAATTTCGCGGTGCGCGGCATCGCGCACATCCTCGACGGCATCGATCACCTGCTGTTCCTGTTCGCGCTCGTGATTCCGTTCCGGCGGCTGCGTCCACTGGTCGGCATCGTCACCGCGTTCACGGTGGCACACTCGATCACGCTCGCGGCGTCCGCGGCGGGCGTCGCTCCCGACATGAGCTGGTTTCCGCCGGCGGTCGAGTGGATGATTGCGCTCTCGATCGTGGCCATGGCGCTCACCAACATTCTGGGCGTGGCGGGGGAGAAGCGCTGGATCGCCGCGTTCGGCTTCGGACTCATCCATGGCTTCGGTTTCTCGTTCGCGTTGCGTGAGAGCCTCCAGTTCGCGGGAGGCCACCTCGCGAGCGCGCTGCTCGGGTTCAACCTGGGCGTGGAGGCGGGGCAGCTCGTCGTGCTGGCCGCGCTGGTTCCGATGCTCAACTTCGCGCTCGCACGACTGCCATCCGAGCGCTCGGCCATCATCATGTTGAGCGCGCTCGTGGGCCACAGCGCGTGGCATTGGATGACGGAGCGGTGGGAGCTGCTGCGTCGCTATCCGATCGACTTTCCCGTGCGCGATGCGGCATTCGCCGCCAACCTGATGAAGGGCGGCATCGTCGTGATCATCGCCGCGGTCGCGCTCTGGGCGTTGAGCCGTCTCGCGGCGTGGCTGCGTCTTGAGCCCAGGGAGGCGTTGTGAGCATGGCCGTGCGGGCCGTGCGGGCCGTGCGGTTTCGAGCGGCGCTGTTCGCGGTCCTGGCGCTGGTCGGCGGCCTCGCGCTCGTGGGGTGGCCCGGTACTCTGGCGGCATCGCGCGCCCAGGACGGCACGAAGGCCCGAGCGAAGGCCAAGGCTTCGAGCGTCCCGCCCGCCGTCGACCGGAGCGCGCCCACCGCGCCCACCGCGCCCACCACGCTCAGCGGTGTCTTTTCGAACGCTCAGGCTGACCGCGGCAGGGACATGTACCTCGCGCTCTGCCAGAGCTGCCACGTGGCCGTGGCGCACACCGGACCTGTCTTTCGCGGCCACTGGGCTGGACGACCCCTGTCCGACCTCTACACATTCGTGGTCACACGAATGCCCAAGAACGAGCCGGCGAGCCTCGCGCCGGAGACCTACGCCGACCTTGTGGCGTACATCCTCAAGCTCAACCAGCTGCCGTCCGGCGGCGCGGAACTCGCGCCCGACCTCGCGGCCATGAAGCACGTCCGGATCCAGTTCGCGCCATCACCGAAGAGGGCCAAGCGATGACACGTCAGGCAAGACGATGGAGTATGGGCGGCGCCGCCGCCGCGATCCTGCTAGCGATCGGCGCGGTGGTGCTCGCGCGACCCGGCGTCTCGAGCGCGCACGAGGGCGCGGCGCTGGTGCGCGGCAACGCGCCGGGCGAGTGGCGCTACTGGGGCGGCGATGCATGGAGCACGCGCTATTCGCCGCTCGACCAGGTGAACGCGGCAAACTTCAGCCAGCTGCAGGTCGCGTGGGAGTGGAAGGCGGGGCAGTTCGGATCGGACGAGTACTATCGCACCACGCCGCTCTTCGCGAACGGCCGAATCCTCACGGTGGCCACGACGCGCCGCGGCGCGTACGCGATCAATCCGGTTGACGGGTCCACGCTCTGGAAATGGCAGCTCGACGAGGGAATCCGCTGGCAGAAGGCGCCGCGCCACTTCGCGGGACGCGGTCTCGCCTACTGGAGCGACGGCGTCGAGGAGCGCGCGATTGTCGTCACGCCGGGCTTCCACATGGCGTCGCTCGATGCCAAGACCGGCGTGCCCGATCCGAAGTTCGGCAAGAACGGCGTCATCGACCTTGAAGAGGGGATGGGCTATCCGCTCGTGCCGCTTGCCGTCGACGACACGAGCGAACTCATCATCTCCGAGGCCGCACCGCTCCGCAAAGCCAAGCCGGGCGAGAAGTGGAATCCCGTCACCCGCACGGGCGCCGATGGCTCGGTCGGCATCGACCCTGCCAACGGTCAGGTCGCCAACAGCTCGCCCGCCATCATCGTCGGCGACGTGGTCATCGTCGGCAACTCCGCCATGCACGGCTACTGGCCGCTTCGCATGGCCAACATCGGTGGCGTCATCCGCGGCTACGACATCCACACCGGCAAGCAGCTCTGGAAGTTCAACCTCATTCCTCAGCCGGGCGAGTTTGGCGCGAACACGTGGAAGAACGGTACCAAGCCCGGCACGCCAGGCACGGGCAAGAACGATGCGTGGGCGACGTACTCCGCCGACCCGGAACTCGGGCTCGTCTACATCCCCGTGGGCATGCCGCTCTCCGATGAGTACGGCGGCCATCGCCCGGGCGACAATCTCTTCGGCAACGCCATTGTCGCGATCGATGCGAAGACCGGCGTGCGCAAGTGGCACTACCAGTTTGTGCACCACGACATCTGGGACTATGACACCCCGATGGCGCCCAACCTCATGGACGTCACCGTCAACGGAAAGGCGCGCAAGATCCTCGCGCAGACCACCAAGCAGGGGTGGATCTACACGCTCGATCGCGTGACCGGCGAGCCCATCTGGCCGATTCCGGAGACGCCGGTGCTCGCGAGCGACGTGCCGGGAGAAGAGGCGTCGAAGACGCAGCCGATCCCGAGTCGTCCGGTGCCGTACTCGCAGCAGGGCCTGCTTGAAGCGGACCTCATCGACTACACCCCCGCACTCCGGGATTCGGCGCTCAAGATCGCGCGCCGCTGTCGCATGGGGCCGTACTACATCCCCCCCGCACTCGAGGAACATCGGGAAGGGAAGCTGACGTGCTCGTGGTATGCACCGGGCGCTTCGGGTGGCGTGAACATCGATGGCGGCGCCGCCGTCGACGTCGAGACCGGCATGCTCTATGTCGGTAGTCAAACGGGGCTCGCCACGATCGAAGTTGCGAAGGATCCCTGTTCGGAGCACCGCTACAGCCAGACGCACGACAGCTGCGGCCTGCCCGGCGCGCTGCCGGCCCCGGCAGGCTACAAGAAAAAGGACATGCGGCAGGCCTTCGCGCCCGCTGTGCCGACCACGATCGGCGGCGTGTCGATTCTCAAGCCGCGCGAGTTCGGCGGGCTCACGGCATATGACATGAGCACCGGCGACAAGAAGTGGTGGATCCCCAACGGCAACCTCTGGCGTCAGCCCACGAGCACTGACCCGCTCTTCGCGGGCGTGACGCTGCCCAAGATGCCGCTGCTGCCCGGCGGCCAGGCCGAGGTGATCGTCACCAAGACGCTCGTGATTCACGGCGTTGGTCGCTCGGGCACGGGCCGCGTGGTCAAGTCGGCCACCAACCCTGGGCCGCAGCTGTACGCGCAGGACAAGGCCACGGGCAAGGTCGTGGGCACCGTCAGCATCCCGGCCATCAACACGGCCGTGCCGATGACCTTCATGCATCAGGGCAAGCAGTACATCATCTTTGCCACCGGTCAGGGCGACAAGACGAGCCTCGTGGCACTAACGCTGCCGGGCAAGTCGTAAGCAGCATGCACGAATGAAACGAACCGGCCGCGCCCCCATCGGGACGCGGCCGGTTTCGCATTGCACGCCCTGCACGCCCGTGCCTACACCAGCACGTCGCCCCATGCGTTGAGGAACCGCTGCATCTCCTCCGGCGCACCCACCGACACGCGCAGGTACTCCGTCATCGGCGCGAACGGCCGGCCCACGAGCACCCCCTTGGCCTTGAACGCATCAATGACCGGGCGTACGGGCCGCTTGATGTGCACCATGAAGAAGTTCGTCTCCGACGGGATCACCGCGAAGCCGCGCTTCTCGAGCTCGGCCGTCGTCTTCCGCCGCAGTTCGAGCGTCACCGCCCGCACCTTCGCCTGCGAGTCCGTGTCCTTGAGCGCCGCGGAGCCGGCGTACTTGGCCAGCACGTGGATGGTGCCAGTCAAGCGGAGGCGCAGTTGGTCGATGATCGCCTTGGGCGCGATCGCGTAGCCGAGGCGGATGCCGGCGAGTGCCGCGATCTTCGAGAAGGTGCGCGTGATGATCACCGGCCGCCCGGCGATCGCATGGGGAATCGACGTTGCATACGCCGGATCATCGACAAAGTGATGGTAGGCCTCGTCGATCAGCACGGGCATGCCGGCGGGAATTCCGTCGAGCAGCTGCTGCACCTCGCGCGTCGGGATCGTGCGCCCCGTCGGGTTGTTGGGGTTGCAGAGGTAGACGAATCCCGCATCCTTGGCGTGCGCCTTGGCCGCCTGAATCATGCCGGCAATATCCTGCGTGTGATCCGCGCGCAGCGGCACCTTGATCGCCTCCGCCTTGATGCGCGTGGCGTGCTGGTACACGTCACCGTACGACGGATCGCACCCGATCACGACCTTGTCGGGCGCGAGGAACGTGTTCCCGATGACCTCGAGCAGTTCGCCCGAGCCCGAGCCCATCAGGATCATGTCTGGCGTCACACCGTGCAAAGAGGCGATCTGGCTGAGCAACCCCGAGTCGGGGTAGCCGTACCGGTTCGCGTACTTGAAGGCGTCATTCATCGCCTTCATCACGGAGGCCGGCGGCCCATACGGATTCTCGTTGAAGGCGAGCTTCGCAAAGCCGTCGTAGTCGTCGGCCGCCGCGAGGTGGCGGGGCAGGATCGGCCGATGCGCCGCCGCCCAACGCGCGAGGTCCGGCGAGATGGCCAGCATCCCCACCGTGCCTGCGACGTTCCCCATGAATCCGCGCCGCGATACACCGTGTCCGTCGTTCATCGTCCCCGCTCCCGCACCGCGCGCGGTGCTGTTGTTCGTTGGCGCTACTTGGTCGACTTCTCGTATCGCTTGAGCGCCTTCTGTCCCACTTCGGCGCCGTACACGTTGCCCTTCCGGTCCACGGCCACGCCCTCGGCCGAACTTGTGACATTGGCCGGTGGCGTCGTGGCCGGATCGGGAATGAACCACTGCACCACACCGTTTTTCGTGCTCCCGATGCGGATGCCGCGCTTCCACTCGGGTCGCGTGGGTTCGACCCAGCCGGACTCGGAGTCCGCGACGTAGAGCATGTCGTTCGCGTCAATCCAGAGGCCGCTCGGCCGCGAGAACTGCGTCCACATGTCCACGAGCTTCAGGTCGCTCGAGTAGATCTTCACGCGGTTGTTGCTGCGGTCGCCGATATAGATGCGTCCCTTCGAGTCCATCGCGAGCGCGTGTGGCTGGTCGAAGTCGTCCGGCCCCGACCCGCGCTGTCCCCACGCGCGCCTGAACGAGCCGTCCTTGTTGAACTCGACGATGCGCGCGTGCGTGTTACCGTGGCCCTCGGCCAACAGGATCGTGCCGTTCGGCAGCACCAGAACGTCGTTCGGCTGGTAGCAGCAGGTGGTCGTCGAACCGCCCGGCACACCAAGCGTCATCAGCAGCTTGCCCTCGGGGCTGAACTTGAACACCTGGTGCCCGATCTTCGTGGCGGGGGCGGGCAGCGGCGCGCTCGACGTGTCGCCGCGCGCTCGGCGCGGCGCGTTGTCCTGGCCGTCGGTCACCCACACGTTGCCGTCGCGATCGACGTGGATCCCGTGCGGGAAGATCATCAGGCCCGCACCGAAGCTGGTGACCATCCGGCCCGCCGCGTCGAACTTCATGACCGGATTGCGCGTTGAGCCGAGGCAACTGTTCACGCCGCATCGTTCCGCCACCCAGATGCTCGTGCCGTCCTTGTCGATGTCCACGGCACTGGTCGACCCCCACGTGAGGGCGTCCGGCAGCTTTGCCCATCCTTCCACGGTGCGGTACGGATTCGGCAAGTCGTTGGTAGGACGCGCGGCCGCGACTTGCGCGGATGCGATCGAGCCCGTGGCCGCGTACGTCAGCAGCAGGGCGGGGAGGCGAAGAGGACGCATCCCCGCAATGTGCACCGGACGCCTGCGGGGCGCGAGAGCCGGGCCGGTGCCGGTGCTAGGGTCGCACGGGAACGACGATCGTGGTTCCTGCGAGCACCGTCAAGCGCAACGGTGAGGTGGCGTCGGATATCGTCTCGTCACTCGGATCTCGACCGCTACCGTAGTTCAGCTGCATGCCTGAGCCCATCTGGACGCGGACCACGGCCACGAGCCGGCTGCCCGCCGGCAGGACGCGGACAATCATCCGGGACGGCGGCAATGGCAGGCGTTCCGGTGTACCTGGCGTGAGCAGGTGCCGCGTCGTCGGGTCGCGCATCAGGCTCGCCCGGCCGAGTGCGTACGAGAGCGCCACGTAGCGACCGTCCGACGTCAGCTCGTACAGCTCGACCGCCACGTCCACGTCGCGACGATCGACGACCAGATGAAGCTCGCCGGTGAACGCACCGCTGATCGTCACGGGCGTTGCGAGCACTGGTCCGGTGAAACGCACGGCGTTGGTGAGGTCGAGCGCGGTGTCCGCGGCTGTATTGACGAAGCTGCCGCTCTCCCGCGAGCGATCGCGGAAGTCCACCACGATCGCGGCCGCCTCGCCGCCGTCTGCCGCCTCCTCGCGCGGCGCAACGAGCGCCAGTGTGGCGCCACCCGCGAACGCGTAGCGCAGCGAATCTGTGGCCATCTCGGAGAGCGACGCGACGTGCTCCCATCGGTTGGCGCCCATGACCTCGAAGTTCACGCGATCAGCGAGCAGCGCCGGTCGTGGCGCGCCACGCAGCACGTAGGCCATCCAGTCGTAGATGAGTTCGACGATGTCGACGCGGGCGACGGGGTCGAGCACGTGACTCCCGAGCACCGGTGACGGCCGACGCTGCGTTCCGAAGTGATCCCACGGACCGATGAGCACCGTGTGGTTCGCCGTCGGCAGCGCGGCCTGGTGCGCACGCGCATAGTGCAGGGCGCCGAGCTGCGCGCCGTCGAAGTAGCCGGTGACCGAGAGGACGGGAATGGAGATCGCCGCGTACTCGCGGCCCTGCGGCACCATGGCCCGCCAGTACGCGTCGTACGTCGGGTGATCAAGCCAGCGACGAAACACCGGATTCGGAGCACCGTCGATCAGGTCGAGGTCCCGGTACGACGTGCCGCGTGCGTACCACGAGCTGTCGAGAGCGGACCAGCGCGCCCGGTCGCCGTAGGCCGCATCGTCGAGCAGTGGCGTGGTCGCGACGTAGCGCGTCCAGGCATACTGGAAATTCATCACGATGCCATGCTCACGCGGCGAGTCGACCCCGGGCACGATGGCGGCAGCGGGCACGATCGTCTTGAGCGCCCGCGGCATGCGACTCGCGGCGGCCCACTGCGTGAAGCCCGAGTAGCTCCCGCCAATCATCCCGACGGCGCCTGAATTCCACGGCTGGCGACCGATCCACTCAACCAGGTCGAACGCATCGTCCGCGTCCGGTGCAAAGGGTTCGATCGGACCGCGGCTCGCTCGCTTGCCTCGCGTCGTGGCCACGATGCCCACGAAACCGTGCGCCGCTGCCTCGAGCGCGACGGCCCGGTTCTGATCGCTCGCGTAGATCGTGAACTCCAACACGGCAGGCTGACGCCCTCCCGGATGTCGCGGTCTCACAATGAGTGCCGACAGCACGTTCCCGTCGCGCAGCGGCACGCGTGCAGCACTGTCCACCACGTAGCGGGCGGACTCCGCGTCGCGAAGCACGGGTCCCATCACGGGCAGAAGCGTGGCATACGCGAGCCAGGTGTGATACGCACGGCACAGCGCGACGGCGTCAGCGAGCGAAAGCGCCTTGCTGTCGCGCGCAGGAGCGAGCGCGCGACGCAGCGCTCCCTCTGCCACGCCCAAGTCGAAGAGGAACGATCGCGCGATCACATAGGCGGCTAGGTCGCCCACGCCGCGCTCGATGTGCGCAAACTCGGCCTGCACCACGCGCGAGCGCGCGCCGCGCTGGTCGCCGCCAGCGAGGCGCTGTCGGAGGAACAGCTCGTACTGCGCGTACTCCACGGGTGCCGTGATCGGATCGCGCCGGGTCCGCAGTGTGCGCAGGGCGGCGAGCGTCGCGAGCGCCGGACGGTCGCGTCCCGCCACGGTCTCCAAACGGAAGCGCGAGTTCAGGTCAGCGTCGGCCTCGTCGCTGTGCCAATGCGCCAGCGTCGCGCGAGCGAGGGCGGGCATCGCACGGTCGAGTGCCGCGCGATCCGTCACGGCATCGGATGGCAACACGAGGTCCTGCGCCGCAACGACAGGCGCGCACACCGGCGCTACGAAGGCAAGCGCTGCCACGACCTGAATCAGTCTCATGCGACATCCTACGGCAGCGCAGCCCTGCCGTTTCAGCCCGTCAGATCGCGAGCCCGAGCTGTCGCTCCACCATCGCGCTCGAACCAACCTCGAACCCCGTCGCGAGACCGTCCGCTGCCGCGATGGCGAGCTTGCCGCGCCATCCTGCCTGTCTGAGCGATGCGGCCGCCGCGGCGCGCGCCACCTCCGGCGTGTTGTTCACTTCACTCAGGTGCGCAAGCACGATGTGGCTCAAGCCCCGGTGCGCGAGCGCCTCGAGCGCGCGGCCGCAGTCAACGTTCGACAAGTGCCCCGTGCGCGCCGCGATGCGCTGCTTGAGGTACGGCGGATATGGACCGCTTGCGAGCATCTGCAGGTCGTGGTTCGACTCGAGCACCAGCGCGTCGGTGCGTTCGAATGCCGTCAGCACGCTTGACGACATCTCACCGATGTCGGTCGCCACGGCCACCCGCGCGCCACTCGCGCGGCAGGTGACCACGATCGCCATCGGCTCGGCTGCGTCGTGCTGGATGCGCACCCCCATGACGTCGAGCGCGCCGTGCGCGATCGTCTGGCCGCTCGTCAACACGATCTTGCGCGCACCGCCCCCAGCGCTTCCGCGCACCCCCATGGCGCCCAGCGCCGCGTGAGTGCCCGCACTCGCGAGAATCGGCCAGCGCCACTTGTCGCACCCCTTCTTGAGGCCGTGGATGTGGTCCGAGTGTTCGTGCGTGACGGCCACGCCGCCGACCGACTCCGGCGGGATGCCGACCGCGCGAAGCTTCGTCGCGAGCGTGCGCGGCCCCAGGCCGCAATCCACGAGCAGCCGTTCGCCGGCGGCCTCGATGACGAGGGAGTTCGCCTTGCTGCCACTGGCGAGCACCCAGACCTTCATCCGCCTGATCGCCCCTGCACGGTCATGTCGTGGACGTCCAACGGACCGCAATCGTCGTCCCCTGCGCGCGCGCATGCGCGGCCGACAGCTGCGTGCGTGCTCCGACACTCATTTCCACGTGCCGACGCGCCATCATCCGCTCGGCCACGGCGAGGAACTTCGCGAGGTCGTATGTGGCGTACGGAGCGCTGCCGCCCCATGCGAACGGCTTGACGACCTTCGGCGTCATGGCGTCGAACACGTTGGCGCCGGCACCGAGCACGCAGCCGGTCGTGAGCCGCAGACCGATGCCCGTCTTCACGTGATCCCCGAACATCGTGCCGAG
>JAYTVE010000523.1:0-3178 GCA_043744185.1 Gemmatimonadota bacterium | reverse complement strand
GCAACCGCCCCACGATCGGGGCATGCGCGACGATCTGCGCATCCACCTCGCCGGCAAAGCGCGGATTCGCGAACTCGAGCGACAGTGAGGCAGCGGCGCCCAGCGCGAGTCCGAGGGCGAGCGCGGCAACCAGCATCGCCGTCGGTGGTGCATTGATGTTCGCCCGTTCGCGTGCGACGGTGAGCGCGAGCTGCGCACGCAGGTTCACCTGGCGCGCCAGCACCAGCTGGCGGTCGGTTGCGTCGCTCTCGCGCGTGAGCGTGTCGAGGCGTTCCCGCAGGAGCAAGGTGTCCTCGGGCGCGTCACCTCGCAGCGCGCTGCGCCGGCTGCGCGCGAGCGCCAGCAGGGAGGCGCCAATGGCCCGTGAGCGCTCCGTGAGCGCGACATACCCGGAGTCGAGGGCCGCGCGCGTGCCGTAGCCCTTCTGCTCACGCACCACGTCCTCGAGGGAATCGAGGAGTGGCGTCACGCGCTCGTCTTGCGCGAGGGCACGCGCCAGCGCGAGCTCTCGGTAGGTGGTGGGCAGTGGCGCCCGTTCGGCTCGCGCGATCAGGCGCGACAGCTCGCGTCCCATGATCGCGATCGAGTCCGCGGCATTCGGTGGGCCCTTGCGCGGTCGTTCCGCGGCCGCGGAGTCGGCGCTGTCGGCGGCCACGAGCGCGAGTCGCAGCGAATCGAGGCTGCGTGTGGCGCGTGCGCGGCGTCGATCGACGTCGTGCTGGCGCGCCAGGATCGGCAACGTGTCGAGGTGGCGCTGCGCGATGGGACTTTGCTCAGCCGCGCGCCGCTGTCCGGCAGGCAGCACGATGAGCGCGAGCAGCGTGAGGAGAAAGACGGCACCGGCGACGACGCCAATGCGCACCGGATGCCGAAGCGCGTTCCGGGCACGAGCGCGCAGCCATGGCGCGCCGCCCGGAAACAACTCGGGGGCGGAAGCGCCTTGCGCCTCCGCCCCCGGTTGACCGGTCATGTGAGCCTGAATCGGCTTACTTGACGGTGATCACGCCCTTCATGCCCATCGCGAGGTGCGGCGTGCAGTTGTAGGCGTACTCGCCGGCCTTGACGCCACCGAACGAGATCGTGATGATGTCGCCAGCGTTCATCTTCATGGCGCTGGAGAGCTCGCCCATCTTGTCGGCGCCCATATTGGCGTCGAGCTGGGTCTTCATGTCCGCAGCGAGCTTGGTGGCATCGAACGCCACGTTGTGGGGGCCGCCGCCGACGACGACGAACTTGATGCCGTCGCCCGAGGCGATCGTGATGTTGGCAGGCTCGAAGCGATAGCCCTTCTCGTCGCCGATCATCTTGATCTCGACGGTCTTGCCGGTGATCGGCGCCGCCGCACCTGCCACAGCCGGAGTCGGAGCCGCCGCCGGGGTCGCAGCCGCCGGAGCCGCCATTGCGGGCGCAGCCGCCGGAGTCGTCTCCGCCTTCTTCTCACCGCCGCACGCGGCGAGCACAAGCGCACTCGTCACGAGCGCGAAACCGTTGAAACGCATGTCTGGAGGCCTCCTAAAGCCTGTCTGGTAGTCTGTATGAGTGCCCGCGGGGCCCCGCGAGCCTTGAAAAGATAGCCAGCGCTTGCGCCAGAGGGTACTGCCACGATAGCCTTTGGAGCTGTGACTCGCCCCTCGTTCGCCCACGCACACCATCACCACCACGGCCCACCGGGCCGGGGGGAAGTGAGCGAGCGCGCGTAGTCCGCGAACGTGAATTCCCATGCGGGTGCACACCCGCTTCCCGGCCCGTCCCTCTCTCGGACGGGCCGCATTGTTTTTTGCAGCTTTTCCCGAATTCCCAACTTCCATGTTGAAGATCGCGCTCCCGAACAAGGGACGCCTCGCCGATGAGACCCGCGAACTGCTCGCCGACGCCGGTCTCGAAGTTCGGGGCCGCGGCGAACGGGCCCTCACCGCGTCTCTGGGCGACGAGTTCGAAGCCCTTTTTGTTCGGGCCCAGGACATCCCCGAATTCGTGGCAGACGGTGCCGCCGACGCCGGGGTGACCGGCCGGGACCTCGTCGTGGAGTCTGGCCGCGCTCTCCACGAACTCCTCGATCTCGAGTTCGGCCGCTGTCGGCTGGTGGTCGCCGCTCGCGAGGACAGTGGCGTCACGAGCCTCTCGTCGCTCCCCCTGTCTGGCCGACCCCGTGTCGCGACCGTTTTCCCGAAGCTCGTCGCACGCTACTTCGCGGAGTTGGGGCGCACGGTGGACATCGTCCCGGTGTCCGGCGCAGCCGAAATCGCCCCGCACCTCGGGATTGCGGACATCGTGGTCGACCTGACGTCGACCGGCTCGACGCTGAAGGTGAACGGATTGCGCGAAGTGGCGACCGTGCTGCAGTCGTCGGCGCGCCTCATCACGTCGCCCGCTGCGTTGGCCGACGCGTCCCGGCGCGAGACGCTCGAGGGACTGGCGACTGCGCTCGCTTCGGTCCTGCGCGCGCGCGGCCAGCGCTACGTCATGGCCAACGTGCCGCGCGACGCGCTTGACCGGGTGCGCACCGTGCTGCCGGGGCTCAACGGCCCGACGGTCATCGACATCATGAACGGTGGCACCCATGTGGCCGTTCACGCCGTGGTGGCCGCGAAGTCGATCTATCGCACGATCGCCGACCTGAAGGCTCTGGGCGGCGAAGGTATTCTCGTTACTCGTATCGAACGGCTCACGCCATGATTCCGCCTGACGACGACATTTCGCGCGTGCCCCTGCGCGCGCACGGACGCCTGAGCACCCTCACGGACGCCGATCGCAGCGCCATCCTGTCGCGTGCGGTCGCGCGCGACGACGACGCGCTGCGGACGCAGGTAGCCGCAATCCTCGACTACGTGCGTGATCGCGGCGACGAAGCGCTCGTGGCCCTCACGCGTGAGCTCGATCTCGTGAAGCTGCCCGCCATCGAGGTGCCGCGCGCGAAGCTCGACGCCGCGCTGGCTGCACTCGCGCCCGAGCTGCGCGGCGCCCTCCAGCGCGCCGCTGGCAACCTGCGGCGTGCCAGCGAAGCCGCTCGGCCGACCGAGGTCATCGTGGAAACGGAGCCCGGCGTCACCGTCGGGCGACGACCCGATGCGCTCGACCGCGTGGGCGTCTACGCGCCGGGAGGTCGCGCGGCGTACCCCAGTTCGGTGCTCATGGGCGTGATTCCCGCGGCCGTCGCTGGCGTGCGCGAGATCATCGT
>JAYTVE010000522.1:0-10902 GCA_043744185.1 Gemmatimonadota bacterium | reverse complement strand
CCGCTCGGGTCCGTGGTCGCGGCCACGGTGCCCTGCAAGCTGCCACCACCCGACGCGATCGAGGCGTTGACCGTGGTGCCCGACTGCGAAACGTTGTGGCCCGCCGCGTCCTTCAGCTGGACGGTGATGGTGCCGAGCAGCGCATCATTGGTCGCAGTCGCGGGCGGACTGGCGACGATGGCAAGCTGCGTGGCTGCACCCGCGGCGAGCGTGAAGCTCGCGGAGGTGACAACCGGCAGCACGCCGCTCGTGAACGACAGCGTGCGTGCGCCCGTGGTGCCGGTGATCGAGAGGTTGGTGAAGCTGGCCACACCGCCAGCTGCGTTGATCGTGGCGTTGCCACCGAGCGTACCGCCGCCCGAGGCGATGGCGGCCACGACCGAGGCCGTGGAGCCGGTGACGATGTTGCCGCTGCCGTCGAGGACGCGAATGACCGGTTGCGTGCCGAACGAGGCGCCGCTGGAGGCGTTGGCCGGCTGCGTCAGGATCGCAATCGACGCCGGCGCGCCCGCGCCGAGGGTGAGCGGCGACGTCACGCTCAGCGTGCCATCACTGAACGTCAGCGTGTAGCTGCCAGCGGTGCCGGTTGCGGAGAGGCCGCTGAAGGTGGCGATGCCACTGGTGATCGTCGCGGTGGCGGAGGCGAGCGCCGCCCCCGCTCCCGTCGTCACGGTGATCGTGCCGCTGGCGCCAAGGACGAGGTTGTTGCTCGCGTCGAGCACACGCACCACGGGCTGTGCGGAGAGAGCTGCACCGCTCGAGGCGCTGGTGGACGGCGCCGTACCGAAGGCCAGCGAGGTCGCAGCGCCCGCGGAGACGATGACGGTGCTCTGCACCGACCGCGTGCCGTCGCTGAAGGTGACGACGTAGCTGTTGGCGGTGCCGCTCAGGGTGAGCGCGGTGAGCGTGGCTTTGCCCTTGACGATGGCCACGCTGTTGCCGGAGAGCGTCACACCGGGCGCCGAGACGTTGAGCGTGCCGTTGACGGTGGTGTCCTGGTTGCCTGCGATGTCGACCACGAGCACGACCGGCTGCGTGGCGAGCGGCTGCCCGGAGTTGGCCGTGGTGGACGGTGCCACCTGGAAGGCGAGCGTGGCTGGCGCGCCGACGCCGAGCGCGAAGGACGCCGATGTCGCCGCGGTCAGTCCGGAGCTCGTGAAGGTCAGCGTGCGCGGGCCCGCCGTGCCGGTGAGGGCGAGGCCGGCAAAGCTCGCGATGCCGCTCGACGCATTGACCGTCGCCGTGCCCGAGAGCGTGCCGCCGCCCGTCGCGATGGCAACCGCGATGGGCGCGGCGGAGGAGGTGACGAGGTTGTTGTTCGCGTCGAGGACCTGCACCGCCGGCTGCGTCTGGAAGGCGATGCCGGTGGATGCGCCAGCCGGCTGGGTGGCGACCCCGAGCTTGGCTGCGGCGCCCGGCGCGAAGGTGATCACCGGGTTGCCGGTGACAATCGTATTGCCGTTGAGCGTGGCCGAGATGCTGGCGGTGCCGGTGGTCGTCGAGCTGATGGTGGTGGTGTAAACGCCCGACGAGTTGGTCGTGCCGGTGGCCGCGGCGATGGTGCCCACGCCCGAGCGGCTGATGACGATGGCATCGCCGGCCACGTTGCGGTTGTTCCCTTGTGCGTCCTTGGCCTGGATCGTGAGGGTGATCGTCGAGCCGTCGGCCACGCCGGAGGTGCTCGCGACGCTGATGGTCGAACTCAGCGCAGTGGCGGGTCCGGGCACGAACGTGACGGTCGGCGGCGTCGTGGTGATCGCCGCGCTGTTCACAGTGGCGGTGATCGTGGCCGTGCCGGGCGTCGAGGCGGTGAGGCTGGCCGTGTAGGTGCCATTGCCGCCGGACACGGACGACAGCGACCCGAACGTCGTCGCCATCGTGACCACATCGGTGCCGGTCGTGAGGTTGTTGCCGTTGGCGTCCTTCAGCTGGACCGTGATCGTCGCGGCGGCGGCGCCGTTGGCCGTGACCGAGGCGGCCGAGGTGCTGATGGTGCTGGTGACCGGCGACGCCGAGCCGGCGAGCACCGTCACGGTGGACGTACCGGCAACGCCATTCACGGTGGCCGTGAGGGTGGCCGTGCCGTTGGCGAGGCCGGTGACGAGGCCCGTCGTCGAGACGGTGGCGATGAGCGGCGCCGACGAGCTCCAGGTGATGACCGGGTTCACGACCGGCGCACCGGCACCGTTAGTGGCCGCGGCCGACAGCTGGCGCGTACGCGTGGCGCCCGAGATCGTGAATGTCTGCGGCGTGACGGTGACGCTTGCGGCGCTATTGGTGATGGTGAGCGTCGCGGTCGCGGTGCGCGTCGTGGCACCGGACACGTTGGTGGTGGCGGTGATCGTGACGGTGCCAGTGTCGATGGCCGTGGCGAGCCCCGAGGCGTCGACCGTGGCGACCAGCGAGTTGCTCGACGACCAGGTGAGCCCGGCGGCCTGGTTCGAGATCGGCGCGCCGCGACTGTTGGTGACCGTTGCCGTGTACGAGAGCGTCTGCCCGAGCGCGGTGAGCGTACTGCTCGAGCGGTTGAGCGTGACGAGGAACGGATCGTTGCGGACGGTCACGAGAATCGAGCGAACGCGCAGCGTGTCGTTCGGGCCCGTGGCGGCCGCGGACGTGGCGCTGATGCGCACCGAGCCGATGCCCGTGGCGAGCACGAGGCCGGCCGGGTTGGTGGGGGCGTTGCTGACCTTGGCCACCGTAGTGTCGGTGGTGCCCCACGACACGGTACCGCGCGCGAGCGTGTTGCCGGCCGCGTCCTTGAAGAGGACCCCCGGCTGGAAGCTGTCGCCGACGCTGGTGAGCAGGGTGTCGACCGACGTGATGCGCACCGTATCGGGGGCGCTCGAGACCGTGACGACCGCCGAGTCGACCTTTCCTCCGGAGCTGGCCCGGATGTATGCAGAGCCCGGCGCGAGCGCGGTGACGAGGCCGGTCGCCGTGACCGAGGCAATGGACGGCGTCGAGCTGGCCCACGTGAAGGCGACCCCGTTGATCGTGCCGCCGGCCACGTTGGTCGCGGTCGCGATCATCTGCTGCGTGCGACCGACCGAGGTGAAGCTCACCCCCGGCGGGTTGATGCCGATGTTGACGATGCTGTTGGTCGCGTTGATGCGCAGCGTGTCGGTGACCGTGCCACCGCCGCCCGTGGGCACGGTGGCCGTGAGCAGGGCGGTACCGACCGCATTGATGTTCAGCGTGACGACGTCGCCCGAGAAGGTGCTGATCGATGCGACGGTCGCATTGCTCGTGGTCCAGGTCGCGGCGGCGGTGGCCGGGATCGTGTCGCCGCGCGCGTTGTAGGTGGCCGCCTTGATGGTGAGCGTCTGTGGCAGCGAGGCGAAGGCCACCGTGCCGCGCGGAGAGAGGCGCACCGAGGCGCGCGCGTTCGTGACGGAGACCGGGATCGAGTCGAAGCCCGTGCCGGAGCTCGCGACGAGCGTCGCGGTGCCCTGCGCGCGGGCGATGACGATGCCCGTGGCCGTGACGGTCATGATCGACGGATCGCGCGACACCCACGTGACCACGCTCGCCGACATCGCGTTGCCGCGCGCATTGCGCACATCCGGCGTGGGCGAGGTCGAGTCGTTGATGGACGCGAGCGTGATCGCGCGCGGCGACAGCGTCACCTGCGTGGCGATGTTGGCGACATTGATCACGACCGTGTCCACGACACCGGCCGCGGCCGTGATGATGATGCGCGTCGTACCGGTCGCGACACCCTGTACGCGTGCGATGTTGCTCCCCGTCGGGCCCACCGGCGTGATCGTCGCGATCAGCGGATCGACCGACGTGAACGTGACCGGCGCCGTGAACAGCGTGTCGGGACGCGCGTTGCGCACCGTCGCGATGATGCGCGCGGTGTCGAGCAGGCTGACGAAGCTGATCGGTTTCGGGCTCGCCGTGATCGTCTTGGGCGGGTTGGTGACGACCACGGGGAAGTTCTTGACGGCGCCGTCGCGCTGCGCCTTGACGACCGCCGTGCCAACAGTGAGCGCCTCGACGGTTCCGGAGGTGTCGACGCGGGCGACGGCCGGGTTGGTCGAGCTCCACGTGATCGCGGCACCGCCGACGATGTCGATGCCGCGACGGTCGAGCGGGCGCGCGCGGAACTTGAACGTCAGAAATGGCGCCTCGATCGTCGTCGAGTCGAGTCCGACGGAGAGCATCGCCGTGGCGATCTGCGAGACGCGGAGCTGCCCGACCTTCTTCACCAGCGTGGCGCCGCCGAGGAAGCGGGTGACCGACGTGTCGGTCGTGACGGTCTGCGCGTTGAGCGCCGTGGAACCATTGACGAGCGCAATCATGCTCGCCGACTTGCCATTGGTCTGGAGCGTGGCGAGCGACGGGTCGGTGAGCGTCCACGAGGGCTGGGCGTTGGTCACGGTGGTATCGACCACCTGGCCGCGCAGGTCGAGCGCCGTGGCGGTCACCGAACCGGTGTCGCCGATGGCCGCGACCGTGGTCGTGTCCTGGCTCAGGCGCCACGCGGCGATCTGCTGCTTGACGGTGACCGTGAACGCGACCGAATCGAAATCCGACTTCGCGTACACGGTCGCGCTGCCGTTGCCGATCGTGGCCAACTTGCCGTTCGCGTCAACGGTGGCGACGGCCGGGTTGGTCGAGCGATAGGTGAAATCCGGAACGCCGATCGTGTCGATCGCACCGCTCGCCTTCGGAATGCCGAGGGCGTAAGCGAGCAGCGGGATCGTGTCCTTGAGCGCCGCTACCACGACGGTCGGGCGGGGGGTCACCACCGTCTTCGTGACCGCGCGGACGAGGATCGAGTCCATCGGCGCCACGCCGCCCGTGTTCACGCCAGCCTGCAAGATCGCCCGCACCCACACGCCGTTCGTCGCCGAACGCTTCTTGACCGTGAGCTGCCGGACGTTCGTCTCGATCGAAAGTGGATCGCGCGAGTCGAGGACGTACGTCGGGTTCTGGATCGGAACGCCGTTGACCGTCGCGGTGATCGGCAAGACCGGGAGATCGTAACCGACCGGCAGCAGCACGAGCGAGTCGACGCCGCCCGGCACAATCGCGGCCTTCTTGAGGCTCAACGTGGACAAATCAATCTTGACCACGACATTGGAGCTGCCACCGCCGGTCCCACCCGTGCTCGGCTTTGTGGAAAACGGCTCACACGTTGCCAACAGGACGCTACACAGCGCCCCGAGGATGGTGAGTCGGCGAGCAAGTCCGTTCGACGGGCGCATGCGGGTTGGAAAAGGTGACCCGACCGTCACTTAGGCGGTCCGGAGGAAGTTATTCTGTAGGGTGATCATCGACCGGGCAAGGTGACCCCGGTCACAAACCATGTCCCCCGGACGGGTGTTCAGAGAAATCATGACGCAACCCTCGTGCCCCCCGCGTGCTGACGCCCTTGCTTTGATGCAGGAATTCACGGCGTCGGATTCCTTGCGGAAACATATGTATTCCGTGGAGGCCGCCATGCGCGCCTACGCCGCCGTCCTCGGAGGCGACGCCGAGCGGTGGGGAGTCGCCGGGCTGCTCCACGACTTCGATTACGAGCGGTGGCCCAATGCCGCCCACTCCGCCACCGACGAGCACCCCGCCCAGGGCGTCGCCATCCTCAGGGAGCGCGGCTACCCCGAGGACATCTGTGAGGCGATTCTGGGCCACGCCCATTATTGCCACACTCCGCGCGTGACCCCGATGGCCAAGGCGCTCTTTGCCGTCGACGAACTCTGCGGCCTCGTGACTGCCACCGCGCTCGTGCGCCCCAGCAAGAGTCTCATGGAAGTCGAGCCGGCCGGCGTGCGGAAGAAGATGAAGGACAAGGGCTTCGCGCGCGGCGTAAGCCGCGAGGACGTGCTGCAGGGCGCCGAGGAGCTGGGCGTGGACCTCGACCAGCACATTGGCGTGGTGATTGGCGCCATGCGCGGGATCGCGGGCGAACTCGGGCTCGCGGGCGTCGCAGCGTGAGCGCGCGGGAGATGGTGACGTCAACGGACCGTGCGCCCGAGCCGTATGGTCAGCAGATTCCCCAGTCTCCCACATGGCCGACAACTCCGCACCCGCCCTTCGTCTCGTGACAACGCCGATCGACGCCGTCGATCCGGCGGCGGAGCGTGCGCTTGTCATGGATGCGCAGGCCGGAGACGAGCGCTCGTTCGCCGCGCTCGTGCGACGGCACCAGCGTCGCGCGTACGCGGTGGCCCGCGCGATCGTGCTGTCGCACGAGGATGCCGAGGATGCCGTGCAGGACGCCTTCCTGCACGCGTGGCGCGCGCTCGACCGGTTCCGCCCCGAACAGCCGTTCGGCGCATGGCTCCACCGGATCGTGGCCAACGCCGCGCTCGACGTGACGCGCCGCCGCAAGGTGCGCGACGCGGATGAACTCACCGACGTGCACGCCTCGCCGTATCGCGATCCGGCCGAAGCGCGCAACCTGCGCGAACGCCTCACCGAGGCGCTCCGCCACCTACCCCTCCGCCAGCGCTCCGTCCTCGTGTTGCACGATGTCGAGGGGTTCCGCCATGGCGAGATCGGGGAAATGCTCTCGATCCCGGAAGGGACCGCCCGTTCCGACCTGCACCACGCCCGCGCGCACCTGCGTCAGCGCCTGGGCGACCTGAGGAGTGACTCATGAGCAAGCGCCTGCAGTTGCACCGCGATGGCGGTGACGACGACGAACTGACCCGCCTCCTGCGCGCCGAATACGCGGCACCGGCGTCGGCGGACTATTGGGAGAGCCTGCAGCGCCGCGTCATGCGGACGCTGCACGAGGCGGACACCGGCGTCTATGCCTCGTTCGTGCCGTGGGCACGCTGGACGGTGGCCGCAGCCGCGCTGCTCGCCGTCGCCGCCGGCGTGCTCGATTGGCGCGCCCGCGAGGCCGACGAGCGCATGGCGTACCGCAACGTGCTCAACACGTCCCAGCCGGCCGCGCGCGCCGCGCTCGAGAAGGGCGAGCAGCCGGCCCGCGAAGAGACGCTGCGCTACCTGATGACGAACTACTAGACCCGTAGTACCGACGTTCCGCTTCCCTTTCGCACGACTTCCGCAATGCGTTCCCGCCAGACCGCCTCGATGTTCCTGCTGGGCGCCCTCCTCACGGGGGGCGTGCTCGGCTTCTCCGCCAATCGGATGTTCGCCGATGGGCGTTCGTTGCGCGCCAGCGACCAGCAGCGCGCAATGCGCAAGCAGCTCAGCGATCGTCTCGACCTCACGCCGGCGCAGCGCGAGCGCGTCGACTCGATTCTCGACGACCGCCACCGCCAGATGACGGACGTGCTCAAGCCGGTGCGCCCGAAAATGGACTCGATCCGCCTCAACGCGCGCTCGCAGATCCGCCGCATCCTCACGCCGGCGCAGGAAGTGGAGTTCGAGGCAGTGCTCAAGGAGATGGCAGCCGACACGATCAAGGGGAACCGCCGATGAAGCGCGTGCTCCTCGCCCTCGCGCTCGCCGTCCCCTCGGTGAGCGCGGCGCAGATCATGGTGTCGACCACGCCGGATGCGCGACCGATCACGCTCGCGGAGGCGGTCAAGCAGGCCCAACAGAATGCGCCGCTCACGACACAGGCGCGCGGCGCGCTGCGCACCACCGGCGCGGCCACGCGCGCGGCGTTCGGCGCCTTCACGCCGACGATCACCGGCACGATGGGCGGCGTGAACACCGTGGGGCAGATCATCACCCCGAACGGCGTGATCGGCACCTACAACGGCGCACCGTGGAACAGCTCGGTGGGCCTCAATGCCACTCTGCCGCTCTTCACCGGCGGTTCGCGCCTCTACGCGCTGCGGGGCGCGCGCGCAGACGAGGGCACGGCCGACGCCAACGAACTCGCGGCCCGCTACAACGTCGCCTTCCAGGTGAAGCAGCAGTACTTCGCGGCGCTCGCCTCGCGCGAGCAGATGGCGGCGGCGCGCGCCCAGCTCGACGCGGCCGACCAGCAGTTCAAGGCCGCCGCCGCGCGCGTGCAGGCGGGCGCAGCCACCAAGTCCGACTCGCTCCGCTCCGTCATCACCGTCGGCAACGCGAAGCTCGCGCTCCTCTCCGCGCGCAACAACGTGGCCAACGCGAACGCCGCGCTCACGCGCCTCGTGCAGTCGCCGGTGCCGGTCACGCCGATCACGGCCGACACCGCCGACCCGGTCCTCATCACGCTCGACTCGACGGCCATGCTCGGCCTCGCCGAGAACGGCCCGGCCGTACGCGCCGCCAAGGCCCAGCTCAACTCGTCGCAGGCCGCCGCCAAGGCCTCGCTCGGCGGCTACCTGCCCGCCGTGACGCTCAGCTACGGCACGACCGGCAACAACCCGCAGACCAGCTATGCTCCCGTCGGCGCGGCCGCGTTCCAGAACGTGCTGCGCCTGCAGCTGTCGTACACGCTCACCAACGGCCTCGTGCGCGAACAGGGCGTGGTGAACACGAGCGTGGCCGAGGACAACGCCGCGGCGCAGTTGCGCGATGCACTCTTCCTCGCGCGCCAGAACTTCTCCCAGCAACTCGGCCTCCTGCGCACGGCCGAGCAGCAGATCGCAATCCAGCATGCGTCCGTCGCGGCTGCAGACGAGGATCTCCGCGTGCAGACGCAACGCTACACGCTCGGTGCCTCCACGCTGCTCGACGTGCTCACGTCGCAGTCCGCACTGAACCAGGCACGCGCGGCGCTCATCCAGGCACGGTTCGACTATCGCAACGCCAAGGCGCAGCTCGAGCAGCTGATCGGGCGGGACCTGTGAGCGCGCGCATGCGTGTCCTCATGCCGGTGTTCGTCGCGCTGGCCGCTTGCGGCGGCGGAGAGAGTGCCAAGAGCGCGCCGGTTCCGGCGGAGCCGATTCAGCGCCGCGACATCGTCGTGGATGCCTCGGCCACGGGCACGGTCGAGCCGATCAACGTGGTTGACATCAAGTCGCGCGCCTCGGGGCAGATCATCAAGATGGCCGTCGAGGTGGGAAGCGTCGTGAAGCAGGGCGATGTGCTCGTCTCGATCGACACGCGCGACGTGCAGAACCAGTACGACCAGGCGGCGGCCAACGCGAAGGCGGCCGAGGCGAGCGTGTCGGTGGCCGATGCGCAGCGGAAGCGCTCGGATGACCTGTACCAGGGCAAGGTCATCACGCGCACCGAGAACGAGACCGCCCAACTGCAGTACGCGCAGGCGCAGGCGCAGGTGGTGAGCGCGCGTGCCTCGCTCGACATCGCGAAGCAACGGCTCGAGGATGCGGTGGTGCGCGCGCCGATCTCGGGCACGATCATCACCAAGAGCGTGTCACTCGGCACGATCATCACGTCGAGTCTGAACGCGGTGGGCGGCGGCACGACGCTCGTGCAGATGGCGGATCTGTCGAAGGTGCGCTCGCGCGCACTCGTGAACGAGACGGACGTGGGCGGGTTGAAGCCGGGTCAGGACGTGAAGGTGACGATCGATGCGTTTCCCGACCGGCCGTTCATGGGCACGGTGGAGAAGATCGAGCCGCAAGCCGTGGTGCAGCAGAGCGTGACGATGTTCCCGGTGCTGGTGTCGCTGCGGAATGAAGAGGGGCTGCTGCGTCCGGGCATGAACGGCGAAGTGTCTATCACGATCGAACGGAAGCCCGGCGTGCTGGCCGTGTCGAATGATGCGGTGCGGAGCGTGCGCGAAATCGCGACGGCGGCGGCGCTGGTGGGGATCGACCCCGACAGCGCGCGCGCGAGCCTCGATGCGCAGCGTGGCGGCGGCAAGAAGCCGGGCATGGGTGGCCCGCCGTCGGGCGGCGTGCCGGGTGGCGACAGCACGCAGAAGCTGGGCGGTGGCATGCGCGGTAGCGCGGGCGGCGAGGTGGCGGATGCGCGTGGTGCCAAGGGCGGCGCACGCGGTGGCGCCGGCGATGCGAAAGGTGGACCGGGCGGTCGCGGCCAGAAGATGGCGGGCGGCAAGCCGGATTCCGCTTCGGGCGGCGGCAGCAAGGTTCGCACGGGGCTCGTGTTCGTGCAGGACGCCAAGGGCCAGTACGCGCCGCGCCTCGTGCGGCTGGGCGTTCGCAACTACGACTACAGCGAAGTGCTGAGCGGCGTGCAGGAAGGCGAGAAGGTGGCGATGCTCGCCGCCGCGCAGCTGCAGGCGCAGCGCCAGAAGAACAACGAGCAGTTCAAGACGATGACGGGCGCCGGCATGCCGGGCGCCAAGCAAGGAGCCGCGCCCGCGGCCGGCGGTGGCGGCACCAAGGGCCCGCGCGGATAACCGATGCTCTTTGGCGAGATTCTTCGTGTCGCGCTTGGCGCGCTTCGGGCGAACAAGCTGCGCTCGCTGTTGACGATGCTCGGCATCGTCATCGGCGTGGCGGCGGTGATCGCCATGGTGGCGCTGGGGTCGGGCGCGCAGACGTCGATCAAGAACCGGATCGCCGCGCTGGGCACCACGCTGCTGACCGTGAGCCCCGGGCAGATCTTCGGGCGCGGCGTGGCCTCGGGGTCGGACCGGGCGCGCCTTTACCTCAAGGACGCCGATGCGCTCGTGGCGCAGGCCAAATTCATCACGGGGGTGCAGCCCGAGATGAGCAGCCAGTACCAGGTGCAGTTCCAGAGCGCCAACACCAACACGCAGGTGGTGGGCACGAGCGCCAACTACATGACGGTGCGCAAGTACGAGCTCGAGCGCGGGCGCATGTTCACCGACGGTGAGGACCGGAGCCGCCAGCGCGTGGCAGTAGTGGGTCCCGCGGTGGTCACCAATTTGGGGCTCCAGTCACCGGATGCGATCGTGGGCGAGACGATCCGCATTCGCGGACTCCTCTTCACCGTGATCGGCGTGTTCAAGTCGAAGGGGCAATCGAACCCCTTCTTCAATCCGGACGAGCAAGTGCTCGTGCCGATCACGACGGCACGTTTCCGCCTGATGGGCACCGACCGGCTGCGCTCGATTTCGGTGCTGGCGCAGACCGAGGCCGACAT
>JAYTVE010000521.1:0-10925 GCA_043744185.1 Gemmatimonadota bacterium | reverse complement strand
ATGGCATGACGAACATGTCGCTACCGGCGTAGATGCGCTGCGCAAGCGCGGCGTCGAAGCCGATGCGCGCGGCAACTCGCCCGCGATTGGCGGCGGCGTGCGCCCGGAAGGCGTTCTCGAGCGGTGCACGGCCCGAGCCAAGCAGCACGAGCTGTGCATTGGTGTGTCGCATGATCCACGGAAGCGCGGCGTCGAGCAGCTCGAACCCCTTCTGGTCCACGAGCCGCGAAACGACGCCGAGCAGCGGACGAGCCGGGTCCGGCACGAGGCCGACTTCGCGCTGGAGCGCCGCCTTGCACTCGGCCTTGCCGGCCATGTCGGCCGTGCTGAATGGCGCCGTGATGTTGGGATCGTTGGCAGGATCGAACGTGGTGGTGTCGATGCCGTTGAGAATGCCGGTCACGCGATTACCACGCGAACGCAGCAGACCGTCGAGTCCCTCGCCATACTCGCGCGTCATGATCTCGCGCGCGTAAGTGGGGCTCACGGCGGTGATGATGTCGCTGTAGCGGAGCGCGCGCGCCATGAAGTTGAAGGAGCCGGCGATGCGGGGCCCAAGCGTCTGCTCGATGTGTCCCGGATCGGAGAGTCCGGCGAGCGCCATCACGTTGGGAGCGCACGCGCCCTGATACGCGAGGTTGTGAATGGTGAAGACCGCGGCGACGTTGCCGAACGTGTAGGCGTAGTAGGTGCGCAGGTAGTTGGAGACGAGCGCCGTGTGCCAGTCGTGCGTGTGCACCACGTCGGGCACCCAGCCGTCCACCTCGCGCTGGTGCTGCATGAAGGCCAGTACGCCACGGGCGAAGAGGATGAAGCGGCGGTGGTCGTCGGCTTCGCCGTAGATCGCGGCGCGCTCGAACGCGGCCGGGATGTCCAGCAACCAGGTGGGGGTGGTGCCGGCGGCAAGCCGCCAGATGCGCATCTCCTCAGCCCATTCGCCTACGGGCAGGAAAGTGGCCGCGACCGGACCCGCGACGGGCAGGTCGCGTTCGCGCATCACGCGGTAGCGGGGCATGACCACGCGGACAGCGTGTCCGGCGGCGCACAAGGCGGCAGGGAGGGCACCTGCCACGTCGGCCAAGCCGCCCGTCTTGACCCAGGGATCGACCTCGGCGGCCGCGAAGAGGATTTTCATTGCCCAACCTTACGCCGCGTGTGACCCGGGTGCAAAGTGAGGGAGGCGCACCACGACATGCACGTCTTCCCGGAGACGGGCTTCACCCGAACTGATACGCTCGAGATGACGGCACAATCCCGCGGTGGCATCATCAGCCGCAATGCCATGGCGTACGTGCTCGCCGGTGGCCGTGGCTCCCGCCTTCACGAACTCACCAACAGCCGCGCCAAGCCGGCCGTGTACTTCGGCGGCAAGTCACGCATCATCGATTTTGCCTTGTCGAATGCGCTCAACTCGGGCATTCGCCGCATCGGCGTGGCCACGCAGTACAAGGCGCACTCGCTCATCCGCCACCTGCAACGCGGCTGGAACTTCCTGCGGCCGGAGCGCAACGAGAGCTTCGATATTCTGCCCGCGAGCCAGCGCGTGAGTGAAACGCAGTGGTACGATGGCACGGCCGATGCTGTCTTCCAGAACATGGATATCATCGACAGCTACCGGCCGGAGTACATGATCATCCTCGCAGGCGATCACGTGTACAAGATGGACTACGAGCTGATGCTGCAGCAGCACGTGGACCAGACAGCGGACGTGACAGTGGGGTGCCTCGAGGTGAAGCGCACCGAGGCGAGCGGGTTCGGCGTCATGGGCGTGGACGCGACCGACCGCATCGTCACGTTTCTCGAGAAGCCGAAGGATCCGCCCGGCATTCCCGGCAGTCCTGACATGGCGCTCGCGAGCATGGGGATCTACGTGTTCAAGACGTCGTACCTCTTCGAGCTGCTCAAGCACGACGCGGCCGACCCGAACTCGAGCCGCGATTTTGGCAAGGACATCATCCCGTACGTCGTGGCGCACGGCAAGGCGGTGGCGCACCGCTTCTCGACGTCGTGCGTGAAGTCGCCCGGAGAGTCGGAGGCGTACTGGCGTGACGTGGGAACGATTGACGCGTACTGGGAGGCGAACATCGACCTCACGAGCGTCGTGCCATCGCTCGACCTCTATGAGCAGAGCTGGCCGATCTGGACCTACGGCGAGATCACGCCGCCGGCCAAGTTCGTGCACAACGAGCCGCATCGACGCGGGCAGGCGCTCAATTCGCTCGTCTCGGGTGGGTGCATCGTGTCAGGGGCGCACGTGCACCACTCGCTGCTGTTCACCGGCGTGAAGGCGCACTCGTTCGCGCATTTGGACGGCGCGGTGGTGCTGCCCTACGTCAACATCGCGCGCTCAGCGAGGCTCAAGCGCGTGGTCGTGGATCGCGGCGTCAACATCCCCGAGGGATTGCAGGTGGGGGAAGATCCTGTGGCCGATGCGAAGCGGTTCCGGCGCACGGAGAAGGGCACCGTGCTCATCACGCAGGAGATGATCGACCGGTTGTAGGTGCGGGTCCGGCGCTGACGGGCGCGGCTCATCGTCGGGAGCGCGACGCCATTGTCGTCCTGAGCGACGTGAAGGACGTGCTGCTGTTCCTACCGCGACCTGCGCGTCACGTTGAACAGTTGACGGCGCGCACTCACGTCGCGTAGGGGCCGAGGTCCACCACCACGAGCCCTGCGATGCGGCGAAACTCCCGCTGGTTGAGCGTCGCAACGGCGTCGCCCCGAGCGAGCGCAGTCGCCCCAACCAGCATGTCATGCGGCCCGGCCATCGAGCCGTCGCGGGCGAGTTCCGCCCAGAGCTCCGCATGCCGACGCGCCTCAGGCAGCCCGAATGGCAGCACGGGCAGCATGGTAAGCAGCCCCTCCACGAACGCGGTACGCCGCACGCGCACGGCCAACGTCGTGGCACGATGACATCCATGCAGCAGCTCCGACGCCGTGATGGCCGCGATGCCCACGGGCTCGGCGCGATATGCCTCGAGCAGCGCCTCCATCCGGACCGCGCCGCGCTCGGCGGCGATCAGCACCGAGGTGTCGACGATCAGGCCCAAGGGGTGCGCACGGTCGGGAGCGACGCGCGAGCGGCCACGAGGTCCGCTTCGAACGAGGCGGTCTCCGCGGCGGTCAGGCGCGGAAGGCTCGCCCACCGCCGCGCCACCTCGCCGGCGGTCACCACGGCGGCCGGTTCGTCCGTCCGATGTCCGAGGAATCGGGTGACCGCTTCTCGCGCGACGTCGGACTTCGAGAGCCCCCGCGCTCGCGCGAAACGGGTCATCGCGCGTGCGAGCGACAGCGGAAGGCGGACGGTCAGGTGAGAATCCTTCATGTGTTACAAACGTAGTTCTTTTGTACTACGTGTCAACATCTCGCCCAACCCAGGACTTCATCGGCTGGCGTCCATTACCCAGACGTTCGCCTGCCGGTCCTTGAGCGTGAAGTAGAGTCGGCCGCGCGCGACGTGGAACTCGTACCGGTCGGAGCGCAGACGCTCGTCGCCGAGCGTCACGAGTTGTTGCGGCGTACCGCCCGCCGCGCTCACGCCCCAGATGGAGGCGAGGCCATTTGCGTCGTGCGTCTTGAACCAGATCGTGCGGTCGTCGTCGCTCCAGAGCATCGTCTCGGCTGTGTGTGGGAGCGTCGTGGCAGGATCGTAGAGGCGTCGCGGCGCACCGGAGTCCGCGGCGACGATCCAGAGTGCCCCACCAATGACGTAGTCAGAGTAGACGAGCCGTTGCCCGTCGTTGGACCAGCGTGGCCAGTTGGCGCTCGTCTGCCGTTGGCGCGCGGTCCACTTCCCGTCAGCGCCGCGCGTTGCGATGTACATCGCACCTGGGTAGGCCAGTTCAAAGAACGCCAGCTTGCGACCGTCCGGCGACCATGAGGGAACAGCCTCCTGCAGCGGCGTAGCCGTCACCTGCACGAGAGAACCACCGTCGAGCGGCTGGATGAAGATGTCGCGTGAACCGGACCGGTACGAGTGAAACGCGACCTGCTTGCCGTCGGGCGAGAGCGCGGGCGCAAAATCGTCGGCCGGGTCGCTCGTGATGCGCTCCGGCGTGCCGGCAGGCAGCTGCATGCGGTAGATGTCCGAGTTCCCCGAAAGATCGGAGTCGTAAACGAGCCACTGTCCGTCGCGCGTGACGGAGAAATTCTCGATCGTCTGCTGCCCGATGGTGACTTGCGTCGGTCGCTCGCCCGCACGAACCGGTGCCCCGCTGAACGGCTGCGACCAGATGTTCGCTGTTTCCGTCATGGTCGCATACGCGAGGCGCGAACCATCAGCCGAAAGCGAGAACGTGTTGAGGCCGAGGCCGGTCGTGACGCGGCGCGGCACGCCGACCGGGTCACCGCCGTCGCTCATGCGCTGGGCAAAGAGATCGGGCGGTCCAAGGCGGTTCGAGATGAAGTAGAGCCAGCGTCCATCCGTCGACCAGCGGGGCGAAAGGTTGGCCGTCGCACTGTCGGTAACCGAGTGCACGGCGCCGTCCGCAACGTTCACGACGACGACTCGGCTTGGCGCGTGGTTGTTGTACGCGGTGCCCGGCGTCGTGTAGAACACATTGCCCGATGTGCACGCGATCCGCTCGCTGGGGCCCCAGTGGCAGAGCGACGGCTGAAACACGCTCACCAAGCGACGCTCCCGTCCGTCGGCCTCGCGCACGTAAATGGTGTCACCCGCCACGAACGCGAGCCGCTTCTCGTCGGGCGACCATGCGGCCGCGACGATGGGAACGGTGCGCGCGGGAAGCTCCTGCCGCACGCCGCCGCCACCACCGCTGGCGCTGAACACGCGACCACTGGAGAGATAGAGGATGCGGCTGCCGTCGTGTGACCACTGCGGATGCGTCTCGACCGCGGTGGAATCCTCGGTGAGCGGCACGGCACGCCCGCCGGCGACGGGCCGCACATAGATGCGAAAGCGTGCACCGTTGCCGGAGGCATAGGCGACCGCCTTTCCGTCGGGTGAGATGGCCGGCATGACTTCGAGGCCCGGCTCCCACGTGACCTGGATGGTCTTGCCGAGGTGGGCGAGGGGCGTGTCGGTGGCACCGTTGGAGCGGCCGAGCCACCAGCCGAGCGCGGCCGTCACTGCAACGATCGGCAGCGCGGCAGCCACGAGCGCACGGGTGACCTGCACCGTCGCGACACGCGTGGGTGCTGACGCGGCGCCTCGGAGGTTCGCGCGTGTGTCGGCGTCCAGTGCGGCTGCGAACGCCGCCGTGCCTGGAAAGCGATCGGCTGGCAACTTGGCGAGCGCTGCCAGCACAGCCGCCTCGACGTGCGGCGGCACCGTGTCGCGCAGCGTGTGCAGTGGCGTCGGCCGCTCGTTGAGCACTTTGGCGACAATCGCCTGCACGCTCGAGCCCGTGAACGGCGGATCGCCCGCGAGCATTTCGTATGTCACCGCGCCCAACGCGTACACGTCGGTGCGCGCGTCGATGGTGCGCTCGCCCATGGCTTGCTCGGGCGACATGTACTGTGGCGTGCCCAGACTCAGGCCGGTCTGTGTCATGCGGGCCCCACCGGCACTCTGCACCGCGAGCGCGATGCCGAAGTCGGCCACCACTGCGTGGCCGTTCTGCAGCAGGATGTTTTCGGGCTTGATGTCGCGGTGGATGATGCCCAGCGCGTGCGCCGCGCCGAGCGCATCGGCGACTTCGCGCGCGATAAGCAGCGCGTCGTGGATCGGCAGTTGGCGCTCGCGCTCGAGACGCGCGCGCAGCGTCTCGCCCGTGACGTACGGCATCACGTAGTAGAGCAATCCGTCGGCGGCACCGCTGTCGAGCAGCGGCAGGATGTGCGGATGCTGCAACTTCGCGGTGGTCTTGATCTCGCTCAGGAAGCGGTCGCCACCGAGTGCGGCGCCCAGATCCGGGTGCAGCACCTTGATGGCGACGTCGCGCTCGTGCTTGAGGTCGTGCGCGAGGTAGACGGTGGCCATGCCGCCTTGCCCAAGCTCGCGCTCGATGGTGTAGCGGTCGGCGAGCGCCGCCGCGAGGCGCCGCCCGCTGTCGTCCGTCGCGAAGCGAGGGACCTGCATGTCCTCGTTGCTCACTTCGTCCCCCCGTGCTGCCGCGCCATTTCTGCCGCACTCAACCGGAGGAACCGCGCCGCGTTGTCGTAGAAGATCGCGCGCTTCTGTGCCTTGGTCAGGAAGGCGGCCTGCTCGAGCGCGTGCACCGCCTCGTCGATCATCCCCGGCCAGATCATCTGGTCCGATCCGAACATGATGCGCTCGCCGAAGCCATCCTCCACCAGCCGTCGCAGGAAGCGGTAGTACGCCGGCCGAGGCTCCACGCTCGCGATGTAGCCCAGCTCCACGTACAGCTGCGGATGGGCGAGCAGCATCGCCTCGAGCGGCTCGATCATCGGGAAGGCGGCGTGCATGATGTAGAGCCGCAACCCGGGGTGCTTGATCAGCACCTCCTCGAGCGTGAACGGATTCTGCAGGCGTGCGCGATAGCCCGGCGTGCCGTTGTACGTCGCACCGGGGCCGCCACCATCAATATGAATGCCGACCGGAACGTCCAGCGCTTCCGCCAGCGCGAAGTACGGATCGATGCGCGGATCGTCCGGCGCAATGCCCGCGTACTGGTTGGAGAGCTCCGCGAGCACCGACAGTGCACCGCGCGTGTGAAGCGCACGAATCGAGTCGGGCGGCAATGCACGCGGGAGCACGCCTGCCGGCGTGGACGCGAATCCCTGCGCTGTCTGCGGGTCGAAGCGCACGTCGAGCCCCGCCATGAAGCGCCCGGGCGCCGCGCGCTGCCACTCGGCCACCAACTCCGGCGAGCCGCCGAGTACTCCGTAGATGTTGTAGCGCGTCATGCGTTCTATCGTGCCGTCGCGGACTTGGGCGTCCGTGGCGGGCGAGATGAGCGGCTTCGCGCAGGTCGGCTTCGCGTTGCGCCCTTCACCGATGGGGTCACGCTGGTCCCACGTCGGGATCGTGACCATCGGCGCGCAGAGCGGAAGTCCCGTCGCACCGTATGCCGCTGCAGTCTTTGCGTGCAGGTGCATGTCGATGATCGGCTCGCGGCGTGCGCCCTGCGCGCCGGCCAGCATGGGAAGCAGCTTGCCCAGCGCGAGGACCAGCCGCATCGCGGTCACCTGCGATCGGACCACAGTCGCTCCAGCAAGGTGGGCGGCGCGCTCACGGCCTTGCCCACCGCATCGCATAGGGCAGCCCACCGCGCCTTCCACGCGATGAACTCTCGATCCGCATCATCAATTGGCTCGGTTGTCATCGACATGATCGGAGCTTACCTGTGGCCACAGCCCCGCGACAGTCGCGCTGCTCACGCATGCGCCACCAACCGCGCGATCGCCTGCAACCCGTCGTCCCCGACGTCGAGACTGAACGCGTTCACGTACAGCGCGATGTGCTGGTCGCACACCGCGTCCGACATTTCCTGCGAATTGGCGCGCACATAGGCGCGACTCGCTTCGCGGTTGTCGAACGCGTACTGCACCGAACTGCGAATGGCGTGCTCGGCCGCCGTCACGATCTCGTCGTCCAGGTCTGCGCGCGCACAAATCCCCGCGAGGGGCACCGGCAGCCCTGTATCGTGCTCCCACCAGTCGCCCAAGTCGATCACCTTCACCAATCCGTGATCCTGATAGGTGAAGCGACTCTCGTGGATGATGAGCCCCGCGTCCACTTCGCCGCTCTCGACCGCGTGGAGAATCCGGTCGTAGCGCAGCTCCACCACTGTATCGATGTGCGGGGCGGCAAGCCGCAGCAACCGGTACGCGGTGGTCTCGCGTCCGGGTATGGCGACCGTGCCCTTCATCGCGTCGGCTAGCGTCATGGCACCCCTCGCGACAACCAACGGCCCGACGCCCATGCCGAGGGCCGCGCCACTGCGGAGCATGCGGTAGCGGTCGCCGATGCCGGCAAAGGCGCCGACGCTCAGCTTCGTGAGGTCGAGTGCGCCGGTGTGAGCGCGACGGTTCAGCTCTTCGATGTCGAGCAGCACGGGCTTGACCGCGAAGGGTGCCGACACGAGCCCGTGCACCAACGCGTGAAATGCAAAGGTGTCGTTCGGGCAGGGCGAGAAGCCGAAGGTCAGTTCACGCATCGCGCAAATTCCTGTACAAGTGCGGGGGTTGCGGCCACGATGGCCGCGAACGCGTCGTCAAAATGCCATTGAGCACGATCGGGTTCCGCGATCTCGTTGGCAATCGCGCGAATCTCGATTGCGGGAATGCCCGCGAGTTGCGCCGCACGCAGCACGGCGAAACCCTCCATCGCTTCCACATCGCACCCGCTCGTGCCGCCGACGCGCGCGCTCGTGCCGATGGTCATCATGACCGCGCTCGGCAGCACCCGCTGCGACGCCTCGAGCAACACGCCGCTGGGCGCCACGGTGCGCGGCGCCCAGCGGTTCGACGCGTCCATGTCGCAGTAGATCGACTCCGCGCCGATCACGAGCGCAGGGGGCACGAGCGGTGGCACGCGCCGACTACCCGCGATGCCGACATGGAGAATCGCGCGCGGCAGACGCTCGGCGATGGCCGCCGCCATTGCCGCCGCCGCCTCGACCGGCCCGACGCCACACACGAGCGTGCGCCACCCGCGCGACGGGGCAAGCTCGCGCGCGGTGGCGGCAACCACGAGAATGCCCGACGGATCACTCACGAGAACTTCACCGTACGCGCCGGATTCCCGCTGTCGTCGGTTTCGCGATCCACTGGTGGGCGGGAGAGGAGAATCACCATGTGTGAGCCGGAAGTATGCCGTGGCGACAGCCGCGCAGCGAGGCCAACCGGCAGCGCGCAACGGCACGCCGGTGCCCTGCTGCTGGCCCTCGCATTCTCTCGGCAGTACCTTCGCTCGCCCTCCACAAAGTCTCCGTGAACCCCACCGACCAGCTCGCCGCCGCCCTCGCGGACAGGTACATCATCGAGCGCCTGATCGGCGAGGGTGGGATGGCGACCGTCTACCTCGCCCGCGACGTGCGGCACAACCGCAAGGTCGCCCTCAAGGTGCTGCGCCCCGATCTGGGCGCCGTGCTCGGCGTGGACCGGTTCCTGGCCGAGATCGAAGTCACGGCCAACCTGCAGCACCCGAACCTGCTGCCGCTCTTCGACTCCGGGGCCGCGGGCGAGCTGCTCTTCTACGTGATGCCGTACGTGCAGGGCGAGTCGCTCCGTGCGCGCCTGGATCGCGAGAAGCAGCTGCCGGTGGACGAGGCGGTGCGGCTGGCCACGGCGATCGCGAACGCGCTCGACTACGCGCACCGGCAAGGCGTCATCCATCGTGACTTGAAGCCCGAGAACGTGCTGCTGCAGGAAGGGCAGCCGCTCGTCGCGGACTTCGGCATCGCGCTCGCAGTGAGCAAGGCGGGGGGCGCGCGCGTCACGCAGACGGGGCTCTCGCTCGGCACGCCGCAGTACATGAGCCCCGAGCAGGCCACGGGCGACCGCGTGATTGACGCGCGCACCGACATCTACTCGCTGGGCGCGCTCACGTACGAGATGCTCACGGGCGAGGCGCCGCACACGGGGACTACCGCACAGGCGATCATCGCGCGGTTGCTCACCGAGCGACCGCGCGCGATGCGGATCGCGCGGCCTGCGGTGCCCGAGTACGTGGAGGCGACGGTCGAGCGTGCGCTCGAGAAGCTGCCAGCCGATCGGTGGGCGTCGGCGCGTGAGTTCGCCGAAGGGCTGAGCGGGGCGCGGCCGGTCGTGCGAAGCACCACGGCGGCCAGCGCTGATGGTGCGGCGCCGTCTGGCGCCGGTGCGCGGCGCGGACTCGCGCGCCGCGAGCTCGCGGCATGGGGCGCAGTCGCCCTATTGGCCGCCACCAGCGCATGGCTCCTGATCGGCCGCACGCCGGCAGCAGCGCCGCCCCGCCCCGTCGAGTTCGAGATCGCAAGGCCGGACAGCATCGCGGTCGGCAGCGTGTCGTCGGCGTCCGTCGCGATTTCCCCCGACGCGCGGACCGTGGTCTTCCAGGGCACGTATCCGAGCGGAATGCGCATGCTCTTCGTGCGCACGCTCGGCGACCGCACGATTCGGCCGATCCCGGGCTCGGCGGGGGCCACCTTCGCGGCGATTTCGCCCGACGGGTCCGAAGTCCTGTTTGCCGATACGAGCGGCCTGAATCAGCGGCTCGTTCGGCTGACGATCTCCGGTGGCACCGCGCGGCCCTTCGCGCCGACGGGTAACGGCAATGGACAGGTCTCGTGGGGCGCGGATGGACGCGTGCTGTATGCCACCAACTTCCAGCTCTGGATGAAGGGGGTCAACGACGCGAACGCGACGCTGGTCGTGAAGCCCGATTCGGCCCGAGGTCAGCTCCGATATGGATTCCCGCATTGGCTGCCGGGCCAACGCACCGCGCTTGTCTCGGTATGGCGCGGCGGGGGACTCGACTCGCTGTCGGTCGGCGTGCTCTCGATGGACGACCGGAAGGTCACCGTGCTCGACGTCGTGGGACGACACCCGCGCTACAGTGGGACGGGACACCTGTTGTACGTCTCGCCCGAGGGGTCGCTCATGGCCGTCGGGTTCGACGCACGCGCTAGCCGCATCACCGGGCGCCCCACCTTGCTGCAGGAGCGCGTCGCGAGCGGCGGCGCTGGCGCGGCCGCGTACGATGTCTCAGGCGACGGCACGCTCGTGATGAACCTCAACGGACAATCGCGCGAAGCGATTGACAAGCTCGTCGCGGTGTCGCGCGACGGGCGTCGCCGCGACCTCGGATTGCCCGCGGGCATCTACTACCGGCCCCGCGTCTCGCCCGATGGCAAGCAGCTGACGTTCATCGAGGTGGAATCCGGCAGCCTGGACGGCGCCACCGACGTCTGGCGCGCCGAGCTGTCGCCGCCGTCGATGAGTCGCGTCACGACATCGCACCACGCGGAGCGACCGCAGTTCTTCCGGGACGGGCGGCGCATCCTCTTCTCCACGAGTCC
>JAYTVE010000520.1:0-3194 GCA_043744185.1 Gemmatimonadota bacterium | reverse complement strand
GCGTCGCCGCGCTCATCACGCCGGAACTCGCCACCGCCTGCGGACCGATCGCCTCCGCAAACTGCGCCACCGGATTGAACCGGTCCGTCGGATTCTTGGCCAGTGCGCGCTGCAGCGCTGAGGCCACCAGCGGCGGTACCACCGGTCGCAGGTTGGTTACCGGTGGCGCGTCCACCACCATGTGCTGTCGCACGATACTCTCCACCGTCGGTCCCGTGAACGGCGGCTGGCCCGCGAGCATCTCGTACAGCACGCACGCGAGCGCGTAGAGGTCGCTGCGACCGTCCACGTCGTCATCGCCCGATGCCTGCTCGGGGCTCATGTAGGCCGGGGTGCCCACGGCCATGCCGGTGCCCGTGAGCGAACTCGCGCCCGCCGCACGCATCGCGCGCGCGATGCCGAAGTCGGCGATGACCGCGTGGCCGCTCTCGAGCAGGATGTTCTCCGGCTTCACGTCGCGGTGGATGATGCCGCGCGCGTGCGCGTAGCTGAGCGCGTCGGCGCACTCGCGCGCAATGCGCAGGGCCTCGTCCACGGGCAGCTGCTTTTCGCGATTGAGCCGATCGCGCAGCGACTCGCCTTCCACCAGCGGCATCACGTAGAAGAGCAGCCCCTCCGCATCGCCCGAGTCGTAGAGCGGCAGGATGTGCGGATGGCGCAAGTTGGCGGTGGTCTCGATCTCGCGGAGAAAGCGCTCGCCGCCGAGCGATGCGGTGAGTTCCGGGTTGAGCACCTTGATCGCGACGCGCCGCCGATGCTTGAGGTCCTCGGCCAGGTACACCGTGGCCATGCCGCCGCGGCCGAGCTCGCGCTCGACCTGGTAGCGGCCGGTGAGGGCGCGGTTCAGCTGTTCAGGGAGGTCGGACATGGCGGAAGAATACCGGGCGGCGTAGAGCGGGGAAGAGCGAGTGACGGTCGTCATCAGACCGCCGCGAAGCTTGTCAGCTGCCCCCTTGACGGTTCACTGAGCCCGTGTATTATACCAACAAGCTAATTAACCAATCAGTAAATCATGCAGGACACACTCAGCCAAACCTTCGCCGCCCTGGCCGACCCCACCCGCCGCGCGATTCTCGCCCGGCTGCGGAACGGCGAAGCCACCGTCACCCAGCTCGCGGAGCCCTTTCTCGACCGCATGACGCTCCCCGGCGTCACCAAGCACCTCAAGGTGCTCGAGCGCGCGGGACTCGTCACCAAGGGACGCGAGGCGCAGTGGCGTCCCTGCACGCTCAACGCAGCGCCTCTCACCGACGCCGCCCGCTGGATGGAGGCCTACCGCGTGCACATGGAAGCGAGCCTCGACCGACTCGGCGACTACCTCAAGACGATCACCGACTCCACCACTCCCCCCGCCACGACGCCCACCGATGCCGACCACGACTGAATCCAACGAGATCCGGATCACGCGCCTCTACGATGCCCCCGTGGCGCTGGTCTGGGCGGCGTGGACCGAGGAGCAACACGTCGGACAATGGTGGGGCCCGCGCGGCTTCAGCATCACCACCAAGCACAAGGAGCTGCGCGCGGGCGGCTCGTGGGAGTACACGATGCACGGTCCCGATGGCAAGGACTGGCCCAACTTCGCGCGCTATCACGAGGTCGTGCCGCGCGAGCGGCTCGTCTACGATCACGGCGCGACCTCGGCCGATGCGGCGCCGATGTTTCAGGTGACGGCGATCTTCCGCGACGTAGGTGGCAGGACCGAACTCGACATGACGATGACGCTGCCGACGATCGAGGCGGCGCGGGAGACGCGCAAGTTCGTCAAGGCGGCCGGCGGCAATGGCACGTGGGATCGTCTGGCCGAGTACCTGGAGCGACAGACGACGCACCGCGAGATCTTCGTGATCAATCGCAGCTTCGAGGCGCCGATCGCGATGATGTTCGACCTGTGGACCAAGCCGGAGCACGTGGCCCAGTGGTCGGCGCCGACGGGCTTTGCCATGGAGTTCCACCACGTGGACATCCGCCCCGGCGGCAGCGGTTTCTACTCGATGACCAACGGCCAGTTCACGATGTACGGCGGCGTCGAGTACCTCGAGGTGCGTGCCCCCGATCGCTTCGTGTACGTGCAGCATTTCGCCGACGAGCACGGCAACGTGTCGCGCCATCCCGCCGCGCCGACATGGCCCGAGAAGATGCTCACCACCGTGACCTTCGCGTCCGAAGGCCCGGCCGCGACGCGCGTGACGTTGCGCTGGGAGCCCTACGGTGCGGCGTCGCCGGAAGAAATCGCGACGTTCGTGAAGGAGCGCGCCGGCATGACGCAGGGCTGGACCGGGTCGTTCGACAAGCTCGAGGCGCTGCTGACGGGAGCGCCAGCGGGGTGACGAACTGCGCCGCGTTCAGCGCGTGGGACGCGGTAGCGCCGACGGCGGAATCATGTTGTTGAGGCGCATGTAGTTCGAGATCTGGCTGTAGTGGTCGGCCAGGTCGAGGGCGTGGCCGAGCGTCATCGCGACGCGCGTGGTCTTTCGGGTGTTGCCGTTGAAGGTCAGCGTCGCTTCCTCGGGAAGGCTGGCGTCGGTGAGCTGCTCCATGGCCTGCGCGCAGAAGGCGAACGATGCCTTGAGCTTGGTCACGAGTTCGTCCTTCGGCCACTTGGCCTTGACCGAGTCGGGCGTCGTGCGGTCCTTGGCCTCCTCGGTGGACTTCATCGCCCCGAAGGTGTTGCAGAAGAGGTAGCTGTCGCTCGCGATGTGCTGCGCGATGTAGCCGATGGTGAGCTGCGCGGGCGTCGGCTTGTAGTCGAAGAGGGAGGCCGGAATCGAATCAAAGGCCTGCGCGAGCAGCCGGTGCGAGCCGAGGATGCGGCCCTTGAAGGCAACCACAATCGGGTGGGCTGGCGGTGCCGCGGACTGCTGGGCGCCGAGCGCGATGGGGAGCGCAAGGGTGGCCACGATCAGACGGATGAAGCGCATGGAAGCTCCGAGGAAGGGGGGAACGGACGCTCTTGAGTCTTGTAGGGGGGAAACTCGTGCGCAACGGCACGTCACTCCCGAGCTACCAGGAAGGGCCATGACCAACCCTACGTCGTGAGGTGCGGCGCGGGTTCAGTCGGCGGTCGTCCGTCCGCGCGCGCCTGAGCGGCGTGGCGCAGCACCGCACGCGACGCGCACGCATTCCCGGAGCCACCGGTGCGCCGGATCCGCGTCCAGCCGCGGATGCCAGAGCAGCGAGACCGTGAGCTCCTT
>JAYTVE010000519.1:0-10936 GCA_043744185.1 Gemmatimonadota bacterium | reverse complement strand
CGATCGTCGTGGCCACGCAGTGCGAGGGCGTGATCCTCATGCACGAGAAGATGTTTGAGTCGCGCATGTTCTTCGTCGACAAGCTCGTGGCCATGGGGGCGCGCATCGTGCTGTGCGATCCGCACCGCGCGCTGATCGCGGGGCCGAGCCGGCTGCGCGGCGCCACGGTCGAGAGTCCCGACATCCGCGCAGGCATGGCCATGGTGCTCGCGGCGCTCTGCGCCAAGGGCACGAGCGTGATCAACAACATCGGCCAGATCGAACGCGGCTACGAGCGCATCGACGAGCGGCTACGCGCGCTCGGCGCGAAAATCGAGCGGGTCGAGCGGCCGTAGCCTCGTTTGTCCGGCAGCGACGGGGCCGCGCCAGACGCGCGGCCTTGGGTCAATCGCCTTGACCTGCGGGCCCCGTGCGCTACTTTACTAATGCTGGACGCCCAAGTTGGCGTCTCGGGCAGAATGTGGGGATTTCCCCGCATTTTTTTTTCGAATGAGGTTCCGTCACCCGACATGATCGCAGACGTGGAAGTTGTTGTCACACAGACACTTGGGGCTCTTGAACTCGACCTGGTCGAATTCAAGCGCCGCGGCTCGTCTGCGCGACCCATCTTCGAAGTCCGCATCGATCGTCGCGACGGCGCCAAGGTCACCGTCGACGACTGCGCCAAGGCTAGCCGCGCGATGGAGGCCGAGCTCGATGCCGGGACGCTGTCCGGCAAGCGCTACGTATTGGAAGTGTCGTCCCCGGGGATGGATCGCCCGCTCAAGAAGCTCGCCGACTGGCGGCGTTTCTCCGGTCGGCTCGCTTCGGTCAAGAGCGAGGCCGTGGGCGGCCGCGCCGAACTCACCATCGTCGGGGTCGAAGGTGATCCGGGCGCTGAAGTCATCGTATTGGAAGACGCCAAGGGGCAGCACCACGTGCCTCTCGACCGGATCGACGAGGCCCGCCTCGCGTTCCACTGGACCCGCTGAGAGAGAACCCGATGTCCGGCTCGACTGAAATCCTGACGGCGATTCGTGAGCTCGCCAACAGCAAGCAGCTCGATCGTACCGAGTTGCATGGCCTGTTGCAGGACGGCATTCATGCCGCTCTGGCCAAGAAGCATGGACCCACGGTGCAGGCCGAAGTGACCATCGACGAGGTCAAGGGCGCGATCCGTATCGCGCTGCTCAAGACCGTCGTCGACACCGTCACCGATCCGGCGCGCGAAGTCACCGTCGAGGAGGCCCGCTACGAAGACGAGGCCTTCGAAGTCGGCGACGTCATGGAGGTCCCGGTGGACTTCGCCGAATTCGGGCGTTCCGCTGTGCAGGCCGCCAAGCAGCGCATCGTGCAGCGCGTCCGTGAGGGCGAGCGCACTCGCATCCGCGACGAGTTCACCGACAAGGTCGGCGAGCTCCTCTCGGGTGAAGTGCAGCAGATCGAGCGCGGCAAGCTCGTGGTCATGCTCAACAAGTTCCGCGAAGCGGAGGCGATCATGCCCTACCGCGAGCAGAACCATCGCGAGCACTACCAGCAGGGCGAGCCGATCCGCGCCGTGCTCAAGCGCGTCGAGGAGACGCCCAAGGGTCCGCGCCTCATTCTTTCCCGCGCCGACGCGCTTTTCGTGCAGGCCCTCTTCAAGCTCGAGGTCCCCGAGATGCAGCAAGGGATCGTCGAGGTGCGCGCGAGCGCGCGTGAAGTCGGCAGTCGCACCAAGATCGCCGTCTTCTCGCGTGATGACGCCATCGATCCGGTCGGCGCCTGCGTGGGCCTCAAGGGTTCACGCGTGCAGGCCGTCGTCAACGAACTCGGCGGCGAACGCATCGACATTGTGCCGTGGTCGGGCGATCCCGAGCGGTTCGCCAAGCTGGCGCTCGCGCCGGCCAAGGTCGCGCGCGTCTTCTCCGATGCCTCCGCCAAGGCCATTCAGGCTGTCGTGGACGAGGACCAGCTCTCGCTGGCCATCGGTCGCAACGGGCAGAACGTGCGCCTCGCCTCGGAGCTCACCGGCTGGAAGATCGACCTGTACTCGAGCCGCGAGTGGATGGAGCGCGGCGGTGAAGGGAACATCTTCGCTCCGCTGCCCGAGGAGCAGGACGCCGCAGCCGACGTGCCGCTCTCCGACATCCGCGGCCTCGAGGTGGCGACCGTCGCCGTGCTCGAGAACGCAGGTTTCAAGACGCTCAACGACATCATCGACCTCGAGCGCGAGGATTTCCTCAAGCTCCCCGGCATTGCGCCGGCCGAGGCCGATCGCATCATGGCCATCCTCGACGAACTCACCACCGACGACGGCAGCGCCGCGGCGGGTGAGGGCGCGGGGGAGGGCTAGCACCAAGTGGACGCGCATCTCGCCCGCCGACTGGCGGGGCTGCTCGGGCTCGGTGCCCGGGGCCGCCTCGTGATCGCCGGCGTGGAGATGGTGCGCGAAGGACTCCGGAACGGCACGGTCGAACTCCTCATCATGGCCGAGGACACGGCCGCGAACAGTCGGGAGAAACTGCTGCCACTCGCAGTCGCAAAGAACATCGCCGTGCTCGAAGGACCGAACGCGGCCGTGCTGGGACGGGCGGTCGGCAAGGAACAGGTGGCGGCCGTCGGCGTGACGGATCGCCGGCTCGCGAAGGGGATTCGCGAGCTCATGGAAACGGGACCGGCGGCGCTCGCGCCGACGGTCCAGTAGGAGGATGCGGTGAGCAAGCTGCGCGTGAACGATATGGCAACCGAGTTCGGCGTTTCCGCCGACGAGGTCATTGCGATGCTCCGGAAGATGGAGGTGACGGCGCGGACGCCGGCCACCCCACTCTCTGACGAGCAGGTCGCTCGCGTGCGTGCGCGCTGGGAGGTCGAGAAGCGCAAGCTGGCCGCCAAGGGGGCACCGCCCGCGGCTGCGCCCGCCCGCCGACGCAAGACGGCTGGTCCTGACGACGCCGCAACGCCGGCGCCGACCGCCGGCGAGACGCACGCGCCGGTCGAGGAAGCGCCCAAGCCTGCTGCCAAGAAGAAGGCCGCCGCCAAGAAGGCGCCCGAGCCGGAACCCGTGCCCGTGGTCGACGCCAGGATCGTGCGTCGTCGAAAGGCGGCGGACCTTCCCCAGCCGGAGCCTGAGCCCGAAGCACCGCCTGCGCCGGTGTTCGTTGCTCCCGAACCTCAAGTGGTACGCCCCGCAACGCTGCCCGCGCCCGTTGCGGCCGTGGACGCGAGCGCGCCCGAGCCCGTCGTCGCGCCTCCCACGCAGCCCGCGCCCGTGGTGCAGGCGGCTCCGGTCGCGCGTCTCGAGCCGGAGGCGACTCCCGCCCCCGTCGTGCCGGTTGCCGCGCTGCGCGACGAACGTCCCGAGAGCGCGCAGCCAATGACGTACTCAACCGGCGCGGGCTCGACCGACAACCGCCCGCGTCCGCGTCCCATCGTGCCTGGCGCGCCGCGCCCGCGCCCGGTGGCCACCGGCCTGCCGTTCCCGCCGCGTCCGATCGCTTCGGCGCAGCCAGGTGGTTCGACCGCGCCCCGTCGCGATGATCCGCGTCGTCCGGGCGGCGGCGGCGGTGCGCCCGGCAGTGGTGGCAATCAGGGTGGTGGCATGGGCGGTGGCATGGGTGGCGCCGCCGGTCAACGCCGCAAGAAGGGGAAGCGCGGAGCCGTCGATCAGGAAGCGGTGACCGCGAACATCTCGCGTACCATGCAGAACATGCGCGGCGCGCCGTCGCGTCGCGGTGGGCGTCGTGACGACGCCATCGATCGCGAGGAGATGGCCGCGATGCGCGCGGCGGACATCGAGCGCGAGCGCACGACGGTCCGCGTCAACGAGTTCATCACGGTGAGCGAACTGGCGCAGATTCTCAAGGTGCCGGCCCCGCAGATCGTGGGCTTCGCCTTCAAGAATCTCGGGTTGATGGTCACCATCAACCAGCGCCTCGACTTCGACCAGATCGAGTTGATCGCAAGCGAGTTCGGCTTCCAAGCCGTGAAGGAAGAGGAGTACGCCGCGGCCGCAACGGAAGACCAGATCGTCGACGAGCCGGATACGCTCAAGCCGCGTCCGCCGGTCGTCACCATCATGGGTCACGTCGACCACGGCAAGACGTCGCTGCTCGACTACATCCGCAAGGCGAACGTCGTCGCGGGCGAAGCCGGCGGCATCACGCAGCACATCGGTGCTTACCACGTCACGCTCGCCGGTGGCCGCACGATCACCTTCCTCGACACGCCGGGCCACGAAGCGTTCACGGCCATGCGCGCGCGCGGCGCGCAGGTCACCGACATCGTCGTGCTCGTCGTGGCGGCCGATGACGCCGTCATGCCGCAGACCATCGAGGCCATCTCGCACGCCAAGAACGCCGGCGTGCCGATGATCATCGCGATCAACAAGATTGACCTGCCGCAGGCGAACGTGATGAAGGTCAAGCAGGACCTCCTGCAGCACGGGGTCGTGCTCGAGGACTTCGGTGGCCAGACACTTGCCACCGAGATCTCCGCGAAGAAGGGCACCGGCGTGGACGTCCTGCTCGAGCAGGTGCTGCTCCAGGCGGAAATCCTCGACCTCAAGGCCAACCCCGATCGCAAGGCGGCGGGCTCGGTCGTCGAAGCGCAGCTGGACGCCGGCAAGGGTCCCGTTGCCACGGTGCTCGTCTCCGCCGGTACGCTCCACGTCGGCGATGACTTCATCTGCGGCCTCTTCTCGGGTCGCGTGCGCGCGCTCCTCGACGAGCGCGGTAAGGTCGTCAAGGCGGCCGGCCCCGCCATTCCGGTGCAGGTGCTCGGCCTCACCGGCGTGCCCCAGGCCGGCGACCAGTTCATCGTGGTCGAAGACTCCGTCGCCGCGCGTGACATCGCGCAACGCCGTGAGCGTCTCGACCGCGAGGCGCGCTCCCGCCGCACATCCAAGGGCGTCGTCTCGCTCGAGGATTTCATGTCGCAGGCCGCCGCGGGCGAGAAGCGCTCGCTCAAGCTGCTCATCAAGGCGGATCAGGGCGGCCCGGCGGAAGCGCTCGCCGATGCGCTCGCGCAGCTCTCGAACAGCGAAGTGTCGGTCGAGGTCATCCAGCGCTCGGTCGGCGCGATCACCGAGGGCGACATCCTGCTCGCCAAGGCGTCCGGCGCGATCATCATCGGCTTCCACGTGCGGCCCGACAACAAGGCGCGCTCGGCGGCGGATCGCGAGGGCGTCGACATCAAGCTCTATCGCATCATCTACGAGGCCGTCTCCGACGTGCGCGCCGCCCTCGAAGGGATGCTGCGACCCGAGGAGAAGGAAGTCGTGCTCGGCGAGGCCGAAGTGCTGGAGATCTTCAAGGTCGCACGTGTCGGCACCATCGCCGGCTGCGCGGTCCGTTCCGGCATCATGTCCCGCACCGGCCGCCTCCGCGTCATGCGCGAGGGCAAGGAGATTTACGAGGGCGCGTTCGCCTCGCTCCGCCGCTTCAAGGACGACGTCAAGGAAGTGCGCGATGGGTTTGAGTGCGGTATCGGCGTCGAGAACTTCAACGACCTCAAGGTCGGCGACCGGTTCGAGTGCTACCGCGTGGAGTCCGTCGCCCGCACGCTCCAGCCGAACGCCACCGCGTAATCATCTGTGGCCCGTCGGGCGTTCCCTCCACGGGGCGCCCCGGCCGGCCGTCCTGTCCAATGCCAGCTGACCATCGCCGCAGTGATCGAGTGGCCGCCGCCATCCGCGAGGAAGTGGCCGGCGCCCTCGCTGCGGGCGTGAAGGACCCGCGCATCTCGCGCCTCACGACCGTCACGGGCGTCGAGATCACGCGCGACCTGCGCCACGCGACCGTCTTCGTATCCGTCATGGGCGACGACAGCGAGCGCGCCGCCACGCTCGAGGGGCTCGCCAGCCTCGGCCATGGATTGCGCGGGCGCATCGGACGTGCTCTGCAGTTACGCGTCGCGCCCGAGCTGCACTGGAAGTACGACGACTCGCTCAAGCGGGCGGCGCGCATCGAAGAACTGCTCGCCGGGCTCAAGGGCGAAGGGGCGGCGAGCCAGGCGCCCCCAGCTGATCCGGAGTCGGAGGGCGATGATGCTCAGGGCGATGGTGACGGGGGAGCCTGAGGGGCTCCTGCTCGCCGACAAGCCGGCGGGTCGCACGTCGCACGATGTGGTGGACCTCGCGCGCCGCGCGCTGCACACCAAGCGCGTCGGCCACGCCGGGACGCTCGATCCGTTCGCCACGGGGCTGCTCGTCTTGCTCGTCGGGCGCGCCACGCGGCTCGCGCCGTACCTCGACAACGAGCCCAAGGTCTACGAGGCCACGATGCGCTTCGGCAGCGAGACCGACAGCGATGACCCCACCGGCAGCGTGACGCGCGAGGCCGAGCTCCCTTCGGAGGACGCGGTGCGCTCTGCGATCGCGGCCCTCACCGGCACGATCATGCAGCTCCCGCCGTCGGTCAGCGCCAAGCAGGTCGGCGGCGTGCGCGCACACGCCGCCGCGCGTCAGGGCGCGCCGCTCGAGCTCAAGCCCGTCGAGGTCACCGTGCATGCGTGGAGTCGGGTGCAGTTCAACGGCACCGAACTCCGCGCCACGATCACCTGCGCGGGCGGCACGTACATTCGCGCCCTCGCGCGTGACCTCGGGCGCGCCGTGCACAGCGCCGCGCACTGCAGCGCATTGCGTCGCGCGCGCGCCGGCCTCTTCGACGTCGCCGAGGCGGTGCCCGCGCTCGAGTTCCGCGAACGTGCGCTGGGCGCGCTTCGCCCGCCGGCATCCGGCCTCGATCGCACGATCGCGCGCGAGTCGCTCGATGACGCCGGCGTGCGCCACGTGACGCAGGGGCGCACGGTCCCCGCGCACGCCGCCGGTGAGCGAGCCGGACTCATCGGGCCCGACGGCGCCCTCGTGGCCATCGCCGAGCGACGCGGCGACGCCTGGCAGCCCACCGTGGTGCTGCGCGATGGCTGACGCGCGCACGGTCCACGACCAAAGCGGCCTGCCGAGCGACGTGCCCGGCACGGTCATCACCGTCGGATCGTTCGACGGCGTGCACCGAGGGCACCTCGACATCCTCGCGCGCCTCGTGAATCACGCGCGCGACCGTGCGCTCTCGAGCCTCCTCGTCACCTTCGATCCGCATCCGCTCGAGGTCGTGAACCCGGCGGCCGCGCCACCGCTGCTCACCGTCGGACACGAGAAGCTCGAGGTGCTGGCCGAAAGTGGTATCGACTATGTCGCGGTGCTGCCGTTCACGCCGGCGCTGCAGCGCCTCACGGCCGAGCAGTTCGTGGATCGGGTGCTCCGCGAGCGATTCCGCATGCGCGCCTTGCTCATGGGGCACGACCACGGCTTCGGTCGCAACCGATCGGGTGATGTGGGCACGATGCAGGCGCTCGGCGTCACGCGCGGTTTCGAGGTCGAGGTCATTCCGGCCGTCACGGCGCCCGGTGGCCGCCTGATCTCGAGCACGGCGATCCGGCGTGCGGTCGCCGGTGGCGATCTCGATCACGCCGCCGAAGGGCTGGGGCGCCCGTACGCCATTTCGGGCACGGTTGCGGCTGGCGACGGGCGGGGGCGGGAACTCGGCTTTCGAACGCTCAACCTGACGCTGCCTTCGTCCCGGAAACTGCTGCCGCCCGCCGGGGTATACGCGGTCCGGGCACAGACCCCTCTCGGCGCCTTTGGCGGCATGATGAACCTGGGCCCCCGTCCCACCTTCGGGGACCTCACGGTCTCGGTCGAGGTCCACCTGTTCGACGCCGAAGGTGACTTCTACGGGCTTCCGGTTCGCGTGGACGTCCTCCGCTGGCTCCGAGACATCCGGAAATTCGACGGTCCAGCCGCGCTCGTGGCCCAGCTCAAGGAGGACGAAAGGCAGGCCCGTACCGCGTTGACCCTCCCGGCGCTCCCGGCTACGTTGCAAGGCTCCCCGGACCAGATCCTTGAAGGGCCCTAACCGCTTTGCGGACAATCGCATGACGAACCTGCGTTCGCGCCTGTTGTTGATCGTCGGCTTGCTCCTCGCCTCCGCGTTTGCGCTCTTTCCGCGCACCGTGGTCGAGCGCGTGAAGCGCGGCGATTCCTTCGTCCTCGATACGGTCCGCAAGGTGCCGATCAAGCTTGGCCTCGACCTGCAAGGCGGGATGCATCTCGCCATGGAGATCGACGAGTCGAAGGGCGCCGTTGCCAACAAGGGCGAAGCGCTTGATCGCGCGCTCAAGGTGGTCCGCACGCGCATCGACGAGTTCGGCGTCTCGGAGCCGGTGGTGCAGAAGGAGGGCAACGACCGTATCATCGTCGAGCTTCCCGGCATCGACGACCGGCAGCGCGCGCAGGACGTCGTGCAGAAGTCGGCCTTCCTCCAGTTTCAGATCCTCGACAAGACGCAGGCGCTGGAAAAGGCGCTTCCACGCCTCGACGGGATCCTGAAGGAGAAGGGGACGGCGCTCGCTGCCCTCACGCCGGGCGCTGCGGGCAATGTCGCGAACGCCACGCCGTCGGTTTCGCCGATCTCTGGTCTCTTCGGGAAGGACACCGGAAAGAAGGCCGCTGATACCACCAAGAAGGGCGCTGACAGCGCGAAGAAGGACAGCGCCAACGCCGCCCTCACGGGCGGCAACCAGGGCGGTCCGCTCTCGAAGCTGCTCGCCAATGGGCAGATGCCGGGCGAGTTCTTCGTCAAGGCGGCTGATGTGGCGACGGTGCAGCGCTACATGGAGTTCCCCGAAATTCAGAACGCGCTCCCGCCGGGCAAGATGGTACGCTGGAGCGCGGACACCACGTCGCTCGGCACCGACGCGTACCGCTCGCTTTACGTCGTTGACCAGCGTCCGATCATCACCGGCGAGTACCTCACCGACGCGAAGCCGAACTCGGTGCCCGTCGAGGGCACGGTGGTCGAGTTCACGCTCAACAACGAGGGCGGTCGCAAGTTCAAGGCCGAGACCGCCAAGCACATCCGCGACTATATGGCCATCGTTCTCGATGACAAGGTCATGGGACGACCGCCGGTCATCCAGAGCGCGATCGGCACGCGCGGACAGATCACGATGGGCAACCGCGACCTCCAGGCCGCGCAGGACCTCGCCCTCGTGCTGCGCGCCGGCGCACTGCCGGTGCCGCTCAAGATCGTCGAGACGCGCGAGATCGGCCCCTCGATGGGCCACGACTCGATCGTCGCCGGCGTCACGGCTGGCGTCATCGCCGTACTGCTCATTGTTGGCATCATGATCGGCTACTACCGCTTCTCCGGCATGCTCGCGGTGGCGGCACTCATGCTCTACGTCATCTACACTCTGGCGGTGCTCGCGGGCTTCAGCGCCGTGCTCACCCTCCCCGGTGTGGCTGGCATGGTGCTCACGCTCGGCATCGCGGTGGACGCCAACGTGCTGATTTTCGAGCGCATCCGCGAGGAACTCGATCGTGGCAAGACGGTTCGCATGGCCATCGATGAGGGCTTCAACCACGCCATCAGCGCCATCATCGACACGAGCGCCGTCACGGTGCTCACGGCGGCCGTGCTCTACCAATACGGCACCGGCCCCGTGCGGGGCTTCGCGGTCACGCTGATCGCGGGTATCGTCGCTTCGGTGTTCACGGCGATCTTCGTGACCCGCACCTTCTACCTCCTGTGGCTGAACCGGTCCGCCGGCACGGCCCAGACGCTGAGCATCTGATGCTGCGCATCTTCCACAACACCACCTACGATTTCATCCGCTGGTGGCGCACCGCCGCCGCGATCACGGTCGCGTTCATCGTCCTCGGCCTCGGCTCCTTTGCCGTCACCGGCGGGGTGAACTACAGCATCGAGTTCACGGGCGGCACGCTCATGCAACTCAAGTTCGACAAGCCCGCCGAGGCCGGTGACCTGCGTACGATCCTCGACGCCGCCGGTATCAAGGGCGCCGAGATCCAGCAGTTCGGCTCCGACAAGGAGTTCACCGTGCGCGCGCGCGGCGAGTCCGCAGCCGATGTGAAGTCGGGCGTCACCGGCGGGTCGGTCCGTGACGGCGTCGAGAAGGCGCTCAAGGGCAAGTACGGCGAGTCCGTAAAGGTCGTGCGCTCGGGCTCGGTGGGCGCCAAGGTCGGAAGCGAGCTCTGGCGTGGGGCGCTCATCGCCATGCTACTCGGCTCGCTCATCACGCTCATCTATCTCGCCATCCGCTTCGAGTGGCGCTTCGGCCTTGCCGCGGTACTCTCCACCGGCCACGACATCCTCGTGACGCTGGCCTTCATCAAGCTCTTCCACCTCGAAGTCTCGCTCACCGTCGTCGCCGCGATTCTCACGCTGCTCGGCTACTCGATGAACGACACGATCATCATCTTCGATCGCGTCCGCGAGAACATCAAGAAGGGCGGCAAGCACACCTTCTACGACCTGCTCAACCGCTCCGTCAACGAAACGCTGCCACGCTCGATCCTCACGCACGCCACCACGCTCGCGGCCACGCTGGCGCTGCTCATCTTCGCGGGTGAAGTCATCCGGCCGTTCGCGTGGGTCATGTTCTTCGGCATCTTCGTCGCCACCTTCTCGTCCATCTACGTGGCCTCGCCGCTGCTGATGTGGATCGAGAACAAGTGGCCACGCACCGACGGTGAGCGTCGCCCTGGCAGCGGGAACGGAACCAGCCGCAACCCGGCGGCCAAGTCTTCGTCGCGTCCGCCGCAGCAAACCGCCGGCGCCTCGCGCTAGCCGGGCCAACCGGGCGTGGCGAGCTTCCTCGATTCCCACGCCCACCTCGCCGACCCGGCGTTTGACGCCGATCGCGAGGACGTGATCGCGCGGGCTCGCGCCGCGGGCGCGGCTGCAGTGGTCTGCATTGGCGAGTCGCTCGAGGCCGCAGGGCGTGCGGAACAGCTCGCCGCGTCGCATCCCGGCTTCCTGTTTCACACGGCCGGTGTGCATCCCCACGACGCGGCCGACTTCGATCCCGTGCGCGACCTCGAGGCCATGCGCGCGCACGTCGCGCGCGGCGCCGTAGCCATCGGTGAGTGCGGCCTCGACTATCACTACGACCA
>JAYTVE010000518.1:0-3197 GCA_043744185.1 Gemmatimonadota bacterium | reverse complement strand
GCATCCAGAACAGCGACTGGTGGCGCATTGGCGGCGGCGACGGCTTCCTGTCCATTCCCGACACCACCGACGGCCACACGGTGTACGTCGAGTCGCAGTACCTCGGGCTCGAGCGACTGGACCGTCGCACGCGTGAGAGCACCAACATCCGCCCCGTCGGACCCGAGGGTGAAGGCCCCAAGCTCGGTAACTGGGGCGCGCCCGAGCCGCGCATCGGCAAGAAGATCAAGCCTGCCAACTGGAACGCGCCGTACTTCATTTCGCCCTTCGACAAGAACACCATCTACGCTGGCATGAAGGAGCTATTCAAGAGCACCGACCGCGGCCAGACCTGGACATCGCTCGGTGATCGCACCACCGGCACCAATCGCCGCTCGCTCGCGATCATGGGGCAGCTCCCGGCCGACACCACGCTCTCGCTCGACGATGGCGTGAGCTACTGGCCAACGATCTCGGCGCTCGCCGAGTCGCCCAAGCGGAAGGGGGTGCTGTGGGTGGGCACCGACGACGGCAACCTCCAGCGCTCGCTGGACGGCGGCACATCGTTTGCCAACCTCGCCGACAAGTTGCCCGGGCTGCCCAAGGGGACGTGGATCGCGGCGGTCACGCCGTCGCGCCATGCGCCGAGCCGCGTGTACGTCGCGGCCGACGGTCACCAGCAGGACGACTACACCAACTATCTGTGGGTGAGCGAGGACGATGGCGCCACGTTCACGCCGCTCACGAGCGACCTGCCGCCGGGACGCGTCATCCACGCCGTCGTCGAGGGCTTGAGCAACCCGAACGTGCTCTTCCTCGGCACCGAGTTCGGTCTCTTCGTGAGCGTCGATCGCGGCCAGCACTGGCTGCCGATGCGCAACAACATGCCGAACGTGCCAGTCAACGACATCGCCATCCAGCCGCGCGAGCGCGATCTCGTGCTCGCCACGCATGGCCGCGGAGTCTGGATTCTCGACGACATCACCTTCATTCGCGATCTCACGCCGGCCGTGACGGCCAAGGCGGCGCATCTTTTTCCGCCGCGCGAGGCCGAAATGAAGCGGCTCGCCAACGAGCGCCCGCACACGGGCGACATGTACTTCCGCGGCGAAAATCCGGTGAACGGTGCGCCGGTCACCTACTGGCTGGCCAACGCGGGGGAAGCGTCGAGCGTGACGCTCACCGTGCATGACGCGAAGGGTGCACTCGTCAGCACGCTGACCGCAACGGCGAAGGCGGGCATCAATCGCGTGAACTGGAACCTTCGCTATCCGGACCTGCCCGGACCTGCCGCGAGCGGCGATGACGACGAAGGACCGAGTGCGCCGCGCGGCCACTGGGTGCTGCCGGGCACGTACACCGTGCGGCTTGCGGTACAGGGCACTACGCAGGAGCAGAAGCTCGTGGTCGTGGACGATCGGCGACTGTCCGTGACCGCTGCGGCGCGCGCTGGTTGGCACACGACGCTGCGCGGCCTCACCACGCTCTATCTGAGCGCGGACTCGCTGGCCAACAAGGCGGCGGCGTTGGGCGCCAAGTCTGATCTCGCACTCGGCGCGGGAGAGCTGCGGTCGCGCGTCGGCGCGCTCTATCGCAACGTGCTGCGCGTGACGGCCACGCCGACCAGTGCGCAACAGGCGCAGGCGAAGTACTTCACGGCGGCGCGCGATTCGCTGCGGGGGCTGATCAAGTAGGACATCCTGCGCTCGCACCGACATCTCCGCCTCAACTGGCAATTCCCTGACCATCGGGCGATGATTCCCGATGGTCAGCGCTGACGCCGCCCTCCTCTTTCGCCGCGCCTTCGGCGACGACCCCGACGTCGTCGCCTCGTCGGCAGGCCGCGCCAACCTGATCGGCGAGCACGTCGACTACGTCGGCGGCCCTGTGCTGCCCATCGCCATCGAGATGCGCACCGCCGTGGCCGTCCGCCTCCGCACCTCGGGCGAGAGCCGCGCTGCGAGCCTCCAGGACGGCGGCGCCGTGCGCACCTTCGACCCCAGGATGCGCGCCCGCACCGGCAGCTGGACCGACTACATCGCCGGCATCACGCGCGCGCTCGACGTCAACGGTGTGCACATCAGCGCCATCGACGTGGCCGTTGCGAGCGACGTGCCGGTGGGCTCCGGCCTTTCGTCCTCGGCCGCGCTCATGGTCGCCGCTGCCTCGGCCATCTCGCACGCCACGGAGCAACCCACGCAGCCGCTCGTCTGCGCCGGCCTCGCACTGCGCGCCGAGCGTGAGTTCGTGGGCGTACCATGCGGCATGATGGACCAGTGGGCCTCGGCGCTTGGCCGCGAGGGGCACGCCCTCCATCTCGAGTGCGCGAGCGGCGCCACGCGGCAGGTGCCGTTTTCCGATGCCGTGCTCATCGTGCACTCGGGGGTCGAGCGCAACCTCGGCGATTCGCCGTACAGCGAACGCGTGGCCGATTGCGCCGAGGCGCTCACCGGGCTTCGCCAGATCGTGCCCAAGATCGAATTTCTCGCGCAGGCGACCGAGGCGCAGGTGCTCGCCGCGCCCATGAGTGAGCGCGCCCGCAAGCGCGCGCTGCACGTGGTGGGCGAGACGGCGCGTGTGCACGAGGCGGTCGACATGCTGACAGCCGGCAAGCCGTTTCCCGGCCAGCTCCTCACCGCCACGCATGCGTCACTGCGCGACCTCTTCGAGTGCTCCACCCATGATCTCGACTGGCTCGCTGAGGCGGCCGAGGCCATGGACGGCGTGCGCGGCGCACGGCTCACCGGGGCTGGGTGGGGTGGCTGCGTCATGGTGCTCGGTGATGCGGCCGCGCTCCCTGCGGTGGCCACGCGCCTCGCGCGCAACTACGAACGGCGCACCGGGCGTGCGGTGCGCCACTGGACGTCGAAGGCATCGGCCGGCCTCTCCCTCGACCTCACGCATGTCGGGAACCGGCATTAGGCAGCGGCTCACCGCGTCGTCGCTGCTCGAGCGACGATTCGAGGTCACGCGTGCACTCATCCCGTGCGCGGGCTCGGGCACGCGCATGGCCGCGCTCACCAAGGGCGTCCCCAAGGAGCTGCTCGAGGTGGGCGGGATTTCTGCCGTGGAGCACGCGCTCCGCGAATGCGCATCGAGCCTCATCACGCACGCGATGGTCTTGGTCGCCCCCGGCAAGGAGGCGATCGCGTTCAAGGTGCTGAAGCTCGCCAACACGCCGGGCTTTCCTGTAGAAATTTCGTTGCTCGAGCAGCCCA
>JAYTVE010000517.1:0-10947 GCA_043744185.1 Gemmatimonadota bacterium | reverse complement strand
CCTCGTCGGACTGGCGCGCGTTGAGCGATCCCGCAATGGCGGGAATCATGTCCGCCACCGCCTGCGGCTCAAGCACCACGGTGTACATGCCGGGCTCGATTGCCTGCGGGTTGCGGCTCGCCACAGCCTTGCGCGCGGCGGTGCGACCGAGCGCGACCGCATCGAGTTGCGTCCAGTCGCGCGCGCCGCCGCTCGCCCAGCCGGAGCCCGTGCCATCGGGGGTGCGCGCCGTGCACGAGAGCGACACCTGCGTGGCGCGATGATACGCGAAGAGCCCCGACTTGGTGGCGACAACACTGACGCCGGCCTGCGCCTCGAGGAAGCCCGCGATCGCGAGTTCGCCCACACTGCCCTGCTCCGCGCGCGCGGCCTGCATCAGCGCTTGCACCGCCTTGGCGCGCAGGTCCGGCGCGAGCGATGCGGTGGCATCGTTGTACGCATCAACCTTGGCGTACTGCTGCGGGCCAAGTTCGGGCATGATCTCCGGATCTTCAGGACTCAGCTTCGCGAGTCGCTCGGCCAAGTCCACCGTGCGCTTGAGCGAGGTGTCGTCGAGCACGTTGGTGCTGGCGGAGGCGCGGCGCTTGCCCACGGTGACGCTGACGTTGACGGTCGTGTCCGTAACGCCGCCCGAGGTCGTGATTTCGCTCGTGGCGAAGCGCGTGTTCCCCTGCCAGCTCGAGTTCACGTTGACACGCACGCCGTCGGCGGAGGCCATGGCGATGACGCGCTGGGTGAGGGCACGCGCATCCGCCTCGCTCAGCTCCTCGCGGACCGCGGCGTAGAGAGAGCGCGACATCACGACGCCCTCCCCGTGTTGAGGATGTTCACGTTCTTGAACCGCGCTGGCGGGCAGCCATGACTCACGCTGTTGACCTGTCCCGGTTCGCCCTTGCCGTCGGTAAACGTGCCACCGAGCCAGTACGACTTCTTCCCGCCGATCATGTCCATCGCATTCCAGAACACCGGCGTCGTGCTCTGGTACGCCACTTCCTTGAGCATGCCCGTGATCTTGCCGCTCTTCACCTCGTAGTACACCTGCCCCGAGAACTGGAAGTTGTAGCGCTGGTTGTCGATCGACCACGAGCCGCGGTTCTTCACGATGATGCCGCGATCCGTGGCCGCCACGATGTCGTCCATACCGATGTCCTTGTCGCCGGGCATGAGCGAGATGTTCGGCATGCGCTGGAACTGCACCGAGCTCCACGAGTCGGCGAAGGAGCAGCCATGCGAGCGCTTCACACCGGTGAGCCTCTCGATCCACGCCGCTTGCTCGCGCGTCGTCTGGTAGTCCTTGAACGTCCCCTTCTCGATCACGTTCCACTGCTCCGCGGGCACTCCCTCGTCATCCCACGCGCAGCGCGCCAGCGACTCGGGCTGCAAGCGGTCGGCCTGGATGTTCATGAGCGGCGTGCCGTACTTGAGCTTGCCGATCATCTTCTCCGGCGGCGCCACGAAGCTCGTGCCCGCGTAGTTCGCTTCCTGTCCGGTGGCGCGGTCGAGTTCGGTGGGATGTCCCACGCTCTCGTGGATCGTGAGCCAGAGGTTGGTCGGGTCGAGAATGAGGTCGTAGCGCCCCGGCTCCACCGTCTTTGCGCCGAGCTTCTCAGCCGCGAGTCCGGCCCACTTGGCCGCGTTGCCCGCCATGTCGAGCTGCTCGATGTACTCCCACCCCGAGCCGCGGGGCGCGAGCTCCTCGTTGTATTGCTGGAAGTCGCCGTTCCCAACGGCGGTGGCGCTGAAGGTCGGGCCGACGCGAATGAACGTCTGCGTCGTCATCGTCCCTTCGCTGGTCGCGAGCGTCTTCACCTCGCGCAGCAGTCCCATTCCACTGTTCGCGAAGCGCACGCGCGGCACCTTGAGCGCCGCTTCGTTGGCCGCGAGCAGCAGCGCCACCTTGTCCTCGATCGGAATCTCGATCGGATCCTTCATGACCGGCGTCATCCACGTTCCCTTCACTGGCTTCACCGGCGCCAGCTCCACGGGCCGGCGCTGCACCGTGCGCGCCGCCTTGGCGATCACCACCGCCTCGCGCGCCGCCTTCACCACGCCCGCCTTCGAGAGCTCGCTCGTGGCCGCGAAGCCCCAGCTCCCCTGCACCAGCACGCGCACCCCCACGCCATACGACTCGGTGTCGCTCACCGATTGGATCTGCCGCTCGCGCGCGGAAACCTGCTGGCGCCGGTAACGCCCGATGCGCACGTCGCAGTAACTCGCCCCCGCATCGCGCGCCGCTCCCAGCGCCTCGTTCGCGAGGTCCTCCTCGAAGGGGTCAATGCCGGACGTCGCGAGGTACCGCGGCGATGCGCTCAGCAACGAAGGACCCAGCGCGAGCCCTGCAGCAACGGCCGCAGTGGTCGCCACGAACTCTCGGCGCGTGGTGGTCATGACAGGCGTGTTCGGGTAACGGGAAGCCGCACTCCGGCCAAGGTACGCACGATTGCGGGGGTTCGCTGGGCCGCAATGGGCGCGACGGGCGCGATAGGCGCGATAGGCGCGACGTGCGCGATGCCCGGCATCGCACGCACTCACCGCAACCGGTACCGCGCGAACACCGGCGAACGGCCCGCGCAGCTGCGCCCTACGCGCGCGCGACCGCCTCTGGCACGAGCGAAAGCACGGCGCGCGCGAGCTCGTCCGGCGTGTACGGCTTCTGGAGAATGGCCGCGATCCCTTGAGCCTGCACGCTCTCGAGCGTGAGCATCGCCGAGTAGCCGGACACCAGCAGCACCGGCAGGTCGGGGCGCATGCGGCGCGCCTCGGCCGCCACGTCGAGCCCCGACATGCCCGGCATCGTCAGGTCGGTAACAAGCACGTCCACCGAGTGAGGATCGGCGCGCAGCACGTCGAGCGCCGTGCGGCCATCGAGCACAGCGCGCACCACGCATCCCGCGCGCGTGAGCGACTTCTCGGAGATGCGCGCCAGCGCCGGCTCGTCATCGAGCACGAGCACGCGCAAACCGCGGCCGGACGGCGTGTCCTCCATCGCGATGATCGGCACCGAGGCCGGTGTCGTCACGGCCGGCAGCATCACCTCGAACGTCGAGCCCACGCCGAGCGTGCTGTCGGCCATGATCGCGCCGTCGTGTCCGCGCACGACACCGTGCACCACGGCGAGTCCGAGTCCCGTGCCTTCGCCGACCTGCTTGGTGGTGAAGAACGGCTCGAAGATGCGCTCGATCGTCTCGCTGGTCATGCCATGTCCCGTGTCGCGCACGAGCAGCCGCGCGTAGCGCCCTTCGCGCAACTCGGGTCGCCGCCGTGCTTCGGAGTGCGTGACCGCTGCGGCCGTGAGCTCGATGGTGAGTGTGCCGCCCGTGCCGCGCATCGCGTGCAGCGCGTTCTGCCCGAGGTTCACGATCAGTTGATGCAGCTGCGTGGCGTCGCCGAGCACGGTCGGCACGTCGTGCGACTCCTTCACCACGATGCGCATGCGCGAACCGGCCACACCGCGCAGGATTGCCACCGCCTCGTGCAGCACGGGACCGAGCGCCAGCACCTGCCGCGTCTGCTCCTCGCGACGGCTGAACGTGAGGATCTGTCGCACCACGGCCGCAGCACGCGTACCCGCACGCTCCGCTTCGGACAAAAACCCGGCGGCTTCGCCATTCGTCGGCAGCGCGCGCCGCGCGAGGTCGACGTTGCCGAGCACTGCGGCGAGCAGGTTGTTGAAGTCGTGCGCGACGCCTCCCGCGAGCGTGCCGAGCGCCTCGAGCTTGTGCGCTTGGCGCAGTTCGGCCTCGAGTCGAACGCGATCCGTGAGGTCGGTGAAGGCCGTCACGCGGCGCGGTCCGACCACGGACACGTTGAGCTCCACGTGTCGCGTGTCGCCGCTGACGCCGCGCAGGTCCGTGACGATGGGCGGCAGCGGTCCGAGCATGCCGGACGCCGCCTCATCGAGCGCGGCGCGCACTGCGGGCATCACTCCCGTGCGTGCCCACCAGCCGTCGATTCCCATGGTCTCGTCGGCCGCGCCGAACAACGCCGCGAGCCGCGGGTTCACGTACGGCAGTTCGTCTGCGTCGGCGCGCTCCACCAGCAGCGCCACGGGCGCGTTGTCGACCAATCGGCGGAACTGCGCCTCACTGTCGCGCGCCCGCGCGAGCGCGCGCCGCTGGCTGTCGAACGCAGCGGCGATGAGCATGACGCCCACGGCAGCGACCACGAGCTCCGCTTGCAGCGTGATGATGCGGAAGCCCTGCGAGGTGGGAAGCGAGCTCAGCACGCCGAGGCCGCGCAGCAGGCCCCCTGACATGATCGCGGCTGCGATCAGTTGCACCCAGACGACGGCGAACAACCCGAAGCGGATGGCGCCGTACACCGCGGGGACGAGCAGGATCACCAGGAAGGGCCGTCCCCACTGTGCGCCGTCCGGTGACGTGAGACCCATCGCGGCCGAGATGATCGTCGACAGCACGAGCACACCCATGAATTCGATGCGGGTGCGCACCGTTGCGTCGCGCCAGCGGCGTTGTCCCTCGCTCGCGGTCAGCACGAGCGGCGCCATGATCAGCGCCCCCAGCGCGTCGCCCATTGCCCAGATCACGGGCTCGGTCGGGCTTCCGGGAGGATCGCCGGATAGCCGAGCGGCCGCCACGAGACCGAGGGCGGCCATGGGTCCCGTCACGACCAGCGACCCGGCCACCAGCGCGAGAATGTCGTACGGCGACGAGAGCAGCCGCCGTCCGCGCGCGAAGCGGCGCAGCATCAGCACCGTGACCGCCACGGCAATGAAGGCGCCGGTCGCGACTCCTGCGGCCGCCGGCGCGCTGCGTGCGGTGGCCCACGACATGAGCGCGCGGCTCAGCACGGTCACGAGGAAGATGAGCGGCCAGCGGCGCGCCGGTCGTAGCAGGAGCCACGCCATCAGCGCGCCCGTCGGCGGCCACCAGACGCTCGCCGTGACGCTCACCGGCGCCATGCCGTAGGCGAGCACCACCGTCAGTGTGTACCCCACGGCCTCGAGCGCAAACCGCCCGCTGCTTGTTGGATGCTCAGCCGTGTCGGGTGCGGTCACGTGCAGGACTTGTGGGTGCGGGGCTTGGACAACGTGCAACGGATCGACGGCCCGCAACGGCCTCTGCGCGGATAGCGCGACCGTCGTTTGGCGCGAGGAGCCCGGCAGGGGCTCCTGTCTCGTAGAGAAACGCTCGGAGGGCACCTGCGGTCACACGCTCAGCTGTCGACCGCCGCGCGGCGATCCACCAGCGCTCCGATGTCGGCCGGTGTCGTGCGGCAGCAGCCGCCCATCCACTGCACCCCCGCGGCCACGAATTCGCCCGCCCAGTCGGCCAGGCGTCGCCCGTCGGGTGCGCCGTCCCACCCGCGCGTGACCGCATTCCAGCGCTCACCCGAGTTCGGGTAGGCGACAATCGGCTTGGTGGTGTGCGCGCGCAGCTCGCGCGCGAGCGGGGCCACGCGCTCGGGCGGCACGCAGTTCATGCCGATGGCGACCACCTGCGGTTCGCCCTCGAGCGCCCGCGCGACGTCGGCCATCGCGTCGCCGAACGCCGTGTGCGCGTCATCCCGGCACTGGAAGCTGATCCAGGCGCGTGCGGCCGGCACCTCGCGCAACGCGCGCACGATCGCGCGCGCTTCGAGCAAACTGGGCGTCGTTTCGCACGCGAGCAGGTCCGGCCCCGCGGCCCAGAGCGCCGCGAGCCGTTCACGGTGAAAATCGAACAGGTCGTCCTCGGAGAGCCCGTAGTTACCGCTGAACTCCGACCCGTCGGCGAGCATGGCGCCGTAGGGCCCGAGCGATCCAGCCACCTGCGTAACGCGGACCGGCAGCCCCGCTGCGGCGCGCGTCGCGTGATGCGCACGCTCGGCCTCGCGCGTGAGGTGCACCGCGCGCGCCAGCAGCGCGTGCGTTTCGGCCTTCGAGATGCCGCGTGCGGCAAACCCCTGCGCCGAGGCCTGATAGGTGGCCGTACTCACCACCTCGGCGCCCGCGTCGAAGTAGCGGCGATGGACCGCCGTGATCGCCTCGGGCGCGTCGAGGATGAGTCGCGCCGACCAGAGCGCGTCGGAGATGTCGTGGCCGGCGCGTTCGAGTTCGGTGCCGAAGCCGCCGTCGAGGATTCTCATGTCGTCCTGAGCGAAGCGAAGGACCTGCTTGTGCTGTCGTCCCGAGTGAAACGAAAGACCTGCGTGTGCTGTCGTCCTGAGCGAAGCGAAGGACCTGCTTGTGGGGAGTGACTACGGAAGCACCGCCACTCCGAGCGCGCGTGCGTTGGCCCTCACCCGCTCGTCGGTCGAGAGGACCGTCACGTCACCGATTTCGTCGCGGATCTGGAGCACGGTGGCCAGATGGATGGCGTCGAGCGAACGCACCGGCTCGACGGGAAAGTCCGCGGCCGCTCGCTCCGCGATCCCGTCGGTCAGGTCCATGCGGATGATCTCGTTCGACCGCGTGAGCCACGCCGCGCGCAATGCATCGCGATGCACGTCGGAGATGCGGCGCGTGGAGCGCGCACGCGCCAGCGCGCGCGCGCACTCGATGCCCGTGAGCACGGAGGCGAATCGCGCGTCGGCGCCCAGCCACGCCGCCTCGACGCGCTCGAAGCCGCCTTCGCCGAGCAACATCGCGACCGCAGCGCTCGATTCCAGGTAGACCATCACGTCTCGTCTCGGTCCTCGTCGATGAGCCGATTGGCGGTCCCGTTCGGCAGCTGAACAATCGGCGGGCCCCACGGTGTTGGCGGCGCCTCGGCCACTCGCAGCACTCCTTGGGCGGCCAATCGAGCGATGGCCAGTTCCGCGGGCGTCGCTGACAGCGTGGTCGCGTCCGGTCGCCTGAGTTCGGCGACCACGCGGCCACGGTCGGTGACGAGGAAGTGTTCGCCGGCCTGCACGTCGCGCAGGACGCGGGAGAGCTGAGCCTTGAGGTCGCGAACGCCGACAGTGCGCATCCAATCAATGTAGTCACGTGAGACTACATGAGAACCCCCCTTCGTCCTGAGCAAAGCGAAGGAACTGCATTTTCCGCCCCGCGGCACGCCCATTGCCCTCTCCATGTGCTTGTCCCCCATGCAAGTACGCCCCCCGCACCACGCGCACTCGCAGGTCGGATTCGCCCGTCGCTCTGGGATAACGCCCCCGTAACGCCCCCTTCCCAGCGCGCTGGCCATGAACGGCGACGTCCGCCTGTGGACGTCGAGCCACACCTGTCGCAGCCGGGCCTCGGACTTCCTGCCCGGCCGTTGTGTTCACCCTCTGCTCCAATCGGTCATGATCCAGCTCCGTCGCTCACTTCGTCACCTGGCCGCGCTGGCCGCGGTGGCGACCCTTCCCGCCGTTGCGCAGGCCCAGGGTCCCATTTCCACCGGCCACAACTACTCCGGCGGGTCGTACATCGACCTCAACTGGGGGATCTCGGTCAACGGCAGCTCCTACTTCTACCCCGCGTACCTGGTGCTCTTCCCGCCGGGCGCCTGGCAGGGAGCTCCCGCCGGCACGTCGTGGGTGTCGTCGAACGGCTACGACGGCGGGCACTCGCGCGCCTCGATGAGCTACCTCGCCCGCACCACCTTCGACCTCACGGGCTACACCCCGAGCCAGGTGTCGGTGACGTTCAGGTGCGGGACGGACAACAACTTTGGCTCGCTGATGCTGAACGGCGTGACGATGGCCGACCAGTGCGGCTACTTCAGCCTCGGCAACAGCATCACGTGGTCCGGCGTCTTCAATGCCGGGGTCAACACGATTGACGTGAGCTGGACTGGCGACGGGATCTCGGATGGCGTGTTGTTCGATGTGGAGAGCGTGACGACGTCGAACCCGGTGCCGGAGCCGGCGAGCGTGGCGCTGATTGCGACGGGGTTGCTTGGGGTCGTCGGCGTGTCGCGGCGGCGGAAGTAGCTCTGAGCGCGCGCAGGAACTGCTGACACCGTCGTCCTGACGGCTCCGCAGCAATGACATCGGCCCCGGAGCTCGAGTGAGCGCCGGGGCCGATTCGTTCTGATGCCTGCTTTGCAGCGATGCGATCAGCGGGAGGTCATGCGCTCACCCGCACTCACTAAACCCACACACATGACACTTCACGCACCCCTCCGCGAACTCCAACCCTGACCCGCAGTCCGGGCACGTCCCCATGAACGTCTGCGCTTCCGTGTTGTCGCTGAACAGCTGCGCCTGCGCGCCACCCTGCGCGGCGCTCATCGGCAACGGCTTCGCAATCTTCTCCGGCGCGGGCGTTCCAGTGGCGCCGGCAACCCCAGGCAACTCCTGCTGCACCCCCTGCCGCTCCCTCCACCACTCCTCAAGCGCAATACCAATCGCATCCGGAACCGACAGCACCTTGTTCGGCCCGAGCCCCACAGCACGATCAGAAGAAATTCCGCGCAGCTGACGCACCACCGCCTGCAACGGAATCCCCGAGCGCAGCGCCAGCGAAATCAACCGTCCCATCGCCTCGGCATCAGCCATCGCAGAGCCGCCCGCCTTGCCAAGGTTGATGAACACATCAAACGGCTGCCCACGGTCGTCTTCCGAGATGTGCGTGAACATCGTCCCGAGCGGCGTCTCCTTACGGATGCTCATCGAGCGCAGCTTGTCCGGACGCGCGCGCTTCTTCCGCCGCTGCAGGTTCTCGCTCTCGCTCTCGAACAGCGCCTTCTTGAGCGCCTCGATCTCCGCGTCCTTCTCCGCCAGCGTGCCCTTGAGCTCGCCGATCTCGCGACGCGTGCCGACCACCGCCAGGTCGCTCTCGGCAGCCGCAGGCACGACGTACTCGCCCGTGCCGCCCGCCGCCTTCACTTCCTCGCGCACCTTGGCCGCCTGCTCCGTCGCGCCCGTGCTCAGCACCTGGTTGTCGCGGCTGCCATCACGATACACCGTCACGCCCTTGCACTTCATCTCATACGCGAGCTCGTAGATCGCGCGCACGTCCTCGAGCGTCGCGGTGTACGAAAAGTTCGTGGTCTTGGAGATCGCCGAGTCGCAGTGCTGCTGGAACGCGGCCTGCATGCGGATGTGCCACTCGGGCGCGATGTTGTTGGCCGTCGTGAACACCTTCTGCCAGCGCTCCGGCACTTCGGCGTGCTTCACGTGACCGGTCGTCGCGATGCGCTCCATGAGCTCATCGGAGTGCCACCCTTCACGCTTGGCGATCGCGACAAAGTCCTCGTTCACGTCCGGCATGCGCACGCCGGCCTGGTTGCGCATGAACGCGACCGCGAACAGCGGCTCCAAGCCGCTCGAGCAACCGGCGATGATCGAGATCGTGCCGGTCGGCGCCACAGTGGTGACGTTGCAGTTGCGCAGCAGCTGCATCGAACGGATTCGCTTGCCCTGGGCATCACGCGCGCACGTTTCGTCGGGACCAAAAATCGAGCGCGCCCACTCCGGAAACGGGCCACGCTCGGCGGCCAGCTTCTCGCTCTCCTTCTTTCCCTCGACGTCGAGGAACTCCATCACGCGACGGCCCATCTCGACACCTTCGGGGCTGTCGTACGGGATGCCCATGCGGATGAGCATGTCGGCAAAGCCCATCACGCCCAGGCCGATGCGACGGATGCGCTTGGAGAGCGCGTCGATTTCCGGCAGCGGGTACTTGTTGACGTCGATGATGTTGTCGAGGAAGTGCGTGCTCAGGCGGATGTCGGCGCGGAACGCCTCCCAATCCATCTCGCCCTTGGCATTCACATACCAGCCGACGTTGACCGAGCCAAGGTTGCAGACGTCGTACGGCAGCAGCGGCTGCTCGCCGCACGGGTTGGTCGCTTCGTAGGCGCCCAAGTGCGGAACGGGGTTGTACTTGTTGGCTTCGTCAATGAAGAACACGCCGGGCTCGCCCGTGCGCCACGCGCCCATGATCATCTTGTCCCACACGTCGCGCGCACTCGCCTGCCCCGTGATCTCCTTGGTGCTCGGATCGAACAGGTCGTACATCGCGTCGGCCTTCACGGCGTCCATGAACGCGGTGGTGATGCCGACGGAGATGTTGAAGTTCACGTTCTGCGTCAGGTCTTCCTTGCAGGCGATGAACTCCATCACGTCCGGGTGATCGACGCGCAGGATGCCCATGTTGGCGCCGCGACGCGTGCCGCCCTGCTTCACCGCATCGGTGCTCGCGTCGTAGAGCTTCATGAAGCTCACGGGGCCCGAGGCGACGCCAGTGGTGGAGCGCACCATGGCACCCTTGCTGCGCAGGCGCGAGAACGAGAAGCCCGTGCCGCCGCCACTCTGATGAATCAACGCCATGGAACGCAGCGTGTCGTAGATGCCGTCGCGGCTGTTCGAGAGCGCGTCTTCCACGGGCAGCACGAAGCACGCGGAGAGCTGCCCCAACGGACGGCCAGCGTTCATGAGCGTCGGCGAGTTCGGCTCGAAGCGACGCTGCGTCATGAGCGCGTAGAACTCCTCCGCCTTCGCCTGCACCTGGGCCTCGCTCGAGCCGTAGCGGCGGTCCGCCTCGGCCACGATCGTCGCTACGCGCCAGAACATCGCCTCAGGCGTCTCGACCGGCTTGCCCGACTTGTCCTTGACGAGATAGCGCTTCTCGAGGACGGTGCGCGCGTTCTTGCTGAGCGTCGCGGGCGTGGCCGGGGGCGTCGAGGTCAGGGGCATCAGGCGGATCTCCTTGGGGCGTGCAAAAGGCGTGGAGCAGGAACAAGCGGTCACGAATTCGAAAAAGCTGCGCTTCGGGGCCGTTCTTGAGCGGGGGGTCAAGCTAGGGGCGCTCGTGAAACCGCGCCAGCCAGTGATTAACTCGTTCGAGCGGTGCGAGTTACGAAATCAACATCACGAAAGAAGGGTCGTGCCACGGTGTCCACCGTGCTCCTCAATTCAGGTTGGTGCGCCGATACTGTATCGAAGAGCGACAGCTTCGAGCCAGCGGTTCCGGGTGTTGACAAACCCTTTCGTAGCAACCCGTTACGAACTTCGGTTCAGCTTGCGACCAATTCCGTGCTCGCGCGCGTTCGTGACCGCGCCGTGACGCCCCAC
>JAYTVE010000516.1:0-10961 GCA_043744185.1 Gemmatimonadota bacterium | reverse complement strand
GATGGCCGAGTTCGCCCTCGGACGGCAGACCCGCCGAGGACCGGTGGGCGCCTTCTCCGCCGCCGGGCTGCCGTTCGGCAAGGTCGCAGGTTGGTTCGTCTTCGGCGTGATCACGGCGGCCACCGGCTACTACGCGTCAGTCATCGGCTGGGTGATGTACTACGCGGGCGCGCACCTCGCGCACCTCGTGGGCATGGACTACGACCCGTCGCTCATCCTGCCCCCTGACAACGGCTTCGTGCTCGGCTCGTTCGCGCGGCAACTGGCCTGCACAGGCATTGTCATCGGCGGATGCACGTGGGTGGTCATCAAGGGAGTGCGCGCCGGCATCGAGCGCGCGAGCAAGCTGATCATGCCCGTGATGTTCATGGCGCTCATCGTGCTCGCGGTCCGCTCGCTCACACTGCCAGGCGCGATGAAGGGGGTCGAGTGGTACATCCTCAAGTTCCGTTTTGCGGACCTGAGTGCCAACGTCATGATGGCGGCGCTCGGCCACATGATCTTCTCGCTCTCGCTGGGTGGGACGTTCATGGTGGTGTGCGGCTCGTACATGCGCAACGAGGACAGTCTGGCGAGCGCGGCGAGCTGGACGGTGTTCGGTGACACGGCCGCGTCGCTGATCGCGGGGTTCGCGGTGATACCGGCGGTAATTGCGCTCGGCCTCGAGCCGACGTCGGGCCCGGGGCTCGTTTTCAACACGATCCCCAAGGTGTTCGCGGCCATTCCGGGCGGCGCGATATTCGGTGTGCTGTTCTTCAGCGCACTCTTTGGCGCCGGGTTCCTGTCAGACGTTGCAGCCGTCGAAGTGCTCGTGGCTGGCCTCACCGACAACACGAGCATCTCGCGCACCAAGGCGGCGGTCATGGCGGGCGGGGTGACGTTCGCACTGGCCATCCCGCCCATGATCAACAACGCGATCTTCATTCCGTGGGACTTGACCTTCGGCTCGGGGATGCAGACACTGGGAGCGCTCGTGGCAGCGATCACGATCGGTTGGTGCATGCATCGCTCGACCGCGCTCAAGCAGCTCTCGCTCGACGGCACGAACCCCGCGCCGGCCTGGCTGTTCGGCTGGATCCGCTACGGCATTCCACTCGTGATCCTGAGCGTGGGCGTCTACTGGTTGCTCACCGCCGTCTTCGGCACCATCGCTTCCGTCTGATGCCTGTTTCGCAGAGCAGTTCGCGCCTCATCTTCGATGCGCTCAAGGCCAACGGCGTGCGGATCATGTCCGCGCTGCCGGAAACGTGGCTCGTGCACCTCATTCGCATGGCGGAGGACGATCCGGCCACGACGCTCGTCCGCCTCGCCAAGGAGGAGGAGGGCGTCGGCATCTCGACCGGCGCACACCTCGCCGGCGTGAAGTCCGCGATGCTCATGCAGAACCACGGCTTCCTGGCCTCCGTCAACGGCATCGTGAGCTGCGCGCAGCTCTATCGCATTCCGCTGCTCATGCTCGTCAGTGCACGCGGCGAGTTCGGCGAGCGCGATCCCTGGCAGACCGAGGGCGGGCTCGTCACGCAGCACGTGCTCGATGCGCTGCGCATTCCCAACGAACGGCTCAACGCACAGGCCGACGTCGCGCTCAAGATCACCAAGGCGATGACGCTCGCGTACTCCGCGAGTCGCCCGGTGGCGCTGCTGCTCGAGCGCGACCTGATGTGGGAGGAAGCATGAAGCGCATCGAGGCGATGCAGGTGGTCTACGAGCGTCTGACGCGGAAGGACGTCGTGGTCGTGACGATCATGGGCGCCGTGGCGGCCGAACTGCAGTCGCTGGGGCATCAGCCCAACTTCTTCTACCTGCAGCACGCGATGGGGTTGGCGTCGTCACTGGGGCTGGGCATCGCGCTTGGGCGCCCCGAGGTCACGGTCGTGGTATTCGACGGCGACGGCTCGATTCTCATGAACCTGGGCGGCCTCACCACGCTCGCACGCTATGCGCCCAGGAACCTCGTGCACGTGGTGTTCGACAACGAGAGCCTGCTGAGCGTGGGTGGCTTTCCGACGGCCACAAGCACCGGAAGCGACATTGCCGCGATGGCGGCTGGCGCGGGCATTCCGCGCACTTCCACCGTGCGCGACCTCGACGCATGGACGTCCGAGTTCGACGAGGCGCTCGGTGCGCACGAACTCACCACGCTCGTCGCCAAGGTCGAGGCGGTCGGACCGGCGGCCTTTGTTACCGACCTGACGCTCCTCGAGAACCGCTACCAGTTCCAGCGCCACCTCCGCTCGCTTCAGATGTAGGCCCTTCCGGAGATTCCGACCATGTCGTTGCTCACGATGCTCGTGGACGCCCTCAACACCGGCTCGCTCAAGGTGGTGGACCTCACGCAGCCGCTCGGCCCCGATACCCCCGTCATCGACTTGCCCCCGATGTTCGGCGCATCGCCCGGCGTCACGATCGACACGATCTCGCACTTCGACGACAAGGGGCCGGCCTGGTACTGGAACACGATCCGCATGGGCGAACACACCGGCACGCACTTCGACGCGCCGATCCACTGGATCACGGGCAAGGACCTCGCGAACAATCGCACCGACACGATTCCGGCGCAGAAGTTCGTGGGCCCCGCGTGCGTGATCGACATCTCGGCTGAGGTAGGCAAGAACGAGGACTTCTTGCTCACGCCCGAGGGCCTGGCCGCATGGGAAGCGATGCACGGTCGCATCCCCAGAGGCGCGTGGGTGCTGCTGCGCACCGGCTGGAGCGCGCGGAAAGATCGCGCGTCCTTCCTGAACGTGAAGGATGACGGCCCGCACAGCCCGGGCTTCCATCAGGAGACGTCCGCGTTGCTCGCGAACGATCGCGACGTGCTCGGAGTGGGCGTCGAGACGGTTGGCACCGACGCAGGGCAGGCCGGTGGCTTCACGCCGCCATTCCCCAATCACACCATCATGCACGGGGCGGGGAAGTTCGGCCTCGCGAGCCTGTGCAACCTTGATCAGTTGCCGTCGACGGGAGCGGTGGTGATCGCGGCGCCGCTCAAGATCGTGAACGGGAGCGGGAGTCCGCTGCGCGTGCTGGCGATCGCGCCGGCGTAGGGCACCGACGCACAACGCCGCCCGGGCGTTCGGGCCCGGGCGGCGTTGCGTCCACTGGAGAGCGGAAGCGTTACTTCTTGGTCGGCGGCAGGATCACCGCGTCGATCACGTGAATGACGCCGTTGGACGTCACGATGTCGGTCTTGACGATGTTCGCCTTGTCGATCATGACGCTCTTGCCCATGACCATGATCGTGGCCTCGCTGCCCTGCACGGTCTTGACCTTGCCCGCCTTGACGTCGGCGGCCATGACCTTGCCCGAGACGACGTGGTAGGTGAGGATGCCGGCGAGCTGCGCCTTGTTCTCGGGCTTGAGCAGGTTCTCGAGCGTACCGGCGGGCAGCTTCTTGAACGCCTCATCGGTCGGCGCGAAGACCGTGAACGGTCCCTTGCCCTTGAGCGTCTCGACCAGACCGGCGGCCTTGAGCGCGGCGGCGAGCGTGTTGAACGAACCAGCGGCAACCGCCGTCTCGACAATATCCTTGGCTGGCGCCTTCATGTCCTGCGCGCTGAGCGGGGCGGCACAGGCCGCGACCGCGAACGCCATGATTGCAAGCTTCATCGGGTGTCCTTCCCCGCGGAGGCGGGGGATTGTGGGTTCTGCGCAAAACCTGTTGCGCACGGGCAAAACGTCGAGGGCGGCCCACGGTTCCCGGGAACTTTTTTCGGGTAGGTTCCCGACTGATCGGAGTCCGCCCGCACGACGGAAGGGCGAGCGTGCCTGATACGGGGCAGGTCAGCCAGTCGTCCCCCAAGGGGCAGGGCCGACTTGCCCGCCCACCAACCGGCACCTGATGACCTCCACGTCCGCGACCGATCGCGCCATCGCCGGGCTGCTCGCGTGCGCGTCGGCCACCGCGGGGGTCGCGCACGCGTCCGTGACAGACCTGCTGAACGACGAGACCTGGACGCGCACGATCAACCGGCTGCCATTGCCGGACGTGATGCCGTACATCATTCAGGACGGCAAGCACCCGCCGCTTTACAACGTGCTCGAGCGCTTCGTGTTGACGGCCCTGCCCGACACACCGTTCACGTTGCGGTTGCTCAGTCTCGTCGCGATTCCCATGCTCACGCTGGTGCTGTACGTGATGCTGCGGCGTCTCGATGTGCGACGCTCGCTCGCGATACCCGCCGCGGCGTGGGTCGGACTCCACCACCTGACCATCGAGCAGGCCGCGAACGCACGCAGCTACGCACTCTTTGCCTCTGTCGTCACGCTCTACGCGTACGAGCTGCTGCGCTTTGCGCGCACTGCGGATGGTCAACGGTCAACCCGTCTCATTCTCGCGGCCGTTCCGGTGGTGCTCGTCCACGCGTTCGGGATCCTATACGTAGCCACGCTCGGCACAGCGATGCTGCTGAGCGCCGACACGAAACTGCGTTCGCGCGCCGCGCTCGCCCGCATGTGGGCGATGGCGCACGTGCCGGCGCTGGCGCTCTTCCTTGGCTGGTTCGCGTGGATCTTCGTGCGGACCTCGCACACGGGCGGTGTGACATCGGGACTGCAGTGGCTCGAGCTGCCCACCTGGTCCGAGCGGATGTATGCGTGGGCCACTCTCGCGGGTGCTCCCGCGATGGCTGGCGGAGCCACACTCACGGTCGTCGCGTGGGGCGCCTGCGCCGTGCTGCTGGCGTGGGCACATCGGCAACGACCGGATCGCATCATGCTTGGCGCCGTCTGGTTGCTGGCAATCACCGCGCCGGCGGTGGGACAGCTGATCGCGTCAGGGGTGGTGCTCAACCTGCCGCTCTGGGGGCTCAAGCACATCATCTCCACGATCCCGCTGCTCGCACTCTGGCTCGCCGTGGCCGCGGAATCATCGGGGCGTGCGCCGCTCCGCATGGCAGTGAGCGCGATGCTGGTCGTGCTCACGCTGGGCGCGCTAATCCAGCTGCCCCGCTGGCGCTACACTTTCTTCTCCGAGTTTGCGGCCACGCACCAGCCGGCGACGAATGGCATGCCCGTGTTCGCCACCTACGCATTCGGCGACGTGAACATCCTCAACTACTACTACGACCGGCGCTGCCTCGACGACTTCATCCTGCGGGAGCAGTTTCCGCAGGTGCGTGGGCCTTGGGACCTGTCCGCGCGCGCGAGCATGTGCATAGCGAAGCCGCTCACGGGTACAACCGACCTCGGCGACTCGGCGTGGGTGCTGCTCCGTCCGACGATGCCACTCGACGTGCGCGCGCTCGACTCGGTGCTGGCGTCGCATCCGGCGGTGGTTACGCGCACCACGATTGCGGGCGCCACGCCGCGCGAATTGTTGCTCGTTCGGCGCGACACCTCTGCTCGGCGTTCGCGCTGAACCACGCCTGAGGCCGGGCCCGCTGGGAGCGCTCGCAGAGCGTATCTTTCCCCCGTGCCCACTCGCCGCACCCCCGCCCAGCGCAACAGCGCCGCCGTCCGCTTCCTCAAGAAGGCTGACCCCAAGCTCGGCGCGTGGATCGCCAAGGTTGGCCCGTGCCCGCTCGAGCCGCAGCGTGACGGCACGCACTTCGATCACCTCGTGCGCTCCATCGTCTACCAGCAGCTCTCGGGCAAGGCGGCGGCCACCATTCATGGTCGCTACCGCGCCCTCTACGGCAGCAACGCGCACGAAGCCGAAGCGCTGCTCGCGCTCTCGGACGAGCAGTTGCGTGGCGTCGGCCTCTCGCGCGGCAAGATGGCCTCGATCCGCGACCTCGCCACGCGCATCACGACCGGGCAGCTCCCGTTGCACCAGCTCGACGCCATGGGCGATGAAGAGGCCATCACCTACTTGAGCTCCGTGCGCGGCATCGGCCGCTGGACGGCGCAGATGGTGCTCATGTTCCGTCTCGGTCGCCCCGACGTCGTGGCCGAACTCGACCTCGGCATCCAGAAGGGAATCCAGAAGATCTACAAGCTCCGCGCGCTTCCCAAGCCGGAGCGCGTCCTCAAGATTTCGGCTGCGTGGGCACCCCACCGCACCATCGCCAGCTGGTACTGCTGGCGCGTCCTGGAAATCGACTGACGTGACTGCCGACTGGGCCCTCGAAGGACACCTGCACCGCGGCTGCGGTGGCCACTACGCGCGCCGCGCCGAGCACATCACCATCAAGGTGAGCGGCATGGCCGCGACGGTCGAGCGTTCGCTCTTCCGCTGCGACTCGTGCGGCGATGACCAGTACACGGTCGAGCAGCGCGAAGCGGCCGAGCAGGCGGCGGTGGAGTCCATTCGCAGCTACTACGAGTTGCTGAGCCCGAAGGAGATTCGCCGCTTCCGCGATTCCACGCTGCTCACGCCGGAGCAGTTCGGGCACCTGCTGTGGGGCACGCCCCGCGGCGTCGTCGAGGGGTGGGAAAAGGGGCGCTACCTGCAGAACAAGCAGGCCGACGAGCTCATTCGTGCGCTGTTCGACCCCGAGGTGCTCAAGGCGCGTGCGGGCAAGGCCGGCGTGGTGCTGCCGCCCAAGCCGGATGATCCGCAGATGGCGATGGTGGGCGTGGCCACGGAGCCGCACACCATCGCCGCCGAAGCGGTGATGGTGGCCGACGCCGGCGCTGCGGCTGCGTCCGCTGCATCGTCGAGCGACGCGCCGTCGGAACCATAGCGCACGCCTGAGGCTTGGTAACCCAGGCCCCATGCGATGCCAACCTTCGTTCAACGTTCCCGCTTTGACCTCCCACGCGAGCAGTTGTTCGCGTGGCACGAGCGCGCCGGTGCCTTCGAACGACTGAGTCCGCCGTGGGCGCCGGCCACCGTGCTCGAGCGCCACGGCACGATCCACGACGGCGACACGATCCGGCTCAGCACCAAGGCGGGGCCCGTGAGCACCACGTGGGCCATGCGCCACCAGGACTTCGTGGCCGGGTCGCAGTTCCGTGACGTGATGCAGCGTGGCCCGTTCGCGCGCTGGGCGCACACGCATCGCGTGGAAGATGCCGACGGTGGCCGCAGCGTGCTGCACGACGAAGTTGACTGGGAGTTGCCGCTCGCGCCCATCGGACGCTGGATTGCCGGCGGCTTTGCCGAACGAGAACTCGCGCGCGTCTTCCGCTACCGGCACGCCCTCATGACCAACGACCTCAAGCGACACGCGATGCTGGGCACCAAGCCGCTCACGGTGGCCATCACCGGAGCGAGCGGATTGATCGGCACCGCGCTCACGCACTTGCTCACGACGGGTGGCCACAGCGTGCGCTCGGTGACGCGCGCGGCAACGCGGCCAACCGACATCGTGTGGGACCCCACGCGCGGCACGCTCGACCCGCGCGCGCTCGAGGGCGTTGATGCCGTGGTGCACCTGGCCGGCGCATCCGTCGCGGACAAGTGGACGCCTGCGCACCAGCGCGCCATTCGCGAGAGCCGAGTGCAGGGCACGTCGCTGCTCGCGCGCACGCTCGCTTCGCTCGACCGCAAGCCGGCGGTGCTCATCAGCACCAGTGCCATCGGCATCTATGGTGATCGCGGCGACACCTGGCTGGACGAAACGAGCACGCCGGGCACGGGCTTCCTCGCCGACGTCGCGCGCGAGTGGGAGTCGAGCGCCGACCCGGCCCGCGCCGCCGGCATTCGCGTCGTGCACCCGCGCATCGGCCTCGTGCTCACGCCCCTCGGCGGCCTGCTCGGCAAGCTCCTGCCCATCTTCCAGCTCGGTGGCGGCGGCAAGGTCGGTTCCGGCGCCCAATGGCAGAGCTGGGTTGCGCTGGACGACGTGCTCGGCGCCATCTGCTTCGCGATCGGCAATGCGAACCTCCGTGGCGTCGTGAACCTCGTTGCGCCCAATCCTGTGACCAACGCGGTGTTCACGGAGACGCTCGGAAAGGTGCTCGCGCGCCCGGCGTTCATGACGGTGCCGCCGTTTGCGCTGCGGCTCGCGTTCGGCGAGCAGATGACGCGCGAGGTGTTTCTCGCGAGCACGCGCGTGCGAGCGGGGGCGCTGACGGCTGCGGGCTACCGGTTCGATTTTGCTGATGTCGAGCCGGCGCTGCGGTTTTTGCTCGGCAGGTAACGCGTAGCACGGCGGGCCACGCGCGTAGCCACAAACGGCTCTCGCGCCGCTTGCTGTTCGCCTGCGGCAGCCGTATTCTCTGCCTCGGCTCGGGTGCGCAATGCCGCGCCACCAGCCCTCGCGCCCCGCCGATGATCCTCGCCGTCATCTTTTCGTACTTCCTCGCGGCGTTGCTCGTGAGCGCGGCGATGCGGAAACGCATCAAGCTCGCCTCCGACTTCCTCGTGGCGGGCCGCAAGCTCGGCCTCCTGCTCGGCACTGCGTCTCTCGCGGCCGTCCAGATCGGCGCCGGCGTCGTGCTCGGCGGTGCGGAGGACGGTGCGACGCGCGGTGTCTGGCCCGGGATGTGGTACGGTGTCGGATGCGGCCTGGGACTCATCGTCGCGGGCTTCGTGGCCGCCAAGGCGCTGCGCACCCTAGGCGGCGTGGTGCCGAGCGACTTCTTTGCGCAGCGTTACGGCGAGCGCCGCTGGGTGCGCACCTGGGCGTGGCTGCTCAACATCCCCAACCTCATCGGCATCTTCTCGGTTCAGCTCATGGCGGCGGGCGGATTGCTGCGCGGCTTCGGCGTCGATTTCACCGTGGCCGTGCTGCTCGTGGCTGGCACGGTGTTGCTTGTGAACCTGCTGAGCGGGATGTGGGGTGTGGTGTCGGTGGACTTCATCCAGATCTGCATCATCGGTGCGGCCGCGCCTCTCACCGTACTCGTGCTCGCCACGCACGTGGACGCGCCGATGCTCACCGCGACACTGCAGACGCCGTTCGTCCCGACGGGACTTGGCTCGCGCGCCGTCTTCCTCATTCTGCCGTCGCTGGTGTCGGTCTCGGTGTCGTATGATGCCGTCATCCGCTACCAGGCCACGAAGAGTGCGCGCACCGCGCAGTGGGCGTGCATCCTCGCTGGGCTCGTGGTCATTGCCGTGAGCGCGTGCACGGCATTCATCGGCGCCTTGGGCAAGCGGATGTATCCTGACGTGCCGAATGGCGCGATCCTCACGCATGTTGTGGTCACGCTGCTCCACCCGGCGGTGGCCGGCGTGGTGGTGGCGGCGCTCCTCGGCGCGGCCATGGGCACGGCCAACTCGCTGCTCGTCTCCATTGCGGGGTGCTTCTCCCGCGACTTCTACAACAAGATTCTGCACCCCGACATGGAACTCGATCAACTGCCGCACGTGACGCGTTACGCGCGCCTGGCCGTGCTCGGTGCCGCCGTGGTGGGCGTCACGCTCGCGCTCAATGCCACCAGCATCCTCGACACGATCATCATCTTCATGGTGCCGTACGCCGCGAGCATGATGGTGCCGTTGCTGGCCGGACTGCTCTGGCAGGGCACCACGCGGCAGGGCGCCTACGCCGCCATGGGGGTGGGCGGCGCCATCGGGATCGTGGCGTTCGTGGGCGGTGTGCCGGGTCCGCTGCATGTGTCGTTCAACCTCGACCTCGCGCTGCTCATCGCCTTTGCCGTGTCCACCGTGGTGCTTGTGGCGGTGAGTCTCGCGACGAAGCCCGAGCGTGCGGTCGCAGCATGACCGCCCCGGTGCGCTGGCCCTACCCGGTGGAGTACGACCAGGTGGAGCGCCACGATTGCGACGTGTTGGTGCTGGGCGGTGGCGCTGCGGGGTGCATGGCCGGCAGCGGTGCGGCCGACTGGGGCGCGCGCGTCATCGTCATGGAGAAGGCGAACACCATCGCGAGCGGCGCCAGCGGATCGGGCTCGGATCACTGGGAGTCGGCCGCGACCAATCCGTGCTCCAAGGTCACGCCCGAGGAGCTCACCGACGCGATGATCCGCGCGCACGACGGCTTCAACAACGGAATCTCGCACTACATCGAGACGCGCGAGGGGTGGGACCGGCTCCTCGACATCGAGGCGGCGCGCGGCAAGATCCGCGACACCGACGACGAGTTCGTGGGCGCACCGTTCCGCGACGACAAGACCAAGCTGATGTTCGCGTACGATTACGAGAACCGGTTCAGCCTGCGCATCTGGGGCCAGACGTTCAAGCACGCGCAGCTGCGCGGCGCCAAGAAGCGCGGCGTCAAGTTCATCGAACGCACGATGGCCACGGCGTTGCTCACGGAAAATGGCGCCGCGGGTCGCCGCGTGGTCGGCGCCTTAGGGCTAAACGGCCGCACGGGCAAGACGGTCGTGGTCCGCGCCAAGTCGGTGGTGCTCGCCACGTCGCGCCCGACGCGCATCTGGCTCTTCGTGCCCGGTGCCGTAGGAATTTCCGAATTTCGTCCCCCGCAGTGCACGGGTGACGCGCACGCGATGAGCTGGCGCATCGGCGCCGAGTTCACGATGCTGGAGAAGTCGGTGCAGGCGGAGTGGTCGGGGCTGCGCTCGTTTCCTCCGTACTCGGTGGGCAACAACCACAACTCGTGGTACGCCTGCACGATGGTGGACGCCGAGGGGCGCGAGGTGCCGTACGTGGATCGCGACGGCAACGAGCTCGCGTCGTTCGAGGACCGCTACCGGCCGTCCAAGGGGCAGCGCTTCTTCCTCAAGGGGGGCGGCGAACCCGACTTCCCCGTATACGAGTTTCAGGGGCCCGAAACGATCTCCGGCGAGGAGCTGATCAAGCGCGGCTTCAAGTTCCCGCTCTACGCCGACCTCACGCGCATGCCCGAGCACGAGCGGCGTGTCATCTGGGGCGTGATGATCGGCAACGAGGGAAAAACCAAGATTCCCGTCATGCAGCGCTACACCAAGGCAGGCTTCGATCCCGAGCAGCACCGGCTGCAGAGCTACGGCGACGGCTGGAAGTCGGGCGCCTTCCTGCCGCAGGAGCGGCAGTTCTTCGGGCTGCCGGGCGGGCTCATGCACGACTGGTCGTTGATGACGAACGTGGACGGACTGTTCGCGGCGGGCGATGCGCTGTTCGCGTCCAACTGCTACGGGCACGCCTGCGCCACCGGGCACTATGCGGGGCG
>JAYTVE010000515.1:0-3207 GCA_043744185.1 Gemmatimonadota bacterium | reverse complement strand
TCGCGCGCGATACCGCCGAGGCGTCGTACGTCGCGCAACGTACCGACAGCTACGTGCGCATCGAGGTGGAGAACGCGGCCACCATCTTCTGGCTCAATCCCGTGGTGCGCTGGGACGGCAAGGCGCTCGCGGCACCGCTACCGCGCATGGACGTGGGCGCGACGTTCGCGTCCCGCGCCATGATGCTGATGTGCTACCTGGCGATCTTGCTCGGTGTGCGCGAGCTGCTGCGCCCGCGTCGCGGGCCCATCCGCAGTCGCCCGCGCTAGCGCGGCGGACGCCGCCGGTCACGCATCCCCTCGGCCCGCGCCGCACCGGCACGCTCCGTCTCCTGCTCGTCCGCCACGTTCTTCTCGAAGCGCACCAGCTGGTCTGCCGAGAGCAGCGGACGGATCTCGTCGAGCTCCTTCTTCTTGAGCGCGTCCACGCGGTCGAACTTCTTCTGCACCAGCGCCTGATCCACGTCCTGCCCCTTTTGCTTGCGCACCATCTGGTCGCGCAGCCAGTCGTAGAGCGGCAGGATCTGCGGTTCGAAACGGTCGCGGATCGCGCGAATCGCCGTGTCCTGGGCCGGCTGAAGCTTCAGGCCCCGGAGGAACGGCTTGATGTCCGCCAGCTCTTCGCTCTTGGGACCCGCGTCGGCCTTGGTCTCCATGGGCTCGGGGTTCGGCATTCCGCCCGTTCGGCTGCCCATGGGGCGGCCGCTGTTGTACCCACCACCGTACTGCGCCTGTGCCACGACGGGCAGGGCGAGCATCAGGGCGGTAGCGAGGGCAGGGCGAATCGCGCGCATCGGCAAGTCCGGGAAGGGGACAATCGGAAAGCTAATCGTTCCGGACGGCTGGGAAGCCAGGTCAGATCCAACCGCGCAATCGGTAGGTGATCCAGCCGAGCAGCTCGTACAACACCCAATGACAGGCGGTGATCCGTTCCGAGATTCCCGTCGCCCCAGCTACCCGTGCCTCACGCTCGTCCGACGGCCAGCAAGCCACCTGCACCCCGGCCTTCTCGAACGTCCGACAGGCACGCCCGGAGTGCCCGGGCGATGTGACGAGCCCCACCCGCTGCCAGCCAAACCGCGCAGCAAGGGCAAGCACCTCTGTCGCCTCGTCGTGCGTCGAAAAGACGTTGCGCAGCAGCACGTAATGTCTCCCTCCCGCAAGCTCGATGGTGCGGCGGATATCGCGTTCAGTTGTCAGCGTGTCGCTCAGCCGCCGACGAACAACGGAGAACACCATCGGCGTCGTGTCGGCGCTGGAGACGTGTGTAAGCCCGGAGAGCATCCGGTCCACGCCTGACTCGCTCACGTGGCCGTCCTCCGTCACCCCCGCTCCGAGCACCACGACGGCATTCACGCGGCTCGGGCCGTCCTCGCGGACGAGACGGCTTCCGATGGCGGGAATGACGGGGGTGAGCCCCACGATGAGCATGATGACGACGAGACTCGCGAATGCGCCGAAGACCACACGCTCGTGCCCTCGAGCCCCCAAAGCCGCGCCGACAACCAGAAAGGCGAGCAGCGGCAGGGCATCTCCAGCGCCGAGGACGTCGCGCATGCCCAGGGCACTGGCGATGAACCAGGCACCTCCCGCCAGCACCGTACTGCGTCCCGCCGCGACCACGAGCGGTGATGGACTCACGGCCGATCCTTTCGCAGCGGCAGCATCACGGCCGGATCATCCGAGATGATGCCCGTCACTCCGGCACGCCAGAGCCGCTCCGCGTCCGCAGGGTCGTTGACCGTCCACACGTGCACGGGCGCGCCAGCCGCTCGCGTCGCTGCGACCATGCCGGCCACGGGCACGGGCACGCCCATATGCGACTCCGGAATGGCCATGAAGGAAAATCCAATGCGCGGCGCCGCCATCCGGAAAATTGCGCGCGGTAGCAGTGCGACCACGTCGCGCTGCGACGCGCCGACGGCGATACCCGAACCGGTAAACGCGGCGCCCGCCGCATGGTGGAATGACTCGACGATGCAGCGCGCGGTGGCCCCGGCGCGTTCAATCACTCTGCACAGCGGGGCGGCGGCTTCCGGCACCTTGATCTCGATCAGGAACGCGGTCTCGCTCAAGTGGGCCAGCACGTCGGCAAAGCGCGGAACGCTCGCCCCCCGCCCACGCCACGGCCACGTACGACCGCCGTCGGTGGAGAACCGATGCCCGGCGTCGAGTGCAGCGAGCACCGACCATGACATGGCGGACACGGCGCCGGTGCCATTCGTCGTGCGATCGACCGTGGGATCGTGCATCACCACCACCTCGCCGTCCGCACTCAGGCGCACGTCGAGTTCGACGGCATCGACGCCGAGGGCCACCGCCTCCTCGAACGAGGGCACGGTGTTTTCCGGGGCATGTGCCCGATTGCCGCGATGCCCAACCACGCGACGTTTCTCGGCTGTCAGCAGCGGATGCATGATGCGCTCATGAATCGGAAGAAAACGAACGGGGCGGCGCGCCGGAAGGCACGCCGCCCCGTCCATCGCTGCCGGCCCGCTAAGGCCGGCGACGTCTTTCCGTGCTAGAAGGTGGTGCTCAGGCGCGTCATCACGAGGCGCCCGATTGCCGGGGTGCCCGCGAAGGTCGTGTACGCCTGGTCAAGCACGTTCGTGGCCGAGATCGAAAGCGTGATCGGGAAGGCGCCCTCGCCCTTGAACTTGTACGACGCGCTCAGGTCGAGGATGCCGGTGCGGCTAACCGCATCGTACGTGTAGAGGCCGGGGCCGCTCCTGCCGACGCCCGGAATCGAGTTCGCGACGAAGCCGGGGTTGCCGGCGGGAATCGCGAAGCCCACGCCGCTCGCGTAGACGCCCGAGTTGATCGGGTACGAGCTGAAGGCACGCACGCGCGCCTCGGTGCTCCAACCCTCATCCTGATCAGCGAAGCGCACCGTCGCGCTTCCCTTGAGCCGCGGCGAGTTCGACATGATCGGCAGGTTGTTGCCGCCGATGTTGCCGAGGTCGTCGAAGATGTTCTTGTTCATCCAGCTGATCGTGCCGAGCAGCGACAGGCGGCGGTTCACCTGCACTTCGCCGCCGACGTCGAGGCCGAAGACGTCGATCGTCTTCGTCGTCACCGCCTGGTACGTGGCCAGAAGGCTGCCGTCGTTGACCGTCGGGCTGTCGAAGGTCACCGTGCCGAGCGGTGCGCCGGCAAGCGAGCCCGCCGCGCTGCCGTTGCGGCCGTAGAACGACTGCGCGAGCGCCCC
>JAYTVE010000514.1:0-11015 GCA_043744185.1 Gemmatimonadota bacterium | reverse complement strand
CGGGCGCGATCATCGACTACTACCTGCCGCGCGACGCGCGCGGTGCGGTCACGATCGAGATCCTCGACGCCGCGGGCAAGGTGATTCGCTCCCACTCGAGCGCCGAGCCTCGGCTCGATCCCGATCCCGGCGTGGATGCGGAGGCGTATGACAAGCTCTGCCGCGCGAAGCCGAGCCTCGTGGCGTGCAGCCTGCCGCTCTACTGGAACGCGCCGCAAATGCTCGTGTCGGCGCGCGCCGGCATGCATCGCTTCAGCTGGGACATGCGGCTTGCGCCGCTGACGGCGAGCCCGATTCCAGAACCTGGCGATGAAGACGCGACCGGAGCGGTGCCGCATCACACGTGGCAGCCGGCCCCCGCGCCGTGGGCCGCGCCGGGGCGTTACAGCGTGCGCCTCACGGTGGATGGCGCGACGGTCACGCAGCCGCTCGTGCTCGTGCTCGATCCGCGCGTGAAGACCCCCGCACCGGCACTGGCGATGCTGGCGTCGCAGACCAAGTCGACATACGACGCGGCGTGGTCGGCTCGCAACGCCTACACACAGGCGCGCGCGCTGTCCGTGGCGCTGGCCGCAGCGGGCGGCACCGATGCGAATGCGCTCCGCGAACAGGTGGACTCGGTCGCGAGCGGGGATGCGCGGCTGGGTCGCGTGAGCCGTCGTCGTCGTGGCGGCGTGGGGCCGGTCACGCTCGACGCGGCGAGCAACGCGTTGCTCGGCGCGGCCATGGCGATGCAGGGAGCCGACGTGGGCCCCACGGCGGTGCAGGTGGAGGCGTGCAACATGGCGAAGGCGCAGTTTGACGAGGTGAATGCGAAGTGGCGCGCGCTGTCGGGCACGGGGCTATCTGCGCTTAATGCGAGGCGGAAGGCGGCGGGGCAGGCGGCAATCGAGTTGCAGCGATGATCCGTCCCGTCACGCACGCGCTGCTCGCGGTCTTCGCGAGCAGCGTGCTCGGCGCGCAGGTGGCGCCGGTCCCATTGCCTCCGCCACTGGCGACGATTGTCCTCCTTACCGACCGCGCCCTCGACGGTCGCGGCGGCACGCTCCGCGACGCGCGCATCCGCGTCGAAAACGGCCGCATCAGCACGCTCGCGGCCGAGCCCGACGCGAGCGCGACGATCGACCTACGCGGCTACACCGTGCTCCCCGGCTGGATCGACACGCACGTCCACCTCGACTCGCACTTCGACAAGTCGGGCCGCATCGCCATCGACAAGGAGCCGCTCCTCGACCAGGCGCTCGGCATGGCGCAGAACGCATGGGACACGCTCATGGGCGGCTTCACCACCGTGCAGACGGTGGGCGAACTCTCCGAGCGCCCGCTCCGCGACGCGGTCCGTGACCACGGCCTTCCGGGCCCGCGCGTTCTCACCTCGCTCGCCCCCATTCTCGGTCGCGGTGATTCCACGGGCACGCCGGACCAACTCCGCGCCATGGTGCGCGAGCGAAAAGCGCAGGGCGCTGACCTCATCAAGATCTTCGCCTCCACGAGCCAGCGCGTGGGCGCCAAGCCCACCCTCTCGCTCGCGCAACTGACCGTGCTCTGCGGCGAAGCCAAGGCGCAGGGGCTCCGCAGCATGGTGCATGCGTATCGCGGCCAGGTGGCGGTGGCCGCGCGCGCTGGCTGCACGCAGGTCGAACACGGCACCTACGCCACCCGCGAAGACGTGGAGGTCGCAGCGCGCTTCGGCGCGTATCTCAGTCCGCAGGTCGGCCTCGTGGTGCAGAACTACATCGCCAACAAGGCCCGCTACTTGGGCGTCGGCAACTACACCGAAGCCGGTATGCAGACCATGCTGCGCGACCTGCCGCTCGATTTCGACGTCTGCCGACTGATGACGCAGGCGCCCGGTGGCAAGGTCGTGTTCAGCACCGATGCGACGGCGGGCGCGCACGGACGCAACGCCGACGAGTTCATCGGGCGCGTGGAGCAGTGCGGCGTATCGCCAACGGCGGCGCTCGTATCCGCGAGCGCACTGGCCGCCGAATCCATTGGACTGGGCGACCGCATCGGCACGCTCGCGCCGGGCTACGAGGCCGACATCATCGCCCTCGATGGTGACCCGACCACCGACATCACCGCCGTGCGCCGCGTCGTGTTCGTGATGAAGGGCGGCGTGGTGTACAAGTGGTCGGGTGCGCGCGCGGCGCGTTAGCGGATGTTCGCGCCGTTTACCGGTCCGCCATGGAAGAATGCCGCCGGCGTCATCACGCCGTTGGCCTTGAACACGGTGCCGTCCTTGAGTACGAAGCGCACGTCGCGCACGGCGTCGATCTTGTCGAGCGGGTTGCCGAGCATGGCCACCAGGTCCGCCGCCATCCCCACCTTGATCGGCCCGCGCTTGTTCTCGGTCTCGCTCACCTTGTAGCCACCGATCGTCATCGCGCGCAGGATGTCAACGGCGGGAATCCCGGCCGCCTTCCACGTCTCGATGAAGTCGATGGCCACCTCGCCGCGCGTCTTGCCGGGCACGTAGTAGTCGGCGTCGGTCGAGTAGGTGAGGTTCACGTGATTCTCGTAGGCGTTCTTGAGGCCGGCCACCGTCTTCTTGTAGCGCTCGGGGTTGGTGTGGTTTCCCTCGAGCAGCGTGATCGGCGTCTCGGTACCGGCCCGCCAGATCCCCTTCTGCGCCATCAGCTTGTGCATCTCGTCTGTGAGGCCGTTGTCGTGCGCGATGCTCCACAGGCCGCCCTCGATGGCGCGGCGCGCACCGTCCACCGTCTGCACGTGTCCTTCAACCTTCATGCCGATGCGCGCGGCCTCACTCACGAACAGCCTGACGTCATCCACCGAATAGCCCCACGGCTTGCAGTCCACGCAGATCTTGATCACGCGCGCGCCAAAGAGCGCGTTCTGGCGCACCGCCTTGATGATCTCGTCGTGCGTGTCGGCGTCGAGGTATTCGGGGTAGACGATCTTGTGGTCGCGGGCCATCTCGGGGGTCGGCCAGAACTGCCCGCCCATCCCGCCGATGATGATCCCCGAGTTGATGATCGTTGGCCCGGGCACCCAGCCCTGCTCGATCGCCTGCCGCAGCGCGACGTCGGCGTAGTTGCCGTTGTTGCCCATGTCGCGCACGATGGTAAACCCGGCCGCGAGCATCTGGATGCCGTTCGATACCGCCTGGATGGCGCGAAGTGGCGTCGACTCGAGAATCGTGGTGACGTAGTAGCTGTTGCGCTCGGGCTCGACCTTGTACGTGAGCGCGAGGTGGTTGTGCGCGTCCACGAAGCCGGGGCTCACCGTGAGCTGCGAGAGGTCGATCACCGTCGCGCCCTGCGGAATGGCCACGTTGGCGCCCACGGCAGTGAACTTCCCCTTCTCCACGAGAATCACCTGGTTCGTGGACACGGTGCCGGCTTCGGGGTCCACGAGGCGGCCGGCCTTGATGGCGGTGACTTGGGCCGACAGGGGCGCGACTGCGCCCGACAGCATGGCCAAGAGTGCAAGACGGCGAAGGAACGAGCGCGCAATCATGGGACGACTCCAGCGACGGAGGAAAGTGAATGCTCTGGGGTTGTTCTACCGACAGGCCGGTGAAGCACCGGAGGGTGTTCTCACGGTGAGTGCTGGACGACCACGTTGCAGCAACAACGCGCTCGCTGCCGGCGCCACCGCGCGTTCTATGACCGACCAACGCCCGCTTGCCGCCGCGAGATCCTTGCACGCCGCGAGGTACGCGGCCCGCATCGCCGCCGTCGGTGCAATGTCGGCGTTGTCGTGCGCCGTGTACTGCTGCACGAGGGTGCTGTTGAGCGTACGGAAGGTTGGCGCTGACGCCGATCCCGCACCGCTCACCGAATCGAGCGCCGCGTTGAGCGCCATCACGGGCGCCGCCGCCGCGAGCGACGCATCGCGCTGTAGTTCCGCCGTCACCGCAGCTCGCATCGCCCCTGCCGCCACCTGCGCGTCATACGCCGCACGAGCGGCCGCGCCAAGCGACATCAACAGCGCGTGCTGCGCCGCGAGCGCTGCGGGTGATGCCGGTGAACGCGGATCATTCCGCAGCGACACCGACTGCGTGCTCACCACGCCGTCGACGGTCAAGCGCAGTGTGTAGGTGCCCGGAAGCGCGAGCGCCCCCTCCGGCGACACGGGCGTCCGCCCCGGTGTCGCGTTGATCTCGAAGCTGTGCGTGAACGATGCCGGCGCGTCGTGGCGCAGGTCCCAATGCACCCGATGCATGCCGGCCGCAGTCGGCAGCGGCGCCGACGGCGCAATCCAGAACCCCGGGTGCGGCGGCTGCGCGGCTTCCGCCACAGGCGCGTCCGCCTCACTCGTGAGATGGCGGATCACGGCGCCCTTCGCGTCCACGATATCAAGCGTCACCGGCCCGGATGCAGCTGACGCCAGCCAATAGTCGATCAGCACACCGTCCAGCGGATTCTCCGCGTGCGGAATCTCGGGCGGGAAGGGCGTATTCCAGTTCGTGTTGCGCCGTACGCGCACGGCCGCTCCCGGCTTGTACAGCTGCACGCGTGCGCTTGCGGCGGCCGGCGACAGCTGCCGCAGCCGCGAGATGTCATCCAGAATCCAGATGCCGCGTCCGTGAGTCCCGATCACCAGATCGTTGTCCTTCACCTCGATGTCCCGCACCGGCGTGTTCGGCAGGCCATCCATCAGCGGCTGCCAATGCTCGCCGTCATCGAACGAAACGTGCATGCCGCTCTCCGTGCCGGCATACAACAGTCCTGCGCGCTTCGTGTCCGCACGGATCACGCGTGCGAAGCTGCCACTCGGCTCATCCACCGGCAGCCCCGTGGTGATCCTCGTCCACGACATGCCGAAGTCGCGCGTGCGATAGACGTACGGCGCGAAATCGCCCTGCCGCAGATACTCGATGGCCACGTACGCCGTGCCCGCCGCGTGGTGCGACGCCTCCACGGCACTCACATTCGCTCGACGCGCGTTCGGCAGGTCGGGGATGCTCACGTCAGCCCACGTCTTTCCTTCATCGCGCGTCACGTGCAGCAAGCCGTTGCTCGTGCCGGCCCAGATCACGCCTTTCGCCACGGTGGAGGCCGACAAAGATTCGATCGTGCCGCGGCCACTGATCGTGTTGGCCGCCGTGGCCGAGTCCATGCCTTTCGGAATGCCAAGCTCCGGCGAGATGCGCGTCCAGTGTGCACCGCCGTCGGTCGTCGCCGCCACGTAGTTGAGCCCTGCCAGGAGCCTCGCCGCGTTCCACGGCGCCCAGACAATCGGTTGCGACGAACTCGTGCGCGCCTTCGCGGCCGGATCAATGCCTGGACTCACGCTGATCCACTGCTCGCTCGGGTACGTGATCTGCACGAGCCCGTTTCCACTGGCGTACACCACGTTCGGATTCTTCGGGTCCGGCACGATCGTGCCCCACTCCCACCCGTTGACCGGATTCCAGTCGTGCATCGTCACCGCGCCGTTGTTGCCGCGGCTCCGCGTACGGATCGCGCCGGCGTCCTGCTGCGTGGCGTAGATCCAGTACGGGTACGAGTTGTCAGTCGCGATGTGGTAAACCTGCTCCGTGGACTGGTTGTACCACGAACTCCACGTCGCGCCGCCGTCGAGGGAAATCGTCGCACCCTGGTCCAGCCCCATGAGGATGCGTTGGCCGTTGGTCGGATCGATCCACAGCTGCTGCGGATCGTCGCCGCCGGGCGCACCCTTCCAGCCGGTGAACGTCTTGCCACCGTCCACCGACTTGTACGCCGCCGTGTTGATCGTGTAGACCACGTCCGGGTTCTGCGGGTCCACGTACACGCCGCAACTGTAACCGCCCTGACCGTTGCGGATCCGCGCGTCGTCCGCCGCGAGCGTCGTCCACGACGTCCCACCGTCGTCGGAGCGGTGCAGCCCGTCGTTCGTGATCAGGTAGAGGCGCTGCGCGTTGGTGCCGAGCGCCACGGCAATCGACGTTCGCCCCTCGATGTTTGGGAGGCCACGCGTCACAAGCGCGCGCCATGTCACGCCACCGTCGAGCGACTTGTAGATCGCCGTGCCCGTGCGCGTCGTGTCCGCGCTGGTGCGCGTGCCGAGCCCGAACTGCCACGAGCGCAGCGACCGCTGCGCATACGTGGGCCCCACCCAGTGCGTCACCGTCGTGGCGTAGATCACCTGTGGCACGTCGTACGCACGCGCGAGCTTGGCAATGCCGGTCGCGTCGTCAATGAACAGCGTCTTGCTCCACGTGCGGCCGCCGTCGGTCGAGCGGAAGACACCGCGCATATCGCTGCGCGTGATCGGGTCGCCGAGCGCGCCGACGAGCACCGTGTTCGCATCCTTCGGGTCCACGAGCATCGTCTGGATGTGGCGCGTGGCGGCGAGTCCCAGGTGCTGCCACGACTTGCCGGCATCCACCGACTTGTACACGCCGTTGCCTTGGTCGAGCGTGCCGCCGGTGAGCATGTCGCCCGTTCCCACGTACACCACGTTGGGATTGCTGGGCGCCACTTCCACCGCCCCCACCGACGAAACTTCCTTCACGCCGTCGAACACCGGGTACCAGCTTTGCCCGGCACTCGTGGTCTTCCAGAGGCCGCCGCCCGGATACCCCGCATAGAAGGTCCCAGGCTGACCGATGACGCCGGTCACGCCACCGACGCGCCCCCCGCGAAAGGGACCGACGTTGCGCCATGGCAGATCGGCCAGCAGCCGCTGGTCCACCGGCCCCTGCGCGTGCGCGTCGGGGGCGGCTACAGAAGTCGCGGCGAGCAACGCGACGGCGAACAGGGCAGACGAAACGTGGCAAGCCATGGTGGTTTCCGGCGGTAGCAGAGTTATGCAGTGTCGATCGTGTCACGAGCGACGCGTAAAGCTACGGTGCGCCTTGACGAATCGCCGGTGCGGCATAATTATGCCAATAACGTGCAAAACAATGCAGAACCGACCCGGGGGGCGCCCAGCGACCCCCGCCATGCCGCGCGCGGCGCACTCGCGATCGACGACGGCCTGAACTCGCCCTACGCCGACCACGACGCCTGTGGCACCGGCTTCATCGCGCGCGCCGATGGCGCCCGCACTCGCGAAGTCGTCGCCATGGCGCTCGAAGCGCTCGCGCGCGTTGCCCATCGCGGCGGTGCCGCCACCGATGGCTCCGGCGATGGCGCCGGCATCCTCACCCAGATCCCGCAGCAGCTGCTGCGCACCGCCTCCCGTCCCATGGCCGCGGCCACGGGCGGCGATTCGCCCTTCGCCGTCGGCATGTTCTTCATCCCCAGTGAGCCCGCCGCGCGCGATCGCGCCCTCGATCTCATCGAAGGCGTCCTCGCGGAAGACGGCCTGCCGTTCCTCGGCTGGCGCGCCGTGCCCGTGGACCCATCGGCGCTCGGCCGCACGGCCGCCTCGGCGCAGCCCGTCATCATGCAGGCGCTCATCGGTCGGCCCACGGGCGCCGCCGATGACGACGCATGGGAGCGCCAGCTCTACCTCGCGCGCCGCGACATGGAGCATCGCGCGGTGGCCGAGCGGTTGACGGGCTTCTACGCCTGCTCGCTCTCGTGCCGCTCCATCGTGTACAAGGCGCTCGTCACGGGGAGCGCGCTCGCCGCGTTCTATCCCGACCTGCGTGACGAGCGCTTCACCTCCGCGCTGGCCGTCTTCCACGAGCGCTACGCCACCAACACGCTGCCGCGCTGGGAACTCGCACAGCCGTTCCGCTTCCTCGCGCATAACGGCGAGATCAACACGCTCTGGGGCAACCGCAACGCCATGGCGATGCGGCAGGGGATGCTCGCCTCGCGCCTCTTCGGCGACAAGATGGATCGACTGCGCGACGTGATCGTGCCCGGCATGAGCGACTCCGCGTCGCTCGACAACGCGCTCGAACTGCTGCTGCGTACCGGCCGCTCGCCGGTGCATGCAGTGATGATGCTCGTGCCGCAGGCCTGGGAGCGCTTCCCCGACGTCGAGCCCGCCATCAAGGCGTTCTACGAATACCACCAGTGCGTCATCGAGCCGTGGGATGGGCCCGCCGCGCTCGCCTACTCCGATGGCCTCACCGCCGCGATGTCGCTGGATCGCAACGGCCTGCGCCCGAGTCGCTACAAGGTGCGCGCCGATGGCTTGGTCGTCGCCGGGAGCGAGGTTGGCCTTGCCGACATCGACGCGGCCGACGTCGTCGAGAGCGGCAAGCTCGGCCCCGGGTCGATGCTCGTCGTCGACACCGTGCGCGGGCGCATTTTGAAGAGCCTCGAGGCCAAGCGCGAGATCGCCGCGCGCAAGCCGTACGCGAAGTGGGTGTCACAGTACATGTCGTCGCTCCCGCTCGATGCCGGCACCGCGCCGCTCATCGTGCCGGCCGCGGAGCTGCGTCGCACGCAACTCGCGTTCGGCCATGGCTTCGAGGACCTGCGCATGGTGCTCGAACCAATGGCTGGCGGTGGCGCGGATGCCATCTGGTCCATGGGCGACGACGCGCCGATTCCGCCGCTCGCGAAGGCCGCTCCCTCCGTGTACGGCTACCTGCGGCAGCGATTCGCGCAGGTCACCAACCCGCCGATCGACTCACTGCGCGAAGCGATGGTGATGTCATTGCGCATGCACCTCGGCCGCCGCGGCTCGCCGCTCGAAGAACGTCCCGGTTACGCGCGCATGCTGCGCGTCGAGCATCCCGTGCTCATGCCGCGCGAGATGGCCGACCTGCGCGAGCACGCGCGCTTCCCGTCGGAGACGCTCGACTCGACCTTCCCGGCGCGTCACGGCCCCGACGGACTCGTGCGCGCGCTCGATTCGCTCTGTCACGCGGCCGAGCGTGCGGCACGGCGCGGTGTGCACCTGCTCATCGTCAGCGATCGCGCTGCCGGCCCCGATCGCGCGGCTGTGCCCGTGCTCCTCACGCTCGGCGCCGTGCGCCAGCACCTCGTGCGCACCGGACTCCGTGCGCAAGTGGGACTCGTGGCCGAGGCGGGCGACGCGATGGATCCGCACGACGTGGCCGCGCTCATCGGCTACGGTGCGGAAGCCGTGCATCCGTGGCTTGCGATGGAGAGCGCGGCCGCGATGTTTGCCGAGGCGCCGGACCACGGCCGCGAGAAGGAGAATGCCGTGGAGCGTCCGAGTCCAGCCGAAGCGCAGCTCCGGATGCGGAGCGCCATGGGCAAGGGACTGCTCAAGGTTCTCGCAAAGATGGGGATCTCGACGCTCTCCTCGTACTGCGGCGCGCAGACATTCGACGCACTGGGCTTGGGTGCCGAGGTGGTCGATCGCTGCTTCGGTGGCACCGTGTCGCCCTTGGGAGGCGTCGGCTTTCACGAAATCGCCTGCGACGTGCTCGCGCACCACGCCAACGCGTTCGGCACCGAGGCCGCGGAGAGCCTGCCCGATCACGGTCGCGTCCGCTACCGGAAGGACGGCGAGGAGCATGCGTGGGCGCCGCCCGTTGTTGTCGCCCTTCAGGCCGCGGTTGGCAGCGGCAAGGCAGTGAAGACGGGCGGACATCCGAGCGAGGAGGGCTATCGCGCCTACGTGGCGGCAGCGAATGGCCGTCGTCCGACCGCGCCGCGCGACCTCATCGGCTTTCGCACCGTGCCCGCGGTTCCGCTCGACCATGTCGAGCCCGCCACGGCAATCCGCACGCGCTTCATCTCGAGCGCCATGTCGTTGGGCGCGCTCAGCCCCGAGGCGCACGCCACGCTATCGATCGCGATGAACAGGATGGGCGCGCGCTCCAATTCGGGTGAGGGGGGCGAGGATCCCGCGCTCTACCACGCACCCGCGAACGGCGATCGCGCGGACAATCGCATCAAGCAGGTCGCGTCCGGGCGCTTCGGCGTCACCACCGAGTACCTCGTGCGCGCGGAGGAGCTCGAGATCAAGATCGTGCAGGGCGCCAAGCCGGGCGAAGGTGGGCAGCTGCCCGCCTTCAAGGTCACGGAGTTGATTGCGAGGCTCCGCCACTCGGTGCCCGGCGTGTCGCTCATTTCGCCGCCGCCGCATCACGACATCTACTCGATCGAGGATCTCGCGCAGCTGGTCTTCGATCTCAAGACCGTCAACCCGCGCGCACGCGTGGGCGTGAAGCTCGTGGCCAGCGCGGGGGTGGGCACCGTGGCCGCCGGCGTGGCCAAGGCGTTCGCCGACTACGTGTTGATCGCCGGTCATGCAGGCGGCACAGGTGCATCGCCGCTGAGTTCGATCAAGCATGCCGGTGCGCCGTGGGAACTGGGGCTGGCCGAAGCGCAGCGCGTTCTCGTGCGCAACGGCATGCGGCACCGCGTCGAGGTGCGCGTCGATGGCGGCTTCCGCACGGGGCGCGACGTCGTCATTGCTGCGCTCCTTGGCGCGGAGACGTACGGCTTTGGCACCAGTGCGCTCGTGGCCATGGGCTGCGCCATGGCGCGGCAGTGTCACCTGAACTCGTGCCCAACGGGCATCGCGTCGCAGAAGCCGGAGCTGCGCGCCAAGTTCACGGGTACGCCGGAGCAGGTGATCGCCTACTTCACGTATCTCGCCGAGGAGGTGCGTGCGCTGCTCGCCTCGATCGGCGCGCGCAGCATCGACGAGATCATCGGTCGCGCGGACCTGCTCGAGCGGGTACCGCAACCCGCCTCACCGCGCGCGGCGCTGCTCGACCTCACGGCGCTGCTCACGCCCGCCACGAGCAGCAGCGAGCCGGTGCGACGCACGGTGGTGCGCAACGAGCGTCCCGGGGTGCACCGGCTCGACGACGAGATCCTGCGCGTCATCACGCCGGCGCTCGAGGCCGGCATCGATGCAGGCGGCGAGTGGCCGATTCGTAACCATCACTTGAGCGTGGGGGCGCGTGTGGCGGGTTGGATCGCCGAACGGCACGGCGACGCGGGGCTCCCGCCGGAGTCTGTGCGACTCGCCTTCAGCGGCACGGCGGGGCAGAGCTTCGGCGCCTTTGCGTTGCGCGGCATGCGCCTCGATCTCGAGGGCGACGGCAACGACTACGTGGGCAAGGGGCTTTCGGGTGCGACGATCACCGTGCGCTCGGCGCCCGGCACGAAGTTCGCCGCCGAGCAACACCTCAACATGATCATTGGCAACACGTGCCTCTACGGCGCCACGAGCGG
>JAYTVE010000513.1:0-42429 GCA_043744185.1 Gemmatimonadota bacterium | reverse complement strand
GCGTCAGGGTCACCCCCTCGCCGATGATCCCTTCCTGCTTGATGATGGAGGGGCCGACCAGCGCGGGGGTGAGTGTGAGGCGTTGGTCGTCACCGAACACGGCTTCGAGGCGCTCCGCGGGAAGCTCCACGCGGTAACCGTCCACGCGGGGGAAGCGGATCTCGAGCGCGTCGCGGTCAGGTGAGACGGCCATCACGGTCACGGTGGGCTTTACCCGTGTCGGTCCCACCACCACGGGCTTGGCCGTGAAGTCGAACGGCACGCCGAGCACGTCCGCGTATTCGACGTCGAACCGTCCCTGCTCGTTGAGATCGTAGGATTGGCGACGGAGGGCGCGGCCGATGACCTGCTCACAGAGAAGCTGAGTGCCGAACGCGCGCACGCCGAGCACGTGCGTGACGGTGTTGGCGTCCCAACCCTCGGTGAGCATCGAGACAGATACGACGCAGCGCACGGACTCGCCGAGTCGTCCCTTCTTGCCGACGGTGTTCATGACCTCGCGCAGGAGGCTCTCGTCGGAGATGTTGTCCGCCTCGTCTCGGTTGCCGGTGCGTTCGATGATGTCGCGCCGGAACTGTGCGATCTCGTCGCCTGCCATCTCGCGGAACGCGTCGTCGAGCGCCTCACCTGACTCGAGCTGTTCGGAGTCGATGAGGAGCGTGCGCGGGCGCCCGAAAGGGCGACCCTCCGCGTCAAAATTCCGGAACAGCGCGAGTCGGCCTTGCTCAAGCACGCTCGCGCCGCCTTCCACGTCGCGACGAAAGCCCGAGATGTAGTCATAGACGAGCTTGGAGGTAGCCGTGTTGTTGCAGACCACGATGAAGCACGGTGGTACGTCCACGCCCGGCGTCTCCGCCCAGGCGTTGAACACTTTTTCGTAATGCCCGTAGAGGGCTTCGAGTGCGGTCTGCAACTCAACGGGAATCGCGAGCGGGTCGAGGCGTCCGCCCTTTCCGCGCCCCTTCTTGGGCATCTTGGGGCCGATGTGCTTCCACAGTTCGCGGAAGACGGGGACTTCGGCCTCCGGGATGTTGTCGGCCACTGGGACGCGCGGGAGCTTCACGATGCCGCACTCGATGGCATCCATGAGCGAGAAGTCCGACATCGTCCACGGGAAGAGCGTGCCCTCGGCGTATCCGGACCCGCGCAGGAAAAACGGGGTCGCGGACAGGTCGAACACGCGGGCTACGCCGAGCGTGCGCTGCACCGTTTCGAGACCCGAGATCCAGACGCGTGCCGCCTCGGCATTCTCCTCGGCTTCGCGCTTCTCGTCGCCCTTGAGGGCGTTGTCGTCCTCGTCGAGTGGCTTTTCCCGGTAGCAGTGGTGCGCCTCGTCGTTGAGCACGAGGATGTTGCGCATGCCCATGAGGTCGGGCATGGTGCGCTGCAGCAGTTGCCCGTCCGTCTCGAGCGTTTCGAGCTCCGGGCCGTGACCCTGGAGAAAGGCGCGACCGCCCTTCGAGAGCTGGAGCCGTTCGCGGCGCTTGAAGGCGTGGAAGTTGGTGATCACGATCTTGGCCTTCGAGACTTCGGCTACGAGGTCGGACGGCACCAACTCCCGACTTCCGTAGTAGGCCTCGGGGTCGTTGGGCTGCAGGACGCGCAGCCGGTCCTTGATCGTGATGCCCGGCGTCACGACGAGAAATCCGCGAGTGAAGCGCTTGCTGCCGGGGCGCCGGACCGCGTTGATCGTCTGCCACGCGATGAGCATGGCCATGACGGTGGTCTTGCCGGCGCCGGTGGCGAGCTTCAAGGCGAGGCGCGAGAGCCCTGGGTTCGCCTCGCCGTTGACTGCTTCCAAGTGATCGAGAAAGCGGCGACCCACCTTCCCGAGTTCTGGCGCGACTTCGGTCAACCAGATCGCGGTCTCGATCGCTTCGATCTGGCAGAAGAACGGTCGAACGCCGCTGAACTTGTGGCTTCGCCAGTGCTGCAGGAGCCGCGCGGTTTCAGGTGTCACGCGCCATTGCGCGGGATCCTTGATGTTGCGCCACTGGTCGACGCGCGTGCGGAGCTCGGCGATGATCGGCCGGATGTCGTACGCCTGAGACTCCGAGCTCAGGCCCGCGCCTTCGTCCAGGAGAAGCGCTGTCTGGCCCTTGACGTGCTTCTTTGGCTTGGGGATGGGCGTGATGAAGTCGGCACGCCGACGGGTTTCCGCGATCTGCTGAGTTGGTTGCCCGGTTGCATCGAGTTCCCAGTGCCGAGACGGGTACTCGTAGGGCGAGTTGAGGATGGGGCTGCTGAAGAACGCGTCGGTCATTGACCTTGGTCGCGACTCTCGGGTGTCATGCGTAGGCAGGCCCCGGCGTCGGGGCGTCGGCCAATTGTCGCGTCAGTGCACGTCGGCCACCAGTGGCGGGCGGTCCGAAGTGCGTGCGCCCCCTACTGGTACTTCCCCACCAACCCCGCCGCCGCTGCCGCGACCTCCGGACTCCGGTGCTTCATGTAGCGCTCCAGCCACGCGCGCGTTTTCGCGCTCCGGTACCTCGCCGCCAACTCGAGCGCACAGGTGAGATGCGCCTGCGTCCCCGCCTTCTCGGCCACGTGCTTGACCGTCCGGAAGGCGCGCTCGTAGTTGAGCTTCTCCGCAATCGCCGTCACCTCCGCCGAGAGCGGCGTCGCGATGGCGTCCGCGCCCTTGCCGGCCACGAAGAGCGGGTTGCGTTGCGCCACGCAGCCTGCCATCGCACGCTCGACGCGCGTCGAGAGGCTCTCGCCGCAGGCGGCGAGCGGGAGGAGCAGGACGAGGACCAGCGATGGCCAGCGCGGCATGACGAGCGGTGTACTGGAATCGTGAAATCGGACGGCGGGCGACGTCGTCCCAGCGGATGGCGGCAAACATAGTGCGCCCACCGCACCCGCGCGCACGCCCTTGAGGAACCTCCTCACACTGCCCAAGCTACGAGTCGCATGGCACCCCCCAAATCCACCAAGCTCGACCGCTCCATCGTCGAAGGCCCCATCCCTGCCGCTGTCTGGCGGATCGCGTGGCCGACGATGCTGCAGAACATGATCGGCGGCCTGCAGGGCGTCATCGACCACGCCTTGGTCGGCAACATCGTCGGCTTCACGGGCAACGCGGCCATCGGCGTCTCGTGGCAGATCTTCCTCGTCGTCATGGTCTTCGTCGCCTCCCTCTTCACGGGCATGGGCGTGCTGGCGGCGCGCTTTGCCGGCGCTGGCGACCGCGACAAGGTCAACCGCGTCGTCTACCAGGCGTTCATCACTGCGGCGTTCCTCTCCTTCCTCGTGCTCGCGCCGGTCGGCTACTTCGCCACGCCCGCATTGCTCAAGCTCGTGCATGCCACCGATGCGGTGCGCCACGAAGCGACGCCGTTCCTGCGCATCATGTTCACCTGCTCGATCGGCATGATGCTCTTCTTCATGCTGGGCGGCGCACTGCGCTCCGCGGGTGATGCCAAGACGCCGCTCCGCCTGGGCGTCACGATGACGGTGCTCAACATCATCCTCAACATCGTCTTCATCCGCGGCTTGGGTCCCATTCCGCGGCTCGGCACCACGGGCGCGGCCATCGGGACGTCGATCGCCAGCGCCTCCGTCGGCCTCTTCGCCATTCGCCAACTCTGGGCGGGCCACTGGGTCATCTCGTTCAAGGGGCTCTCGAGCTACAAGCCCGACTTCGGAGTCATCAAGGCGCTCTTCGAGTTCGGACTGCCCGCGGGCATCCAGGGGATCGCGATGAACATCGCGGGGGTCTTCCTGCTGCGCTTCATCGGCTCGCTCTCGCAGAGCGCCGAAGCGCAGGCCGCGTGGTCGGTGAGCTACACGGAGCTGTTCTCGTTCATCACGTGGACCTCGGTCGGGCTGATGGGCTCGACCGCGACCGTAGCCGGACAGAACCTGGGCGCCGGTCATCCCGACCGCGCCGCGCAGGCCGCGTTCACGGCGGCTCGGCTCGGCGTCGCTGTCGCCGCATTTTTCGGCTTGCTCTTCATCGTCATCCCGCGGCCGCTGCTGCTCATCTTCGGCATGGCCGACGGCCCTGCCACCGACATCGCCATCGGCCTGCTGCGCTACCTCGCGCTCTCGGGCTTCTTCATCACGGTGGCGCTCTCGTACACGGGGGCGCTGCAGGGCACGGGCGACACGCGCAGTCCGCTCATCATCTCGATCGTCTCGCAGATTCTCGTGCCGCTCGGCATCTGCTCGGTGATCACGGCCATGGGTACGCTCGAGGCGCATCACATCTGGACGGCGGTGGTCTGCGGGCACTTCACGCGCGCGACGCTCAGCGTGCTGCGCTTCCGTCAGGGCAAGTGGCGCGCGATCGAGGTCAAGCTCGGCGCCACCTGAGTTCGACCGCGGCGACGTCCTATCGCCGATAAGCGAGCAAGCCACTCGGCCCAGGCGCGAACACTAAACTGCGGCTCAGCGCAAGACTGCCCCCCCAAGCCCCCGACGTTCCGCGTCTGGTAGAGGTCCAGACCAGCCTCCCGGAAGTCGTCGCGACTGCCGCAACCTGGCCGGAGAGGAGCGCGGTGAAAGACGTGTCCGACGCATCGCCAGCTGACGGACCAACGAGCGCACCCGCGCTGAACTGTCGTGTCCAGAGGGATGTACCCGTGCGCGCATCTAGACCATCGAGCGATCCCAGATTGGAGGCTACCAGCGCAGTCGACTCGCTTGCGCTGAGATGAAGGAGCGCCCCTTGGAGGGGCCCAAGTGTGACAGATCTTCCATTGCACCAAACAGAGTCGCCGCTGGAGATGGAGAGTGCCCAAACTCTTCCGTCAATAGAGGCTACGATCGCGAGTGAGTCGATGATCGTGACCGAATTGCCACCAGATAGCAGTCCGGCAGATGCGGGAGGAAGCTCGCGCCTCCAACGAATCGCGCCCGAAGCCACATCCAGGGCGAGAATTCCACCAGTACCAACGACGGGATCCCTCTTATAGGGAAAGAGTGCGAGCCCACTCGATGTCACGGGGCCGTACACGATCGTGCGCGTAGAATCCGTACGAACGTCGACTCTCCATCGCAACACTCCTGAAGCAGCATCCACTGCGTACGCGAAGTTCGTGCCACCCGCCAGAAGCGTCGAGCCACTCGGTGCGACGGCGAAGTAACCGGGCCCAACCGAGGATGTATCTCGATACGACCATCGCAGCGCGCCAGTGTTGGCGTCGAACGCAAAGAGGGCAACGTCCGGCAGGATCACAAGATCACCGAAGATGGTCAGCGCAGTGCCTCCGACCGCACCGGTCTGCACAAAGCCGTTAGTCCAGACCGGCGCTCCATCGCGCTGTCGCACTGCATGCACGAGATGCGATGCGTCGACGAAATAGACTATCGAGTCGCCCACCGCTGGCCGCGAGAAATCTGCAGCTCCGGGAACGTACCACGCGAGTTGAGGATCACTGGCGTCCGGACCACTGAACCGCCTGCCCGCGCTCCCGTCGTCGCAGGAAGGCAACAACACGAGAGAGACGAGTCGCATCATCGCGGCGACTCGCCCCGCCTCGCGTCGTACGATCAAGCTACGCATTCGCCTCAGCAATAGGGTCCACAAGTCGCCACCGAGACAGAGAGTGACCGGATAAGAGTCGCCCCGAGGCGATCCCGAACCGTCACCGCAAGAGCAAAGGAACTTCCCGAGTTCGTAAAGGAGAACATTGCGGACGCTCCGGACTGACGGAGTGTGCCGTTGACCTTCCAGTCGAACGTATAGGGCGGAGCTCCTCCAGACGCATTCGCAGACCACTGGTTGAACTCTTGGGACTGTACCGACGACGGACCCGTAATTGAAGCCACGCTGAGCGGGCTGCCGCGCACGGCGACGCCCTCTTGCGCCAAGATCAACGAGAGAACTCGTACCGCTTCCGTACTCGAAGGCTAGTTCAAATGATCAACATCAGTCATGGGGAGTGGAGTCCCACTGACTGTCCCGGGCAAGTGCTGGAGTGCGAGCGGCACAACCCCGTCGCTGGCGGCGCAGGCATTGCCTGACCGAGCGCCGATCACGCTACACCAATCGACGTCAATCGTGGCGAGATCGGATGCAACGTTTAGCCATACGAACGCATACGCCTGCTTGAAAGCCCAGTTCGGATCGCTGTAGTCAATGTTGGACGAGTACCAGACGTACGAGCCGATGAAGAAGCCCTCGAAGAAATCCAGTAGATCGCGGTCATCCGCGGCCACGCTCGCGCTACTGCCGGCAGCACGAAAAACCACGCCACTGTTCGTGTTCAGAGACGAGGTGATTTCGTAGCGCACGTGCGCGTTGAGGGACTCCGTGTTGAGCGATCCATTCGAGTTGATCGTCTGCAGCGCTAGATTCCCCGGGGTCAGTTGTCGAAGAATGGTATCCCTGATTCCGAGAAGCGGGAGAAGGTTGTTTCCCGTTATCACCCAACTTTCCGCTGTGTCAAACGCGATGTCTCCAATGAGAACCCATCTGAGATCGCTGTTGGTGATGATGCCTGCATATAGGGCCACAGCATCTGTGAGGGTGTTCAACCGATTCGCAATCAGATTGAATGCGACTCCATTGAGCACGTTAGATGCGAGCGGCGCACCGGCGTTGGGCGTTCCCATGGTCACGAGCCCATACCAAGGCACGTTGGATTGTGCGGCTGCGCGACTGACCAAGCCTCCCAAGCTGTGCCCAACCAGCATTGTCTGCGCCGTGCGTCCCGCGTAGTAGGCCCGGACTGCGGCTTCCTGAGTCGAGATCGGCGAGTTATAGCTGGTTGTTGTGGCGTCCCAGTTCACCAAATAGCGCTGAGAAAGCGTCAACCCGGTGGTGCCCCAGGCATACTGGTTGCTGACAAAGCCGTGTTGAAGTCCTACCCAAGTGGGCTGGGCCTCGAGACCGCTTGAAGCGACAGCAACAACCAGCGAAAGCGTAGCGAGCCAGCGTTCGTCTGGCCCGCGCAAAATGGATCGGAGCATGGATTGGCCTCGAAGTTACTGGATGGAGAGATTGTGAATACGGACCGTAGTCGTGCGTGAAACAATCGGTCCGGAGCTGTGCACCTCCAGGGCGCTGCTGCTTGATAGAAGGCGAGTGCCGTCCCCCGCTACGTAATACTCTCGCGTCACATGCACGCTGTCACCGTTCGAAGAGACGCTGGATGCAATGAGGGGAGCGCCGGAAGAGTTGTCTATTTCGACTAACACGTGACTGGAGCCAAGAGTGCGACTGAAACGGCTGCGCGAGGCGTCAAGAGTCTGCTCACGTCCGATGGACCGCTCGAGGCTTTGCAAACGCTCGGCCGCACCCGAAGAGCGAAAGACAATTCCTTCGTGTGGTTCTCCGGCGCGCGACCTCGTCGACGCTGATAGGGAGGCGCGCGTAGACGCGCCCCGGAGCGCAGTGATCTGATCGGGAATCGTGAAGCCAGCGAGCGCATTCGACCGTGAATGTGAGACCCGCATCGAGCGCCTCAAGGTGCTGCCGCGCTGGTCGGCGACCCACACGGAATCACCGCGCAAATGCACGGAGCGCTGTGTCTGAAGTCCTGTGGGACCGATGGCGTTGATTGTTGAACTCCAGACACTGTCGCTGCCGAGCTGATGCTCGATGTGCAGGGATCTGTTGTGCGAGGTCGATTGCCCGGCACTGTCGAGCGTCACGGACGTAACCTCTAAATCCATCGACACGAACGACGGTCGCGTCGGAATGCTCGAGAGCAATGAACTGCTCTCCACTGCGGTCGCGGCCAACGAGCTTGACGCGCTTCGTTCGCAGCCGCCGAGAACAAGGCCGCCCAAGGCCAGAAGCAGCGAAACTTACCTCGGCGGAACTAGGGCATCCGTTCGTCGAGCAATTGCCGAAACGCCGCGGCTCCGCGACGCATCGAATCGGTGCGCGACAGTTCGCTCTGAATCTTTCATTGCAATGCCTCCCATCACTTCCCGTTAACACCAGGTCGCTCTCGTCCAGGAGGAGTAGGACGCCTTCATCGTCGAAGGTTGGCGGACAACTGGGTAACACTATCCTGCGTGCATTGCCACTTTCGTGTCAAGAGAGCCGACGATGAAGGCCATCGTCCCTTTGACCCGCCGCCGTCAGATTCGTGACGCCAGGAGCTAAGGCGGGACGCGACTCTCGTGCGGCTCAGTCACCTCGCGGACTCGGCCGCGGGACGTGCTGTGACCTTTGCGTGACGCACATGGAAACGGGGGATTGCCAACGAATTGCGCACCGCCAAGAGTTGCAGCGCTGACTGCGTTTCGTTCGCGAACCACGCGCGGCCTCCATTGGCGTTCGCTACCAATCCTCCGGCGCTGACGGCCAGTACACGTCCACGCGCGTGCCGCGCCCCTCGCCCGTGGCGATGCGGATGTGCCCGCCCACTCCCGCGAGCACGTCCTGCACAGTCGCGAGCCCGACGCCGCTCCCTTGGTCGGCGGTCTTGGTGGTGTAGAACGGTTCGAGCACGTGCGGCAGCACGTCCTTCGCGATGCCGGTGCCGCCGTCCATCATGGTGATGCGGCACCAGCGTCCATTCTCCGGCGACGTGCCCGTCATCAGCTCGGCACGCTTGCCGTCCGCGAGCAACGGCAGGCTTGGGCGTCCCTCCGCGAGCAGCTGGTCGACGCCGACCTCGATGTCGCCGCGCTTGGCGAGTGCATCGCGCGCATTCACGGCGAGGTTCACCACGACCTGCTCGAGCTGCGTGGCATCACCGAGGATGACGGGTGACGGCGCGGGGACGCGCACGCGCAACGTCATCCTGGGACCGATGAGCCGGCCGACGAACGGCTCCATGTTGCGCATCACCTCACCGACATCGAGCCGCACCTGTGGCCCGACATCGCGCCGCCCGTAGTTGAGCAGCTGTCGCGCCAACGCACGCCCATGCTCCGCCGCCGAGGTGAGCGCCTGCACCGCGGGGCGCCCCGCGTGGTCCTCGGGCAGGATCGCCTCGAGCTCCTCGATGTTGAGGCGAATGACGGTGAGCACGTTGGTCGCATCGTGCGCGATGGCCGTGCCGAAGCGGCCGACGGTCTGCAGTCGCTCACCTGCCTCGCGGCGCGCATCATGGGCGCGCATCAGCGCGGCGGTGTGCCGCAGAACGTCGGCGGTGAAGAGCATGATGAGGCCGCCCAGCAGCGTCGCGGCCACCGCCAGCTGGTAGTTGCCCGTCATCGATGGCAAGCCGAACGCACTCGTCGACCGCAGGACGCCGAGCGCCTCGCCCCAGGTGATCGCGATGAAGGCGATGATGGCGAACCCCGACACGCGGAGCGCGCTCGGCCGCGGCAGGACCATGTTCGCAAGCACGAGCTCGATGAGCAGTCCTGCGCAGCCGAGCCATCGGGTACCGCTCATCCACCAGGTGACGGCAGCGATGCCGAGCACCTCGGCGAGAAAGTACCACTCGAGCATGCGGGCGCCCGAGGGCTCAGCGCTGGCCCTGCGACTCAGCCGCGACGCAAGTTCTGCGCTCACGTACATCACGGCGAGCACCACGAAGTCGTCCCACGTGAGCGCGAGTGCGCCAACGAGTCGCAGCACGACGGCGGCTGCGAGCAGGATGGTGACGTAGTACGATCGGCGCTGCAGCACCGCCGCCACCCAGTCCGGCGGCGCCTGATATTCGTCGGTGGTGACGCGGCCGGTCACGCGCTATCTGGGAAAGCCCGCGGGGTCGATCGCCTTGACGATGCGCAGCGCGTTCTTGAAGTAGACCTTCTTGAGCACGTCGTCGGGGAGTTCCATGCCGTACATCCCCCAGAAGGCGTGGCGCCGGCGGTACCACGGGAAGTACTCGTCGCCCGACTCGAAGATGCGGAAGTAGACGCCGTACTCCGACTCGTCGCCGAAGGTGTCCTTGCCCATCAGGATGCGGTCCTGGTACTTCATGAAGAAGGCGCGTCCGGCCTTGGGCTGTCGGCCGATTTCATAGAGCGCCGCGGCGACTTCCACCACCATGTTCGGGATCGTGTCCATCGTCCGGCCCAACCGCGCGAGGTCCTGGCCGAGCCACGAGAGATGTGCGCTGATGAATGTGGTCTTGGGGTGCGCCTTGAACATCCGGTGCTGTTCGGCGATGAGCGAGTCGAACGGCGGATATTTCTCGGGCGGACGGGTGCGACCCGGAAACTGCGAGAGCTCGAGATAGCGCTCGTTGTGCTTGTCGACGGGCAGGAAGAAGGCGGGCGGTTCTGCCGTGTGGATCAGGACCGGAATGCCGAGCTCGCCGCACTTTTCCCAGATCGGTCCCAGGCGCGGGTCGTCGGTGCGCACGCGCGTTCCGTCGGCCCAATAGGTGTCCATCCCCAAGTTCTTGAAAATCTTGAGGCCAGCGGCGCCGCCTTCCTTCACGTCCTTCTCGAGCTGCGCGGCGGCCTTGGCGCCGAAGTCGGGCTCGTTGACCTTGCCCCAGTCGACGTTGGCGAAAACGACGAAGCGGCCCGGGTACTTCTTGCGCGCGTTGGTGACCTGGTTGGCGAGCGTCGTGCCCGAGCCACCGCTCAGGTTGACCATCGCCTTGAGGTTCATCTTGTCCATCTGCGCCACGAGCGCCGCAAGTTCGGCGTCGCCCATCGAGAGGTTCTGGTGGCCGTGGATGTCGACGAACGGAAACTTGGCGCGTGGCACGTTCGCGCCCTTGGTGACGAGCATCGACGTCGGTTCGTAGTCGTCGAGTGTCATGGCGGGCGGCTTGGTCTGCTCGTTGCGGCGCACCTGCGCGGCGGCGGGCACGGCGACCAGGGCGAACAGCAGGGCGCTGCCAAGGGCGGCGCGGCTGGGAAATCCGGTTGAGTGACGCATGGCACAGAAGTTATGCGTGGATGTTCGGCATGCCATTCCCGCCGTTCTGCTTGGGAGGCGTGGCGCGGGGCGGACGGGGGCTGTAGCGTCATCGGAGCGCGCCGGCCGCGGCGCGGCCCCGAACCCTCCCTCCAGCTCGCGATGCCCCACATGCTGCCTGTCGCCGTCCTGCGCCGCTATTCCCTCGTTGCTCTCGCGCTTGTCGCCACGCCACTGGCCACACTTCGCGCGCAGGGCGCGACGCTGCCGGCCGGCCCCGCTGGCGACGCCGTGCGCGAAGGGCGCAAGCTCGCCTCGGAAGGGAAGCATGAGGACGCACTCAAGGCCTACGGCAGGGCGCTGTCCGTCGACCCGAAGATGTACGAGGCCAACCTCTCGAGTGGCGCGGCGCTCGACCTGCTCGGCCGCTACGGCGAGGCCCGCAAGTACCTGCAGACCGCGATCGACGTGGCCACGCCGCAGGTGAAGGGGACGCCGCTCCGCAACATGGCGTTCAGCTACGCGTTCGAGCGCGACTGCCCGAACGCGGTGCTGTACGCAAAGCAGGCCTACGAGGTCGAGCTCATGAAGCCCGACTTGAACGGCGCGGCCGAGGTGGCCAACGAGCTCGGCCGCATCTGCCTTGAGAGCGGCGATGTGAAGGTCGCGCAGGAGTGGTACAAGACCGGCTACGATGCGGCCATGAAGCAGCCCGCACTCTCCGACTCCGCCAAGGATCTCTGGAATTTCCGCTGGCACAACGCGCTGGCGCGCATCGCGGCGCGCAAGGGCGACAAGGCGCAGGCGCTGATGCACGTGGGGCATGCCAAGGGCTTCCTCGACAAGGGGACCAACCCGGGCCAGCTCTCGTTCATGCCCTACCTCACGGGCTACGTGGCCTTCTACACGGGCGACATGCCGAGCGCGATCGCGGAGCTCAAGCAGGCGCAGCAGGGCGACCCGTTCAACCTCGCGCTGCTCGCGCAGGCGTACGAGAAGACCGGCGACAGCGCGACCGCGATGGAGCTGTGGAAGAAGATCATGACGATCACGAACCACAACCCGACGAACGCGTTTGCGCGCCCGATGGCGCGGAAGAAGATCGTCTAGGCATCCCCTCACCGGAGAGCAGGTCATGCGCATCCACCGTGCACTCGTTCCGCTGTTCGTTGCCGTCCTTCTCGCGGGCGCCCTGCCAGCGCGTGCGGCCGCGCAGATCGAGGAGGGCGACAAGCGCTTCTCCTTCAACGGTACGGTCTCGAAGAGCACCGCGGCTGGCGCGGACGTCGAAGGCACGGTCACGGGCGAACTCGGCTGGTACGTGCGACGCAACATCGCCCTCACGGGAGGCGCGGCGTTCATCTTCTCGGGATCGACGACCTTCGAGCTGCTCGCGGTCGGCAGCGAGTTCAACTTCGCCGATCCCGGTGCGACCAAGATTCCCTTCGTGAGCATGGACGTGGGCACGCTCTTCGGCAGCGGCGTCTCGGCGTGGGTGCTGCAGCCAGGGGTCGGGGCGCACTTCTTCCTGTCGCGCCAGACGTCGTTCGACACCCAGCTGCTGTACCGCTACACCACCGTTTCGGCGGGCGGCGCGAACGGCAACGACGGCACCATCGAACTCAACTTCGGTCTCTCGTTCTACTTCGGCGGCGGGGCGAGGCGCTGATGCGGGGCAGCGGCGCGCTCGTCCGGGCCGTCCTCGTCGCGGTGGTGGCCGCCGCAGCGCCCAGCGTGGCGCGTGCGCAGTCCGAGACCATCACCATCGAACCGCTCGGTCGCCAGGACGTGGGCGGCCCCGTGGCCGCCCTGCGCTTCAGCCAGCGTGGCGACTCGGTGGTGGTCGCCACCACGCGAGGGCGCGTGCTCGTGCTGGATGCGAAGGGCGCAGGCGCCGGACGTGACCTGCTGAAAGATGGTGGCAACTTCACCGCGCTCGCCCGCTCGCGCGACGACGCGCGCGTGGCCCTCGGCACCGGGCGCGGCGAAGTGAAGCTGCTCGACATCGCCGGCGGCGCAGCGCGCGTGACCAAGGTCGGCGAGAAGGTCACGTCGCTCGTCTTCAGCCCCAGCGGCAACGTGATCGCGGCGGGCCTCGAGAACGGCGAGATCGCGCTCGTGGCCACGGCCACAGGCGACGTGATGGGCCGGCTCCGTGGACGGCACAAGCAGGCCGTGCTCAACGTCGCGTACCTGCGCGATGGCGAGACCCTCGTGTCCGTCGGCACCGATCGCGACATCGTCTACTGGGACGTGAAGAAGCTCGACGCATTGCGCGCGGTGAAGGAAGCGGATGCCACGATCATGTCCGCCTTCGCGACACCGAGTGGCGACCTGCTGTTCGTGGGCACGGAGGAGGTGCAGCCGCCTGCCTTCGGCAAGGGGCAGCCGTACTACAAGGACGGCCTCCGCGTCTACGACATGGCGAGCGCCGCGCCGCAAAAGCAGATCGATCTGCAGTCGCAGGCTCCGGCGGCACTGGCGCCCGCCCCCGACTGCCGCCACCTCGCCATCGTGCTGCGCGACAAGCGCGGCAGTGTGGTCGGCCTGTTCGACGTGGAGCGCGGGACGCGCGTCTACGAGGCGCCGACCAAGGGGCGCGCGTTGGCGGTGGCCTTCTCGCAGGACGGCAGGGCGATTGCGGTGGGCGCCGAGGAAGGCCACGTGCAGTTCCTCGCCGTCAGCGGTGTGCGGCCGACGCCGCGCTGCGTGGCCGACCTGCGCGGCGTCAAGTTCGCGATCACCGGGCCGCGCGACCCGCTCGTGCAGCCGTCGAAGCGCGTCAACTTCGCGATCATGGGCATGGCCGACCGCGGCGTCGGTCCCGAGATCGCGAACGCGCTCGCCGACCAGCTGCTCACGCGGCTCGCGCGCAATCCCGGCGTGCGACTGCTCGAGCGGAAGCGGCTCGACGTCATCATGCAGGAGCAGCACTTGGCCAAGTCGGGGCGCATCGATCCGACCACTGCCGTGCAGTTGGGCCGCCTCTTCAGCGTGCACAAGGCGATTCTGGGTTCCGCGGCGCGACTGGGCGGGACGGTCACGATCACCGTGCAGCTGGTGGATGTCGCCACCGGCGCGATCGACGGCACGCGCGAGGTACAGTGCAACGCGTGCGAAGATGACGACCTCGGCCGTGCCATGGGCGAACTCGCGACCACGCTCGTGGCCGAGCCGGCCCCGGGGGCGATGGCGTGGCCCGATCCGCCGTACGTGACCATCGAGGCGCCGCGCGATGGCGCGGAGGTGGACGGGGCGCGGCTGACCGTGCGCGGCAGCGCCGAGTACGTGAAGGCACTCGCGACGGTCGAGCTCACCGTCAACGGCGTGAAGGTCGACGCGCTCAAGCTGCTCGATCCACCCACGGGCGCGCCGCTCACGCTCAAGCCCGACACGCGCGCGGCCGCGTTTGCGCAGGATGTCGCCCTGGTCGACGGCACCAACGTGATCGTGGTGCGCACGGTGGGCGCCGACGGCAACGATGCGCAGCGCATCATCACGGTGCACCGCAAGGCAGGTGCACGGCCGGCGTCGAAGCCGGCGAAACCGGCGAAGGCCGCGAAGAAGCCCCTCTAGCTCGGATCGGACATGCGCAAACCCGGCCTCGTACTGTTCGCCGTGCTGTTCTTCGCCTACGAGCAGCTCAGCTTCGCGCGCTGGATGTCGCAGAACGGCAGCGTGAGCGCGGGGCTCGTGCACGCATGGGAGGCGCTCCAGCGCGACCCGATGGTGTTCATGGCATGGAACGACATGGCGGTGTTTACCGCCGTGGTACTCGTGTGGATGTGGCGCGACCTCAAGGCGAGCGGGCGGCCGGTGTGGTGGTGGCCCGCTACGTTGTTGTTCGGCTGTCCGGCGCTGCTCGTGTATCTCGCGCGGCGGCCAGCCGACGCCTGAGAGCAGTGACGAAGGCGACGCGACCGTGATCCGTGTCGTGATGCCGTGCAAAGCTGACAAATGCCTGACAGCGGATGCTCGCGCATGTCAACTGACAAAGCGCTGACACGGAGTCGTCGATAGCACGTCCTTAGCATGATGGAGCAGCACGAACCCGCGATGATTGGAGCACGATCCACTGTCGCTCGCGATCAGGAGTTCCTGACCAGTGCGCGACGGGAGGAGACGGGCTCGGATCGCGATGACGCGACGACCCGTTCAACGCGGCCCATCACCAACGGGCGTCATGTGTGGAATTGCCGGCATGCTCCGCTTCGACGACGGCCCTGTCGATCGGAAGGACCTCGAGACATTCACCGACAGCTTGGCGCATCGGGGGCCTGACGGGCGCGGCGTTCACATCGCGGGACCGGTGGGACTCGGGCATCGTCGCCTGGCCATCCTCGACCTGTCGGATGGCGGCGCGCAACCGCTGTCGGTGCTGGGGTCGCGCTACCAGATCGTGTATAACGGGGAGGTCTACAACTTCCTCGAACTGCGTCGCGAGCTCGAGCGCGCGGGTCACCCCTTCCGCTCGAAGTGCGACGCCGAAGTGGTGGCCGTGGCGTACCATCACTGGGGCCCCGACTGCGTGTTGCGCTTCAACGGCATGTGGGCGTTCGCCATCTGGGACGAGGCTCGGCAGGAACTCTTTCTTTCGCGCGACCGGTTTGGCATAAAGCCGCTTCACGTGCAGCGTGATGGCGCGCGCTTCACCTTTGCCTCGGAACTCAAGGCCTATCGTCGTCTCGCCGGCTTCGCGCCGCGCGTCAATCGCGACGAGTTGCGGCGCGCGCTCTCCAACAGTTCTGAGTCGGTGGAGGAGTCGCTGCTCGAGGGCGTTCGCCAGTTGCCAGCCGGACACAACATGATCGTGCGACGGGACGGCAGCGAGCGGCGCTGGCGCTGGTGGTCCACGCTCGATCATCTCCCCGAGGTGCCGCGTCGCTTCGCCGAGCAGGTGGACGAATTCCGCGAGCTGTTTCTCGACGCCTGCCGCCTGCGCCTGCGCAGCGACGTGCCCGTGGCCACGTGCCTGAGTGGGGGCGTCGACTCGAGCGCGATCCTCTGCACCGTGGCCAAGCTGCGAGGCACGATGGATCACGGAATGGCCGCCGAGCGCGTCACGCGCAGTTCGCAGCGTGCGTTCGTGGTGGTCTTTCGCGGTACGGACATGGACGAGGAACGCTACGCGCGCGCGGCCATCGCGCAGGCCGGGGCTGACGCGCACGTCCTCCCGATGTACAGCGCCATTCCCATCGACGAGCTCCGGCAGTACGCCTTCGACTTCGAGACGATCGGTGTGGCGATGCTGCTGCCGTCGTGGGCCATCTACCGGGAAATGCGGCGCGCGAACGTGGTCGTCTCGCTCGACGGACACGGCGCCGACGAGCTGCTGGCCGGCTACCCGATGCAGCTCACCGAGTCGTTGCGCGATGCCGGCAGCCTGGTGCGCCGGCCGCGCTGGACGATCGGCATGGCCCGCGCGATCACGCGCATGGAACGCGGCGGGCGCCGTCGCCTGCTCGAGCTCCTCGTGGAGGGCGATCCTGCGCTACGCTTCCTCTCGCGGTACCTGCGACCGGCGCGCGCGGCGGCCGCACCGCCCACGTCGACGTGGATACCGAGCTGGGAGGGCGGCGACGACTGGGCCGCGCTCGATGGCGATCCGCGCATCGCCGTGCTGCCTCCTCTCACGCGCAAGCTCTATCGGCAGTTCCACCATACGTCGCTGCCGTCGATTCTCCGCAAGTACGACCGACTTTCCATGGCGCATGGCATCGAGAGCCGCATGCCGTTCATGGACTGGCGACTCGTGACCTACGCCTTCGCACTCCCCGACGAGAGCAAGATCAGTCCTGACGGCACGTCCAAGCGCGTCCTGCGCGAGGCCATGCGCGGCATCATTCCCGACGTGATCGTCAACCGGCATGACAAGGTCGGCTTCCAGGCCCCGATCGGTTCGTGGACCGCGGCATCGCTCGGCGCCGTGATGGAGTCGGTCGTGGACAGCCCGGCGTTCCTCGCGAGCGACGTCTGGGACGGCAAGGGACTGTCGGCGTGGGTGCACGAGCGCCGCAACTCCACCGGATTGACGGGACGCGAAGCTCGTCGCGTCTGGCCTTTCGTGCAGGCGCAGCTGTGGCTCGACTCTTTCTTTGCTGATGCGGCCCGAGAGCCTTCCGGGAAATCGACGAGATGGCAAACTCCTGAATCGCTCGCGAGCCTCAGCGTTGCGCCGGAAAGCGGCGCGTCTCCCCGTGTCGCCACGTCGTGAATTGATCCGGCGACAATCCGCGCGCCTGCGTGGCCGCGAGCAAGTCGCGCGGCGGCTGGTCGAGTGACTCGTCGGTAAGCGCGAACGTGCCCCAATGGATGCCAAAAGCCTGCGCAGCGTTGACGTCGTGCATCACCTGCACCGCTTCCTCCGGGTTCACGTGCTGCGTGCGCATGAACCAGCGCGGCTCGTAGGCGCCAATGGCGATCGCCGCGAGATCGAAGCGCCCGAACTGCGCACCGATCCTGCGCGGGTCGTCGGAGTAGCCGAGGTCGCCCGAGAACCAGAAGCGGAAGTCCGGATGGATGATGGCCCAACTGCCCCAAGCGGTGTCGTTGCGCGCGAGGAGCGAACGGTTGGCCCAGTGCTGCACGGGGAGAAAGTGGAACTCGACGTCACGTGCGCGGCCTGGCCCTCGCGTCGAAGCATTCCATTCGAGCGCGTGCACGTTGGCCTCGGGTCCGGTGTTTCGCAGTCCCGGCACGTTGGCCACGAACCACCGGTCGAGCCCGGCCGGCACCAGAAAGTGCGGAGCGCCGCCTGACTGCCTCGCAATCGTGCGGACGCTCGGCGCATCGAGATGGTCGAAGTGTGCGTGCGAGAGCAGCACCACGTCGATGTGCGGCAACTCGTGCAGCGCGAGGCCGGGCGGTTGGTGGCGTCGCGGGCCGAAGTACGCGAACGGGGATGCCCAGTCGGTGAGCATCGGGTCGGTGAGAATGTTCACGCCGCCAACCTGCACGAGCACCGCGGCATGGCCGAGCCAGGTGACGGTGGTGTCGGTGCGATTGGCGTGCAGGTATTCGAGGTCCGGCTTCACACCGATGATCGGTGCGCGCGGCGGATGTGGCAGGCGGCGACGGACGCGATTGAAGACCCAGCGGGCGAGGCCCTCGGAGCTGACGTCGACACCGGACGGATTGCGGAATGTGGTCACGTCCGGGGCGAATCAGTCGGTGCTGATCAGCGCATCGGGATACGGTCCCCACGACGCGATGGCGTCCAGTGCCTTCTTGCCGATGTCGGGTACGCGTGCATCGACGGCCGGATAACCCACCACCAGCAGCACGAACGGCCGCTCGTGCGCCGGCCGGCCGAGCATGCGGCCGAGAAAGTTCATGGGGCTCGGTGTATGCGTGAGCGCGGCGAGCCCTGCGTGATGCAGCGCCGCGATGAGAAACCCCGTGGCGATGCCAACCGATTCCGTCGCGTAGTAGTGCTTGACCTTCCGACCATCCGGGAGCTGCCCGTGCGGCTGCACGAAGATGGCAATGAGATACGGCGCAGCTTCGAGAAACGGCTTGTCGGCATCGGTGCCGAGCGGCGCGAGCGCCTCGAGCCACTCTGGCGGCGCGCGGTGCGCGTAGAACTCGCGCTCCTCCTCCTCGGCGGCCACGCGGATGGCAGCCTTGGTCGCTGCGTCGCTCACCACGGCAAAGTGCCACGGCTGCTGATTTGCGCCGCTCGGCGCGGTGCTCGCTGCGCGCAGGCACTCCTCGATGACAGCGCGCGGCACCGGGCGATCCGAGAAATCGCGCACCGTGCGCCGCTTCTGCATCGTCTCCCGGAACGTGGTGGCACGCGCGAGCAGTTCGCCAGGCTCGCGCTGTACGAACTGATCGAGCGGAACCGTCTTCGGAGCGGGCATGGCGCGCTATCCGTTGGTGTAATGCCCGTGAATGCAGAGCCACCGTCCACCCTCACGCACGAAGATGCGGGTGGACTTGCCGTGGCTCGACGACTTCTTGCCGTCGGTTTCGCCCGAGTCGGTCCAGTAGTACGTCACCCAGGCCAAGTCGCCGCGTACGGTGACGACGGCGTTGTGCATGTCGGTGTGCACGTTCTTGGCGCGGCGCAGGTAGGCGCCCATCGCCTTCATCTCGATGGACTTGCCTTCGGCGAGGTAGGCGTCGTTCTCGCCAAACTGCGTGAAGTCGGCGTGCACAAAGGCCGCGTAGCGCGCGCTGTCGCCGGCTTCGATGGCGTCCCACATCTGGACGAGCGTGGCCTTCACGGCCTCGACGTCGCGTGCGCTGGCTCCGGAAGACTGTCCGCCGGCGCGTGTGCCGGACATGGTGGCGATCAGGATGGCGATGGCGACGCTTCGGACGATTCGCATGAGCGGTGCGGGGTGAAGGGTGACGAGTGGTATACTACCTGCGAATCGGCGGGCGCGCCGCTCGTCGTCACTCGATCGTCCGGACAAGGCCCCATGACCATCATCGCCGTCTTTGGCGCCACCGGACGCGTAGGCACCCGCGTCTGCGAGTACGCGCGCGAGGCCGGGTATGACCTGCGCCTGCTCGCACGCGAGGTTGGCAAGCTGGGCGCCGCTCACAAGGGTGCGCATGTGACCTTCGGCGACGTGACCAACCTCGCTGCCGTCGAGGCCACGCTCACTGGTGCGCAGGTGGTCATCAGCGCGCTCGGCGACGACAACTTCCGCGTCCCCGTGGGAACGTTGCCAAAGGGGATGGCCAACATCGTGGAGGCGGGCGAGCGCCTGGGGGTCACGCGCGTCCTGTCCGTGGCCGGGGGCGGCATTCTTGACGCGGACGACGGCAGCGGCCCACGGCGGGAGAACGAGAAATATCCGCCGACCTTTCGTGCCATCTCCGCCGAGCACGACGCGGCGTGGCGCGCGATGCTCGCGAGTCAACTCGAGTGGACGGTGGCGTGCACCCCCGACATCGTGCCGGGAGAGCGCACGCGGCAGTTCCGGAACGGCGGCAGTCGCATGCCGTTCGGCGGCCGGCGGATTTCGTGCGAGGACCTCGCCGGCTTCCTCGTGGACGAGGTGGAGCGGCGGCTGTACGTGAACCAGCGCGTCGGGCTCGCGTACTGAGCTTGGCGCGGGCAAACGCCGTGTGAGTTCCGCGCGCGTAACGAGCACGACACCGATTCACTTCTAGCGCCAAGCGACGTCGCGTCGCACTATAGCCGGATGCGTACACTCTCCCGCTTCGCCTGCCTCCTCGCACTCGGCTTCGCCCCGATTGCGCACGCCCAGACCCGCGCCGTCGACCTTCACCTGCGCGAGGGCACCAACCTTGCCGCCGCGCTCTCGCCGGACGGGCGCACCATCGCGTTCGATCTGGTCGGTCGCATCTGGACGATGCCCGCCGCAGGAGGCACCGCGACGGTGCTCACCGAGCTGCTTGCCGAAGCGCGGCAACCAACGTGGAGCCCGGACGGGAGCCGCATCGCCTTCCAGAGCTACAAGGATGGCACGTGGCATATCTGGAGCATTGCGCGCGATGGCAGCGACCTTCGCCAGCACACGCTCGGCGCGTACGACGAGCGCGAGCCCGACTACACGGCCGACGGCAGGTCGATCGTGTTCAGTTCGGATCGCTCGGGCAACTACGACATCTGGCAGGTGGAGCTCGCGAGCGGCGCGCTCACGCAGCTCACTACCAATGCGGCCGACGACGCGTCGCCGAGCGTGAACCGCCGCACCGGCGCGATCGCCTTCGTGAGCATGCGCGCAACAGGCAAGGGTGTCTGGGTGCATGACGCGATGGGCGCCGAGTCGCTGTGGGCCGCGGCTGCCGGGACGCCGACAGCGCCGAGTTGGAGTGAGGACGGCACGCGCATCGCGTACACCGACTACACCTTCGGCGCGATGAAGCTCATGGTCGCCGCGCGGGGTGGAGAGGGTCGCGCCGTGTCGGCCGCAGGATCGGACCCGTTCCCGTTCCGCGCGGCGTGGCTGTCGAGCGATGAGCTGCTCTACACGGGCGACGGCCACGTGAAGCGGTTGAACGTGGCGAGTGGCGCCGTCAGCGACGTGGCGTTCGATGGTCGCGTGCAGTTCACGCGCGCCGCGTATACCAAGCGTGCGCGCGACTTCGAGTCCACCAAGGCGAACAAGACGTACGGACTCGTGGGCCCCGCCATCTCGCCCGATGGCAAGAGCATCGTGTTTGGTGCGCTCGGCGATCTCTATCAGGTGAGCGGCGGCAAGCTCACGCAGCTCACGCGCGATCCATACGTGCAGTTCGACCCGGCCTGGTCACCCGACGGCAAGACCATTGCGTACGTGAGCGACAAGAGCGGCACGATGGAGCTGTGGCTGCGCGACGTGGCGACGGGCACTGATCGCGCGCTGACGACCACGGCCGGCGGCGCGGTCCTTCCCGCATGGACGCCCGACGGGCGCGAGATCGTCTTCCACGTGGCGCGTGCGCTGGGCACGGAGCTCCAGGCCGTGTCGCTCGCAACGGGCGCCGTGCGCACGGTCAAGACAGGCATCTTTCTGCCGTCCCGCGTGACGTTCAGCCCCGATGGCGCCGCGCTCGCCGTGACCGCTTTGCACGCAAACTCCGGACGGTACCGCGAGGGGCGGAACGAGATCCTGCTCTTCGACGGCACTGGCAAGAACGATCACTGGGTGGTGCTGCCGAGCGGGCGCGGCATCAGCACGCGCGGCACCGACGGTCCGGCGTGGTCGCCCGATGGCAAGCGGATGGCGTACATCCTCGACGGGTTGCTCTGGACGGTGCCCGTGACACCGACGGGCGAGCTGGCCGGCGCGCCCACGCGCCACACGAGCGAGCTGGCCAACGGGCCCACGTGGAGCGGCGACAGCCGCACGCTGCTTTTTCAGGTGACCGACGGATTGCGCACGGTGGACATCTCCACCGGCCTCGTGACCAAGGTCGACGTGCCGCTCACGTGGACGCGCGTGCACCCGACGCGCACGGTGGTGGTGCACGCGGGGCGCCTGTGGGACGGCGTGGCGGAGGCCGCGCGCGAGAACGTGGACGTGGTGGTCAAGGGACACCGGATCGTGAGCGTGCTGGCGCACTCGGCGGCATTGCACAAGGACAGCGTCGTGGATGCGAGCGCGTACACCGTGATGCCGGGACTCGCCGATGCGCACGCCCATGAGGGGTTTGGCGTGGGCGAGGGGCTCGGGCGCACCTGGTTGTCGTACGGCATCACCACCATCCGCGATCCTGCCAGCGAGCCGTACCAGATGCGCGAGCGTCGCGAAGCGGTGGAGGCCGGCGTGCGCGTAGGGCCGCGCGCGCTCTCGACCGGGCGCATCTTCGACGGCGAGCGCATCTACTACAACTTCAACAACGCCATGACGCCGGGGGCGCAGCTCGCTCAGGAGCTCGATCGCGCGCGCGACCTCGACTTCTCGCTCATCAAGACGTACGTGCGGCTGAGCGATGCGCTGCAGGCGCGCATCGTGGAAATCGCGCATGCCAACGGCATTCCGGTGAGTTCGCACGAGATCTATCCTGCGGTGGCCATCGGGATGGATCACACCGAGCACATCAGCGGCACGAGCCGCCGGGGCTACAGCCCGAAGATGAGCCGCCTGTCGCGCTCGTATGGCGACCTGATCGAGCTGCTCACGGCGAGCGGGATGAGCATCACGCCAACGGTCGCATTGCAGGGCGGCTTCGGCGTGGCGCTGTCCAATAACCCGGCGCTGTTGGACGACCCGCGCTTGTTGATCGCGTACGGCCCCGACTACGTGCGGGGGCTCAAGGCGGCCGCGAGCGCGAACGTCGTCACCGCCAACTCCACGACGCCGGCGATGGTCAAGTCACTCGGCGAGACCGTGCGCCGCGTGCTTAAGGGTGGCGGGCGCGTGATGGCGGGCACCGACTCGCCGATCATCCCGTTCGGGCTCGGCCTGCAGGTGGAGATCCAGAACTACGTGGAGGAAGCGGGGCTGACGCCGCGCGAGGCGCTGATGACGGCCACAAGCGGCTTCGCGAAGATCGTCGGCCTCGACAAGGACCTGGGCACGATCGCGCCGGGGAAGCTCGCGGACCTGATCGCCGTGGGGGGCAACCCCCTCGTAAACATCAACGACTCGAAGCGCGTGCAGGTGGTGGTGAAGGACGGCGAGGTGTACACGCAGGCGCAGCTGCGCGCGGGGGCGGTGGTGCCGAGAAAGCGGGCGCGGTAGCGCTGCGCCCCGCGCTACGCTTCGACCTTGATCACGATCTTCCGCACCGGCTCCGGCCCATCCACCTGCATCCCGGGCATGTGGGCATCACCCGGCCAGAACACGAACACCATCCCCATCGGCGCGTAGATGAAGCTCCCGTTCCCCGTGCCGTTCAGGTAGTCCTTCTCGGCGTCGTACGGCTTCGTCACGGTGATCGCCTCCACCGGGATGTAGCCCATCCGCTCGCGGCCGCGCACCACATACTGCACATCGATGTACTTGCGGTGCGCTTCCCAGACGCCGTCGTCGCGCGGCTTGGTGTCGTATTCCTGGACGAGCGCAAAGAGGTGGTCGCCGTCCAGGTCCACGCGCCCGACCGGCAGCGCATTCAGGTCGGTTGCCTGCAGCCACTCGAGTGCGGTGTGAATGCGCGGGTTCAGGCCACGGTACAGCGCGGCGCGATCGAGCTTGTCGGCGATCATCGGTGTGTCGGGTTGGGGGACGTTGCCGTAATCTGGGCCCGGCTCGCGCTGGCGGAAACCCGCGTCCGGGCTGCAACGTACCGCGACGCCGCCTGACGCCATCCCCCGACTCGACCGACCGCCATGCGCATCGCTCGCTTCTCGCCCGCCGCCGCGCTCGCATTCAGCGTCATCGCGACCATCGCGCAGGCGCAGGCGCCAACGCCCAGCGCTGCGGTCCGGCGCTACATCACGAGCGATGCTCCCGTCATCGCCATCACGCACGTCCGCGTCATTGACGGCACCGGGGCGCCGGCGCGCGAAGACCAGACGCTCGTCATCACGCGCGGTCGGATCAGCGCCATGGGGCCCTCGGCGTCCACGCCCGCGCCCGACGACGCGAAGCTCTTCGATGGGAGCGGAAAGTCCGTCATGCCCGGACTCGTCATGCTGCACGAACATCTCTTCTACCCGAGCGGGCAGGGCAGCATCTGGCACGAGGAAGGCGGCAGCGCACTGCGCCTCTACCTGGGCGCTGGCGTCACCACGATGCGCACCGGCGGCTCGATGCACCCGATCGCTGACCTCCACCTCAAGAAGTACATCGAGGCGGGGAAGATTCCCGGGCCCAAGGTCGACGTTACCGGTCCGTACATCAATGGCGTCGGCATGGACGCGCCGCAGATGCCCGAACTCTCCACCGCCGACGAGGGCCGAGCGCTCGTGCGTGAGTGGGCCGACAAGGGCGCGACATCGTTCAAGGCGTACATGTTCGTCTCGCGTGAAGTGCTGGGCGCAGCCATCATCGAGGCCCATAAGCGCGGCCTCAAGGTCACCGGCCATCTCTGCTCCGTCACCTTCCGCGAAGCCGCCGCGCTCGGCATCGACAACCTCGAGCACGGTCTCACCGCTTCCACCGACTTCACTCCTGGCAAGAAGGCCGACAGCTGCCCGCTCGGCGATGGTCCCACCGCCGCCAACGAAGCACTCGGCGTCGAGGGTGACTCGATCAAGTCGCTGATCGCCGAACTGGTGAAGCGGAAGGTCGCGATCACCTCCACGCTCGCCGTCTTCGAGACGCTCACCCCCGGGCGCCCGCCGATTTCCGAGGCGACGCTCGCCGCGATGGCGCCGCACACGCGCGAGTACGTGATGACGCGCCGCAACGCGGTGGACCAGATGCCGCCCGCATCGCCACGTGCGAAGATGTTCGCCATGGAGCTGCAGTTCGAGCGCGCCTTCGCGCAGGCCGGTGGGTTGCTCGTGGCCGGCACCGATCCCACCGCGTACGGCGCCGCCGTTGCCGGCTACGGTGACTGGCGCCAGCTCGAACTGCTGGTGGAGGCCGGCTTCACGCCGCTCGAAGCCATCAGTATCGCGACGCGGAACGGCGCGACCTATCTAGGGCGTTTGCATCAAATCGGCACGCTCGCGACCGGCAAGGTGGCAGACCTGCTGCTCATCAACGGCAATCCGGCCGCGAACATCAGTGACATCGCCAAGCTCGAGACCGTCTTCAAGGATGGCGTCGCGTTCGACTCAGCCAAGCTGCTCGCGTCGGCCAAGGGGCTGATCGGGATGTAACCACGACGTCACGAAGGCAGTAGCTTTCGCCGGGGCGGTAAGGGCAGGGGACCACGGCGTGGAGAGCCCGTGCGACGAGTCGTGATGTTGATCGCGGTGCTGGCCATCGGACTGCTCACGCGCACTTTTGCGGGTGGGCGCCCGGCGGCGCGCGCTGACAGCGAGAATCGGCCCGCCGCCACGAGTCCGCGCACGGGCGGCGGCAGCATGACCCTGCCCGCACCCGCTGCCACGAGCGGCATCACGCGCCCTGGCATCGGCTTCCGCACGCGTCGCAACCTCGAGGAGCACTTTTCCAAGCATGGCGCCGAGTTCGCCGGCACATCGATGGAGCAGTACCTGCAGCTGGCGCAAGCGCTGCGCGACGCGCCCGCAGGTGGCGACATCGAGGAGATCGTGCGGCCCGGCGACGGGGTTGTGTCGCGCTTCGACCGGAAGAGTGGCGCCTTCATGGCCTTCGACCGCGACGGCACGATTCGCACCTTCTTTCATCCGAACGACGGTGAGTCGTACTTCCGGCGTCAGGCGAACCGGAGCCCGGGCCGGTGAGCGACACCGCGCGGATAGCGCTGCGGGATCTCGTCGATCGGTGGCACCTGATCGTGCTGGAAATGGAGCGCGGCCAGCTGCTCACGATCTACGAGTACACGAACGACCTCGACCTGCGCCACCAGATCGCACGACTCGCCGAGCTGCACCTCCCGAACACGGCCACGGCCGATCGGCTGGGCGAGATCGACGCCCGTTTCCGCGCCATCACCCTCGAATCCGACGAATGCATCTGGGGCGAGGACAACGCGCGAGACTACCACTGGGCGCCCGGACGCGAGTGGTACTACTGGCGCCTGCCGCGACGATTGCCGGCGGACTTCTGGTAGCGCGGTAGAACAACCTCGCTACACGCGCGGCGTGATGTAGTGTCGGTCGATGGCGGCGATGTTCACCGTCCCCATCTGCTTCATCACCAGCTCGAACTCCTTGCGGAGCAGCTGAAGGACCATCTCGACCCCTTCCTGACCGAAGGCGCCAAGGCCCCAGATGTACGGGCGACCGATGCCGGCCGAGCTGGCGCCCAGTGCCATGGCCTTGAACACATCGGTGCCGCGGCGGAAGCCGCCGTCGCACACTACCGGGATGCGTCCCTGCGTGCCTGCGATCACCTCGGGCAGTGACGTGATGGTCGCGCGCAGCGAGTTCTCCGCGCGTCCGCCGTGATTGCTCACGAACAGCCCGTCCACGCCGCGCCCCACGGCGATCTCGGCGTCTTCCTGCGTGACGATTCCCTTGACCATCACTTTCATCGTGGTGACGGTCTGCTTGAGGCGATCGATGAATTCCCATGTCGGCGTGCCGATTTCTGGAATCGGCGGATCATCGCGGTAGCCCACGAGGTTCGGCTTGCGGCGGTTGTCGCGGTCGCTCACTCCCTGCATGCCAGGAATGGGTGGGCCGCCCACGTGGCAGGTGGTGCAGGTGCGCGTGTCCGCGCGTGCACCGCGGACCATCGTTTCACGGTTGCTGCCGCCGTTCAGGTCCACCGTGAACACGATGGCCGCCGCGCCCGCCTTCTCCGCGCGCTGCACCATCTGCTTGGTGCGGGCCCAGTCGGTTTCGTGATAGAGCTGGAACCAGGCGGTGCCACCACGCGCGGCAATCACGTCTTCGATGCTGGTCGTGGCCACCGTCGAGAGCACCTGCAGGTGATCCTTGGCCTTGGCGGCGCGCGCGACAGCCAGCTCGCCCTCAGGATGGAACGCCTTCTGGCTGCCGACCGGGTTGATGACGATCGGTGTCGGATACTTGTGGCCGTAGAGCGTGACGCTCGCATCGATGCGGCTCACGTCCACCAGGCGGCGCGGCTTGAGCGCCCACCGGTCGAACCCCTCGCGGTTCGCGCGTATCGTGCCGTCGTCGTCGGTGCCCGTGGCCATGTAGGCCCAGTGCGCAACTGGAATGTTCTTCTTCGCGACGGGTTCGAAATCGAAGACGTTGAGCGCCTGGCTCGCCTTGGTGATGAGCGAGGCATCTTGCACGGCCTTCTGCGCTTCGGCGAGCGCGGCGGCGGTACGGCGCGGGCTCGAGCCCGTCAGGTCCCTGAGGACATGACCATCGAGTCCGGCGGCCATGAGGATGGGGCTTCCGGCAAGAAAGCCGAGGAAGTCGCGACGCGAGGCGGCAGTGGTGTGAGGCATGTCGGGGAAACAGCCACCTGTGGCGGCGCTTGTCCAGAGGGTGACTCGCGCTTCGTGAATTCAGCGCGCACATTGCGCAGATGACTGCCCCGGCCCACTTCGATCCCGGTACGCCGTACAGTGGCGCCGAGGTCGTGGCCGCCATGCGAGCGCTGGGCGACGATGCCGCGCGCTACCTCGCGGCAATGCCCGCTGCGGAGTTTGCCACGCCGCAGGGCGATCGCTGGTCACCGGCCGACCACGTGCGCCATCTCGCCAAGTCGGAGTTCGCGATCGCCAAGGGGCTGCGCGTGCCGCGCTTGATGTTGCGCCTCACCTTCGGCTCACCCAAGGGACCGTCGCGCCGCTTCCTGTCGTTGCGTGAGGACTATCGCCTCGCGCTCGAGGCGGGCGGGCAGGCGGGCAGCTTCGCGCCGGAAGCGCGTGCGCTGCCGAGTGACCTCGAGGGGTACCAGGACGAGGTCATCGCGCGGTGGCTGAAGGCGCACGCCGAGGTGATGGCCGGAGCCAAGCGCTGGGACGAGAACATGCTCGATCGCTATGCGATCAAGCACCCGTTGCTCGGCAAGCTGACCGTGCGCGAAATGCTGATGTTCGCGCACTACCACGACAGCCACCACCTGAACCTGCTGGCGCGCCGCCGCGCCTGAACGGCGCGCGGCACTGTGGCGTGCTACCCGAGCCCGAGGTGCTTGAGCACTTCAGGTGGCGGGCCATCGAAGCGCGGCAGCGCCACGTTGCCGATGTACTTGAGCTCCTTCATGCCGGCATCGGAGCTGTAGTACCCGCTCGACGACAGGTCACGCACGAGGTCGAAGAAGCGCGCCGCTGCCTTGAAGCCGGGTTTGGCCTTGGGCACATAGCAGATGTCGTCGCAGATCTGGTGACGCTCCGCTTCCACGAGCATCGTGAACGACTTGCCGAAGCGCTGCTTCGACTCGGTGTCGAGCCAGGCGAGCCCGCCGCGCACGCGCACGAGGTCGCGCGCGCTGGTGGTGTGGCTCACGTACTCGTTGATCCACGCCGGCACGCCCACGGCAGACGCGGCTGGACCGTGGTCATCAGCCGGGATGATCGTATCGCAGAGCACGGTGAGCGTCGCGAGTTCGCGCGCAGTGAGCAGCCGTGGCCAGTCCTTCTTCGGGTGCAGGAGATCCGGGTCGCTGGGCGTGCCGCGCGGTCCGGTGCGCGGCGCGTAGGCGAGGATTTCGGTTCCATCAATGCTGCCCGCGGCGTCGGGCGCGAGCGGCAGCGCCCGGCGGCCCAGCGCGTGCGAAACAGGCAGGCTCGCGGCGCCTGCTGCCATGGCCTTGAGCACCTCGCGACGCGAGGCGTTCACTCCATCCTGTTCTGGGGTCTTCGGGGCATGGCTCATCCGATGTTCCGCTTGGCGAGCTCGCTCTTGATGTGGTCGCAGGTGCGCCACGCGAGGGCGAGGATGCTGAGGGTCGGGTTCTTGTCGGCGTTGCTCACGAAGGGCGCGCCGTCGGTGACGAACAGGTTCTTCACGTCCCAGCTCTGCTGCTGCGCGTTGAGCACGGAGCTGCGCGGGTCGTCGCCCATGCGGCAGGTGCCGACCTCGTGGATGATCTGACCGCCGCGCGCGATCGCCTTGGCACCGTCGGTCTCCACCGTGCCGCCCACCACGCTGCCGCCCATCGCCGCGCCGATCTCGGCGAAGGTCTTGAGCATGTGCGCCGCCTGCCGCGTCTCGTGGTCGCTCCACTTCCAGTGGAAGCGCAGTACGGGAATGCCCCACTGGTCCACGACGTCGGGATCGATCTCGCAGTACGAATCTTCGTTGGGGATCATCTCCCCTCGGCCGTCGAAGTACATGAAGGAGCCGTAGTAGCGGCGCGCGTCCTCCTTGAACTTCCGGCCGTACGAGCCGTTGGTGAAGTTTTCGAGGCCACCGAAGATGCCGGGGCCCGGCATGTTGCGCCCGCCGCCGAACTCGATGTGGTAGCCGCGCGCGAAACCGAGATCGCCGCGCAGCTGCTCCTTGTAGAGCCACCACGGGACGTACATGTGCTCGCCGCTCACGCCATCGGTGTTGTGCGGTGGCGTGTTCTCCATGGCGGGCACGTGAATACCGAGGCCGGCACCCACGGTGTCCATGAGATACTTGCCGACCAGGCCGCTCGAGTTGGAGAGTCCGTTTGGAAACTGCGCGCTCTTCGAATTGAGCAGGATGCGCGCCGTTTCCGCAGCGCTCGCCGCGAGCACCACCACGCGCGCCTTCGCTTCGCGCTCGGTGCGCGTCACCTTGTCGATGTACTTGACGCCGGTGGCGTTCCCCTTGGCGTCCACCATCACTTCGCGCACCATCGCATCGGGCACGATGTCGCAGTTGCCCGTGAGCAACGCCGGCGGAATGAGCACGGTGGTGCTCTGGAAGTTTGCCTTGATGGAACAGCCGCGCCCGCACTCGGTGGCGTAGAAGCAGGCTTGGCGGCTCTTCATGCTCTGCGCGAGCACGCGTTGTGCGAGGGGGTTGTCCGGGTGGATCTTCTTCGGCAGCGTCAGGTGGTCCTGCCGCTGCGTCATGATGCTTTTGTGAATCGGGATGACAGGGACGCCGATCCGTGCCGCGTGCTTCTTCGTCAGCAGTTCACCCGCCATCGCCTTGGGCGGCGGCATGAGTACGCCGGGCGACGAGCGCGGCGTGTTCTCCAATTCTTCATCGCCGCCGAACACCCCGACCAGCATCTCCGTCTTGTCGTAGTACGGCGCCAACTCGCTGTACGTAAGCGGCCAGTCGGCGCCCAGCCCGTCGCGCGTCTTCGGCTTGAAGTCGTACTCGCCCATGCGGAGCGAGATGCGCCCCCAGTGGTTGGTGCGGCCGCCGAGCATGCGCGAGCGCCACCACATGAAGTTCGAGCCGGGCGCGTTGGTGTAGGGCTCGCCCGGCACTTCCCAGCCGCCGTCCACCGTCGCGTCGTAGAAGCCGAACGGCTTCTCGCGCGTGCCGCCGCCCATGAGCGGCGCGTCGCGTGGCAGGTTGAACATCGGCGTCTCGCGCACGGGGTCGTAGTGCCGACCCGCTTCGAGCACGAGCACCTTGAGTCCGGACGTGCTCAGTTGGTAGGCGGCCATGCCGCCGCCGGCGCCGGAACCCACGATGATCACGTCGTAGGCGGTCTGCGACTTCGGGGACGTGAGAAACACGTGCGGGTCATGCTCCGTAATCGGGTCAGTCGCTAATGTACGCCCGGGGACGGGAGGCGCGAGTCACCGTCCCGGAACGGTGCCAACAGGGTCGGGTAGGACCCTGCTGGTTCATCTTCACCATCCGGATGCTCCCATGAAGCACCTCGTTGCCATGGCCGTGCTGCTCACCGCGTGCGTGGACCGCAGCGTCGAGCAGTACGGCTTCGTCACGATGCTGGGCCGCGACACCGTGGCCGTCGAGGCGGTGGCGCGCCGCGGCGACGCGATCCAGTCGGACGCCGTGGACCGCTGGCCCTATGTGCGGCAGCGACACACCGAGATCGTGCTCGCGCCGGACGGCAGCATCCGGCACTTTGACATGATCATCTCGACCCCCAATGCGCCGCTCGCGAAAGATCGCCAGCGCCACGTCAGCGCCGACATCACGGCGGATTCGGCCATCGTCGAGTCGAAGGACGGAGAGGGGAAGAAGCGCTTTGCCTGGGGGGTGGCCGGCGCGCTCGCGCTGCCGCACGTGCCACAGAGCTATGTGTTGGCCGAGCGTTACATCGCGGCGGCGCTGGCCCGCGGCAAAGGCGTGAAGCTCGCGAGTGGCGACAGCATTCCGCTCAAGCAGTTCTACCCGGACTTCGACAAGGCACGCTTCCCGCTGCACGACGGCTGGGTACATCCCTTGGGTGGCGGCAAGGTCGAGATCTGGCATGACTGGCTCTCAGGCATCGGTGATGCCGTGGTCGACTCAAGCGGACGCCTGCAGTCGTACTCCGGCGAGCGCTCGACGTACAAGGTGCAGATGGTGCGGACTCTGACGCTGCCCGATGTGGAGGCGAGCACGGGACACATGCTGGCCGCCGAACAGAAGAGCGGGGCCAACCAGTTGAGCGTGCGCGATACCGCGCGCGGCACAGTCGGCGCGGCCACCTTGACCATCGACTACGGCCGGCCGCTCGCACGCGGCCGCGTGCTGCTCGGCAACGTGATCCGCTACGACCAGGTGTGGCGCACGGGGGCCAACGCGGCCACGCTGTTCACGACGAGTGCACCCATCACGCTGGCCGGGGTTGTGCTCAAGGCGGGCACGTACACGCTCTGGACGGTGCCGCGCGCCTCGGGCAAGGCCGACCTCGTGATCAACGCCGAGACGGGGCAGTGGGGCACGAACTACGATGAGGCGCACGATGTGGGCATGGCCGCGCTGCAGGTCGATGCACCCGCTTTACCGGTCGACACGTTCACGATCAGTGTCACGAGCGCGGACGCCACGCACGGTGCGCTGGTGCTCGAGTGGGGCACTTTCCGCTGGACAGCGCCGATCGTCGTGAAGTAGCGCGCGCTACGGCAGCAGGTCGATGCGCGAGTCGAAGCCGTAGCGCTGCGGCATGGTGGTCGTGCCGCTGGGCGCGGTGAACGTCATGGCGCCGCTGAGGGCGCCGAGGCGCTGGCGCGCGAGCATGCGGCCGCGCGTGGGCGAGTAAATGACGGTGCCCGCGTCACTGCCCTCAAGCGTCTGGCTCGACGTGACCGGCTGGTTGGGCACGGGGCCACCCGACGTGAGCGTGAGTTCCTGCGTCATGCCGATGACGAGCGCCCGCTCGCCATTGAACACGGTGTCGCCCTTCACGGTGTAGCGCGCGATGCTGCGCGCGTGATACCAGGTGGGTCCCGTGCTGTCGCCGATGACGCTGGTGTCGCGCCACGTGCGCCCCGTCGTGAGCGCGCCGCTGGGGAGCCGCAGGAAGAAGTCGTCAAACTGGTGCGTGAGGTCCGTGACGGCGGCGACACTCGCCGGCATGATGGGCGCGCGCCGCAGCGAGACGGCGCCGCGCGCCGTGAAACTGAGAAGGAACGGCTGCATGAGCAGCGAGTCCGTGCGTGGCGTCTGCGTACCCTGCGGTGACGTGGCGGCGAGCAGGAGCGATTCGTACCAGGCGCGCGCCGAGTCGAGGCCGCCGAACGTGAGAGCGATCTGCGAGTCCTGCTCGCTCGTGACCGTGATCATGCCCTGCGGCGAGGTGATGCGGATCTCGGCGTTGGTGACTTCGCGGTAGTGCAGCGTGTCGGTGCGCGCACGCGCGTAGCCGCCCTGCGCCTTGGCCGCGCGACTCACACTGGCCGCAGCGATCACGCCGAGCAGCAGGCCGATGATGGCGGCGCGACTTCGAATCGGCACTGGACTATCGCTCCGGCGCATGCAGCGGATGGACCCAGCGCACGCCGGCGAAGCGGGCGAAGTCGGCGTCCGTCGAGCAGAGCTCGGCGTCGTGCTCGAGCGCGAGCGCGGCGAGGTGAGCGTCCGTCGTGAGGTTGCCGGCGGTGCCGGCGGCGCCAAGCAGGGCGCGGAGAATCCGCCAATGTTCCGTGCCTGGTTCAGGGGTGATGACATTGGGTCGTGCGAGCCATCCGTCCACGACGGCGCAGGCCTGCGCCACCGTGAGCGGCTTGGCGAAGACGCGCCGGTTGGTCGTCAGTCGCAGGAAGCCCAGCAGCACGGTCCACGGCAGGGCGACGGCCTCGGCTCCGTTGAGCACGGACTCCAGCCACGAGCGCGCGGCTGCGTGTGGTGCGCTGTCCTTGTTGGTCGCGTAGAGCAGGATGTTCAGGTCGAGGAGTTTCACGATCAGCGGCGGCGCTCGAGTTCGAGGGCGGTCTCGGCGTCTTCGAGCTGCGCGGCGATGGCGAGCGCCTTGTCGAGATTCACGCGCGGCGCGCCCATGCCGAACGTCGGGAGCACGTAGACCGGAAGGCGCGGCGCCGCGGCCTTCGCGAGACCCGCCCGCAGCGCCGCGTTGAGGAGTTGCTTGAACGGGACGCGCGTGCGCTCCGACTCGCGTCGCAGGCGCGCCAGCAGGTCGGCGTCGAGGTCGATGGTGGTGCGCACAATGTGATGCTAGCGCATCATTGACCTGATGGCAACGCATCACGCAGCCGCGTCAGCCACTGTACGTTCACTTCCGCTGGTTCCACTGCTCGCCCCACGGCGACGGCCAACAGGGCGGGGAGCCGCGAGCGGCGCAGCGCACGCACGGGGCGTGTCGGCATGACCTGGCCAGGAGGCGGGGACAGTAGCGGGACGGAGCGCGCTATCGTACCGTCCAGAGCGCCCGCCCGCCACCGATTGCTCCCGTCACCATGTCGATGTCCATGCGTCGGACCCTGCCCTTCGCGCTCCTTCTCGCGGCCTTCGCCACCGTGCGTCCCGCCGCCGCCCAACTCGCCGATCGCCCCGTGCTCGTCGAGGCGCGCGTCCCCAAGGCGCCCACCGTCGCCACCAGCCGCACGGGCGACGTGCTGACCTACGAACTCCACATCACCAACTTCGAGCGCCAACCGATCACCTGGACGCGCGTCGACATCCAGGATGCGGCCAACGGCGTCTCGCTCGGCACGCTCGGCGACTCCGCCTTCCAGCGCGACCTCTCGCGTCCGGGGCTGGGCGCGGTGCCGATCGCGCAGCGTGCCATCATCGGCCCAGGGCTCCGCGCCGTCCTCTTCATCTCGTTGCCCATCGTGCACGGGCCGATCCCGGCCGGACTGCGCCACGTTCTCACCTTCAGCGACACCGTCGGCACGCGCACCGTGACGTTGTCGCCGGTGTCGGTCGCGGGCACGGTGGCGATCATCGGCCCGCCATTCCGCGGCGGCCCGTGGCTCGCGGCCAACGGACCGAGCAACGGGTCCGGGCACCGCCGCGCGCTCATCCCGCTCGAGGGGCAGATGGCCATCGCGCAGCGCTTCGCGATTGACTGGGTGCTCGTCGACTCGCTCGGTCGTACGCACGTGGGCGACTCGCTCGACAATTCCAAGTACTACGCGCACAACCTCGACGTCCTCGCCGTGGCCAACGGCATCGTGCGCGTCATCAAGGACGGAATCCCCGAGAACATTCCGGGCATCAACTCGCGCGCGGTGCCCATCACGCTCGAGACGGTCGGCGGCAATCACGTCATCCTCGAGGTCGGCCCCGGCCGCTACGCCTTCTACGCGCACGTGCGCCCGGGCTCGATCCGGGTCAAGGTCGGCGATCGGGTGAAGAAGGGGCAGGTGCTCGCCAAGCTCGGCAACTCGGGCAACTCCACCGAGCCGCACCTCCACTTCCACATGAGCGACGGCGTTTCGCCGCTCGGCTCACAGGGGATTCCCTATGTGTTCGAGCGCGCGGAGTTCGTGGGCAGCTGCTCGATGGCCATGCAGAAATGCACGCACTCGCCCGCCGAGGTGCGGACGCGCGTGATGCCGGTGGCGGACGAGTTGGTGCGGTTTCCGTAGCGCGACCACTGCCGGTACGACACCCGCCGCGGATGCGATGAGGCGTCCCACCTGCAACGGTCGCTGCGCGTCGTGGCGTGATGGCCGGGCTTCGCGCGTGGCCCGGCCATGATGCGACGTTGCTACTTGAAGCGCACTTCCTGCCAGCTGAACACGTTCGCGTTGGTGCCCGTGCGGTCGATCGTGATGCGCACGTAGTCGGTGACGTTGGTGCTGCCCGAGTTGACCACGCGGGTAACGTTCGGCGCGACCGGCGTGTTCGGGTGCATCGCGAAGAACGGCGAGGTGGCCGTGAACGGTTGGTCAGCGCGGAAGATGTGCGAGTCGCCGTGGAGGAGCAGCACCGGCTTGCCGAACTGCGCCGCCAGCTGGCCAATGAGCGCCACGTACTCGTCGTAGCCCGCGAGCGTCGGCTCGGCCGGGTCCCACATGTCGGCCTGATAGATGAGGACGATGCCGCGCGATGCGCTGCCGGCCTCAAAGATGGTGCGAATCCAGCTCAGGTTGGCCTTGAGCCGACGAGCGCGCTCCTCGCGCTGCGAGGGCCACTGCGACGCGTTGGCGGGCAGCGGCGTGCCCCACGGCGCGATGTCGTCGTTGCTGCCGGTGATGTTGATGGTGCCGAAGGTGACGCCCGCCTGCTGATACCAGACGTTCTCCACGAACTGCGCGTAGGGCGCGTAGCCCGTCTGCGCCTGCGAGTGCGTGACGAGCTTCTGAACGCCGAGCGACTGACCCGTGATGGGGAAGAAGAGCTTCCGGATCGCGTCGAGGCGTTCAGTCGGCGTGTAGAGGCCGTTGTTCTTGATGGCGACGTGGCAATCGGTCCACTCGTTGTCTCCCGGAGTGTAGATGAAGGGCACGCGGATCGCGTCGAAGGTGGACTTGACGTAGGCGAAACTGGCGTCGGAGCAGTTCGTCTTGCTGCCAGCCTTGATGTCGCCCGTGTGCACGACCATGCGCAGCGACGGATCAGCATTCATGAAGTTCACGAACAGGGGCAGCGAATCGATCTTGTTCTGGCCGTACGGCATGTCGCCGATCTGCGCGAACGACCAGGAACGGTCGCTCACGTCCATCGTGGTGCCGGCGACAGCCTGCACGGCGGGGGTGGTGGCGGTGTCGGCAGCGCAGCCGAGTGCTGCGGTAGCGACGAGAAGAGTGGAAAGGCGGGAGAGGAGCGCGGACGGCTTGATCGGCATCGGGGTTCGACCGGTAAGCGGGTGGGGGGATCACGGCACGCACTGCCGCATCACCAATACCGCCCACGCGCGTAACGAGCCGGTGACCGTTTGATGTCTGACCGGTCTCAGCATGTTGAACGCCCGCGCTGCACGAGGTGCTCACGACCACGAAAACGCCGGCGACCCCAGGGCCGCCGGCGTTTTCGTCACGATGGAGTGATGTCGCCTACCCCAACTGATTCCCGATCGGCAGCGAGCGAATCCGCTTCCCCGTCGCTGCGAAGATCGCGTTGGTGAGCGCCGGTATCACCGGCGGCAGCGCGGGCTCGCCCAAGCCCGTCGGCGGGTTTTGCGTCCTGAGGAACGTCACGTCCACCGGGAACGACTGAGCCATGCGCAGCAGCGGGTACTGGTCGAAGTTGCCCTGCACCACGCGTCCCTTGTCGATCGTGATCTCCTGGCCGAGCGCGGCCGAGACGCCGTCGATGCAACCGCCCTGCACCTGATTCTCCGCGCCGCTCATGTTGGTGATCGTATGGCCGATGTCGCCCACGACCCAGACCTGGTGCACCTTCACCGTGCCCTTGGCATCGACACTCGCCTCGACCACTTCGGCGAAGTAACCGCGGTGGCTGAAGTGGAAGGCGACGCCCTTGCCATGACCCGCGGGGAGCGGCTTCCCCCAGCCCGACTTGTCGCGCACCGCCTCGAGCACGCCGCGCATGCGATCGGCATCAAAGGCGTCACCCTGCACGGAGGGGACGGCCGGAGTGAGCAGGTCGAGCCGGAACTGCAGCGGGTCCTTGCCCGCAGCTACGGCGCACTCGTCCATGAAGCCCTGAATGGCGAAGGCAATGCCGTTCGAACCGGGCGCGCGCAACGCTCCCGTTGGAATACCGTGCGGAAGCGCTGAAGTCTCGAGTGTGTAGTTGGGCACGAAGCGGCCCGGGTACTCGCCGACGCGCACGTTCTCGAGCACGACGTGGCTCTTCCAGCCGACGAGCTTGCCGCTGGCATCAACACCGGCGGTCATCTTGTGATAGCCGGCCTGACGATAGTGACCGTGCCGCATGTCGTCTTCACGGGTCCAGAGCAGCTTGACCGGCGCGTTGACTTCGCGCGAGATCCACGCGGCCTCGACCATGTAGTCGTTCTTGAGCCGTCGGCCGAAGCCGCCGCCGATGCGCGTCATGTGCAGTGTGATCGCGTCGGGCGCGATGCCGAGCGTGTCGCTCACGAGCTTGCGGCCCGGCGCCGGCATCTGCGTGGGCGCCCAGATCTCGAGCTTGCCGTCGGTCCAGCTCGCGGTGCAGTTCTGCGGCTCGAGCGTGGCGTGGCTGATGAACGGATAGAAGTAGGTGGCTTCGACGATCTTGGCGGCGCCCGCGATCGCGGTGGCGGCGTCGCCATCCCTGCGCACCGTCTTGTCGGCGGGCTTGGCCAGCAGCTCAGCGGCCCGCGCATTGAACCACGCCGAGCTCTGCGTGGCGGTCGTGCCTTCGTCCCACGTCACCTGCAGCTGTTGCCGCGCCACCTTGGCGTTGTACCAGCTGTCGGCGACGATGGCGACACCGGGCATGAGCCCATCGAGCGCGGTGCCGACCCCCTTCACGATGACCACGTGCTTCACGCCGGGAAGCTTCTTCACGTGATCGACGTTGGCGCTCACCACCTTGCCGCCGAACACCGGGCACTTCTCGAACACGGCACAGAGCATCCCCGGCACCATCACGTCGATGCCGAAGAGCGGCTTGCCGGTGAAGATCGCGTGATTGTCGACGCCGTGGATGCGCTTGCCGAGGAGCGTGAAGTTCTTCGGGTCCTTGAGCGGCACCGACTTGAGGTCGGGCATCGGCATCGTGGATGCCGTGTTGGCGAGCTTGCCGTACGAGAGCGACCGCTTGGACGAAGCGTGCGTGACCACGCCCTTGGCCGTCGTGAGTTCACTCGCCGACACGTTCCACGTCTTGGCCGCGGCGGCAACAAGCATCGCGCGCGTGGCCGCGCCCACCTGGCGATGGTTGTCGAAGTTCATCGGCGTGGAGAGCGAGCCGCCGGCAAATTGAACGCCGTACTTCGCTTCCTCGGCGATCGCCTGCTCGATGGTCACCTGCGACCATTCGACGTCGAGCTCCTCGCAGATGATCATGGGCAGTGACTGCTTGACCCCTTGGCCTTCCTCGGGGTTCTTGGCCATGATCGTGATCTTGCCGTCGGGCGTGATGCGCACGAAGGCGTTGAGCTGCGGGTCGCCCTCGGCGCCGAACGGCTGCGCGAGCGCGGTGCGCGCATAGCTGCCGACGAGCAGGCCGCCGCCAACGAGGGCGGTAACGCGGAGGAAGCTGCGGCGATCGTACGCGGTGGGTGCGGTCATGATCGCCTCCTAGTGCTCGTTGGGGGACTGGCCCGCACCGGCGCCGGCGGCGCTGGTCGTCTTGCCCGACTGCAGCGCGGCCGCGCGATGCACCGCAGCGCGGATGCGATTGTAGGTGCCGCAGCGGCAGATGTTGTTCATGGCCGCATCGATCTCGGCGTCGGTCGGGTTCTTCTTCGTCTTGAGCAGGTTGGCCGCGACCATGATCTGGCCCGCCTGGCAGTAGCCGCACTGTGGCACGTCGAGCTCCTCCCACGCCTTCTGCACGGGATGCGAGCCGTCCTTGCTCAGGCCTTCGATGGTCGTGATGTCCTGACCGCTCACGGCCGAGATCGGAATCGAGCAGGAGCGCACGGGGACGCCGGCCATGTGCACCGTGCACGCGCCGCACTGCGCGATGCCGCAGCCGAACTTGGTGCCCTTGAGGTCGAGGAGGTCGCGGAGGACCCAGAGCAGGGGCATCTCCGGCGGGGCGTCCACGGTGGTGGACTTGCCGTTGATCTTGAGGGTGACCGACATGGGACGGGCGGGTTCGGGAGGGGGCCGGCGGGGTTGTCGCGGGCTATCGATGGAGAATGGCGCTTGCCACTGCACCGCGCCAGCGCCGCGCGGCAGCGTGTTTAGAAGGGGCGGGGCAGCTCGCCGCTGTCGCCATCGAGCGGCGCCATCGCCACGATGGCCTCGAGGGCGCGCCGTGCCTCGCGCGCCGCTGTGGCCCCGGTGCGGCGGGCGAGTTCGCGCTCGAAGCGGGCGTGGAAGCGGCGCGCCTCCGTCAGGGCGCCGCGACCGCGCGCGGTGAGGCTCAACCGCTTGGCGCGCGCGTCCGACGGATCGGCCTCGCGCGTGACGTACTCGGCGTCCACCATCTCCTGCACGATCTTGAGCGCGCCTTGCGGGCTGATCCCCATGACCTCCGCTAGCCGGGCGAGGAGCAGCGGCCCGTCGGCCAAGGCGCGGAAGACGTAGCCGAACGAGGGCCCGACGTCGGCGTAGCCGCGCGCGGCGAGGTGGGCGTGCAGGCGACCCTTGAAGCGGCCGTAGGCGAGGTTGAGGAGGATGCCGAAGTCGACGGCGTCGTCCGGGGGTGTTGACATAATAATTCACCTAGGTTTATCATCTGCGGTGTAGCACCACCTCAACTGGAGTCTAGCATGCCCGCCATCCCCGCCGCTGCCGCCCCGCACTTCGACCTGCCCGGCGCCCGCTTCACGGGACTTGCTGCCCCCTCGCGCGGGGCCAGCGAGACCGCCGCCTGGATCGTGCAGATCGCCCCGCACACGCCCGGCGCCCCGCACCGCCTCACGCGCGAGGAGATCTTCGTCGCCATCGAAGGCGCGGCCGAGTTCGTCATCGCGGGCGAGGTGTACCAGGTCGCGGCTGGCGGCGCCGTGATCGTGCCCGCGCACACCGAACTGTGCGTCACCAACCCGCACGACGTCCCCTTCCGTGCGGTGGTCGCGTTTCCCGTGGGCGGACTGGCCGTGCTGCCGAGCGGCGAGTCCTTCACGCCCCCGTGGGCGGCGTGAGTGAGGCGCGCGGCGTGGCTAAAGAGCCGGGACGGCGACGCCGCTCTCCCACGACAAGGCAAAGAGGCAATTGCCGAGCAAGCGCACGCCGAACTCGGCGGTCGAAGCGACCGAAACGGTCGGACAATGCCTACAAGATGCGGGGCTGGATCAGCGGCCTGAACGGCATCACTCCCGCTTTGTCGCACCGGAGTGCCAGCAGCTCGCCGCGCTCCGCCTCCGTCACCACCATGCCGAGCACACCGCTGGGATCGAATGCGACGTTGGTCGGGCGCGGGCCGGGGACCGCGTATTCCGCCACTACCACTCCGCGATCATCGAGCGCCTTCACGCACCCAGCCCGCAGCGCCGCCACGTAGAGAAAGCCGTCGGCGCCGAGCGCCATGCCATCCGGTCCGGGCTCGCCGCCCAGCTCCGCCCAAGGCGCGACGTTCGTCCACGTCGCGGTGGCGGAGTTCCACGCCCCCTTCCACACGCGCTTGCCGTACGTCTCGGCCACGTAGAGCGTCGTGTTGTCAGCACCGAAGACGATGCCGTTCGGGAAGTACAGCGCATCGTGGAGCGTCGTCACGGAACCGTCGGAGCGCAGGCAGCAGACCGACCCCGTGGGCTCGAAGCGGGAGTCGCCGGGACAGCTAAACACGATGTTGCCCACGGCGTCGAAGGCGAGATCATTCGGGGCGTTGAGCTCCGCGCCGTTCACGTGTGTGGTGACGGTCTCGAAGCGGTCACGCGCGACATCGTAGAACCGCACCGCCTTCTGCTTCGCATCGCAAAACCAGGCGCGACCATCGGCGTCAAAGGCGAGTCCGCAGGGCAGGCCCTGCGAATCGTGGCGCTCCACGCCCTTCTCGGACCATCGCACCAACGCGCCGCCGCGCGCTTCCACGCACCAGAGCGAGCCGTCGGGCGCAAACGCGGGGCCCTCGGGAAAGTTCAGGCCGCCCGCAAGCACGTGCACGTCACGTGTCATCGAGCGGGGCCTCGCCGAGATCGTGAATACCGTCGGGGAGCCATCGATAGCGCGCGCGGAAGTCGAGCACTTGCTCGGCGCGGTGCCAGTCGAACACGGCCGTGCAGTCGTGCAGCGGCGCGCGGATGTCGGTCGTCGCGGGGTACCACTCGGCCAAGAGCTCGCGCACCGGCTTGATGCCGATGGCCCAGCGCGACGTGATGTTGAGCAGCTGATGACCGCTCCACGGCGCGGTCATTGCCATCCGGCATGCGCGCGCGGCGTCGCGTACATCCACGTATGCCCACATGCTCTTGGCCGCTTGCTCGCGTTCCGTGAGGCGCACGGTTGGACGCCACGGGAACTGCTCCGGCAGCCACACTGACGGAAAACGGAACGTGAGCACGCGCATGGCGTGTGTGCGCGCGAAGTACGCGCCCATCTCTTCGCAGAGCTGCTTGCTGAGCGCGTACGGATCGACGGGGCGCGCCGGATGGTCTTCGTCCACGGGCGCGTAGTCGAGCGGCAGCACGGTGGACGCCCAGGGATGGCCGAGCACCGACTGGCTCGAGGCGAGCACGACGCGCGCCAGGCCGCGGCGCGCGGCGGCGTCGAGCAGGTTGAAGGTGCTGCGCACGTTGTTCGCGAACATCACCGGCGCGGGCTGGCTGAGCGGATCGGTGATGGCCGCGAGGTGAATGAGCGCGTCGCAGCCGTCGAGGGCGGCGTCGGCGGCGGTGGGATCGCACAGATCGACCACGCGCTCTTCCGCGCGCGCGTCGCTGTCGGCCGAGTGCACACGATCAACTGCCACGACCTCATACTCGTGCGCGAGCAGATCGTCCGCGACGAAGCGTCCGAGCTTGCCGTGCGCGCCGGTCAGCGCAACGCGCACGCTCAGAGCTCCTCCCACGCAATGGCGTTCACGGGGGCCACGCGCGTCATCCCGTGCAGCACCAGCACCGCGTAGTCCGGCGCGGCAGCATAGGGAATGCGGCCCGCGAGCGGTAGCGGTGAAAACTCGCGCACCGCGATTCGCCACGCGGGATCGTTGACGGCCAGCGTGACCGGCGCCGCAATCTCGAATGGCATGACCCAGGCCTTCGCGTTGTTCGCGGGATCGTTCTCGAGGGAGGTCACGTCGCGCTCCACCTCGTGCACGAGAACGCCGAGGAACGCGGTCGCTTCGTCGCTCGACGTGAACGAGAGGCGGCGCACGGACGGTCGACGCACGCTGCTCAGCCAGTCGTCCAGTTCTTCGCGCGTTGGCGCCACCGCGCCCTTCACGCCGCCCTCGGCCAGCATCAGCCGATCCTCGAACTGCTTGGCGCTCAACGTGCCGTCGGGCGGGATGCGGAACTCCGTGCGCAGGAGCGTGAACACGCGCACCGCGTCGTGGACGTTGAGCGAGAGGCTCGCGCGGTCCCTCGCGAGGAAGGTGACGATCGCAGTGAGCACGGCGGCGGGACCGGCCGTCGCCGCCATCGGTTGAAGCGCCTCGCGCATGGCGGTGAGCTCCACCGGCGCCATGGCCACGTCGCTCAGGAACCCGTGGGCTTCATCCTGCACGAGCAGCAACGACTCCGCCCATGCCGGCACTTCGCGCTCGTTGATGACGCCGAGCAGGAGGGCGGCGCGCAGGAAAGCAGCTTCGAAAGCGATGTCAGGCAGCACTGGCCGGGATCACGACGTGCGAGTGCGAACGAGGTTCACGGACCAGCAAGCTCGCGTACGCTCGCGAGGGCGGCAAGCGTGGTGACACGTTGCCACGGCGCGGCCCACGCAGGCCCGAACGCCACGTCGCCTGCGGAGCGTGCCTCCCCCCCCGGCACGGGCCCCGCGCTCGGCCGCCGCACCGACGG
>JAYTVE010000512.1:0-3235 GCA_043744185.1 Gemmatimonadota bacterium | reverse complement strand
CGGATAGCGCGACTTGAGCGCAAGTACGAGGCCTTCACGTGCCCAGGTGGACCCGGGATCGAGGGCCAGTGCATGCTCGAACTCCTCGCGTGCGTCGTGCGCGGCGCCAGCGCGCAGGCGACTCCACCCGGCGCCCGTACGGGCATGTGCGTTCATCGGATACCGCTCGACGAGCGCGAGCCACTCGGGGCCCGACGCTCCATGCGTCCGGTCGATCTCGGCCGCCATCGTGCGCAGCACCGCCGCACGTTCGTGGTCGGGGTCGAGCTCGAGAGTGCGATCGGCCAATCCGCGCACGGCGCGCCAGTTGCCGGTCATCGCGTGTGCCTGCGCCTCTAGCATCACGGCTGCCGGATCCTCGGGATCGAGCGACTGCGCATACTGCGCGGCGTGGATCGCGTCGCGCGGCGTTCCCTTGGCGAGTGCGAGCGCAGCGGCCGCGCGCACCACGTACGCGTCATCACCGTCGAGCGCGAGGGCGTCATGCACGGCATCGGCGGCGGTGGCAACCCGTCCCAGGTCCAGCAGGAGGAACGCGCGCAGCGCATGCAGCCGCGGCGCCGACGGATAGCGCGCAAGTTCACCGTCGAGGACGGCGAGGGCATCCTCGGTCCGTCCATCGTCGAGCAGTTCGAAAACGTCCTCGAGCGGTTCGAGCGGCATGGGTCGTCGTGCGAGGGGGCGGCGGGAGTGCCCGAAGGATGCGCAGCTGTCTCGCCGGAAGGGAGGGGGGGCGGCCGCGCGGAGCGCGCGCGTGCCACTGGCCCGTGCCGAGCACACTGGCGCAAGATTCCACTGTCACTTCAACCCCCTGAGGTCCATGCGCAGTTACGCGATCGCCGTGTTCGTAGTCACCGCCGCTTGCTCCACGGGCGTCACGTCAGGTTCTGCCGGTGCACCCACTCCCGTGCGCGATCCTGAGCGCGCGGCCAAACTCTACGTCAGCACTCGGCCCGAGGATCATCCGCAGGCCGACTTCGACAAGCAGTTGCGCGAGAAGACCGCCGCCGAGTCGATCATGACCGTGCGCGCGGCCGGAGTGTTGAGCTTCTCGAAGATCACCTACGCCAGCAGCGCGGATGGCATGACGATCCCCGCCTACCTGTTTGCGCCTCTGGCGCCGCAAGCCACAAAGGCGCACGCGGCCATGGTGTGGGTGCACGGCGGAGTGCACGGCGACTGGGACGAGAACATGTGGCCGTTCGTGAAGGAAGCTGTCGAGCGCGGTTACGTGATCGTCACACCGGACTACCGGGGCAGCACGGGGCATGGCGCCGCGCACTTCAACGCGGTCGACTACGGCGGCAAGGAAGTCGATGACGTGCGCACCGCGATCGACTACCTGAAGTCGTTGCCGTACGTGGACCCCAACCGGATCGGCATGATGGGTTGGAGCCATGGCGGTTACATCACGTCGATGATCTCGTTCCGGTCGGACGTGCCGCTCAAGGCGGCGGTCGCCCTGGTGCCGGTGACCAACCTCGTGTTCCGGCTCAGCTACAAGGGGCCCGAGTACCAGCGCATGTTCGCGACGCAGTCGGGCATCGGCGGCTTGCCGTTCGAGAAGCGTGAGGAGTACATCAAGCGCTCGCCGCTGTATCGCGTGGACTCACTGGCTATTCCGTTCATGGTGCACGTCGCCACCAACGACACCGACGTGGACTATGTCGAGGATCGCCAGATGGTGGATGCGCTACGTGCGCGGAAGCCGGCGCTTGCCGAGACCAAGGTCTACGTCGATCCGCCCGTGGGGCCTTCGGGCGGCGGGCACACCTTCAACGTGCGCGTCAAGCACCCGTCGCTGGAACGCGACGACACGCCCGAGCAGGTGGACTCGTGGAACCTTGTTTGGGCGTTCTTCGAGAAGCACCTGCGTCCGTAGGGCGCAGGCGCCCCACGGATACAGCGCCGAGCGTCACGCGATCGGCTTTTTCTTGACGCGATCGAGCGCGGCGCGGAGGTCCTTGAAACGCTCCTTCGCGTCGCGACTGATTTGCTGGTCGGCCTGCATGCTCAACGAGTACAGGTACTGGATGTGCGCCTGCAGCTCCGGCTTCGAGTACCGGATGCTCGGCGTCACGAGGGCCGAGCGCAGCGATTCGAGCTCGCGACGCTTGGCAAGACCGGCGGCCGATGAGTCGGCGCCGAGCTTCTTCAGATCGCTCTCCACTGACGCGACAAGCATGTTGACCTCGGTCACGAGGTCGCGCGTGCGAACATTGTGGTCGAGTTGCTCGGCCAGGACCTGCGGTGTCACGCCATCGGTGCTGAGGCGCGGGTCGAGGCGAACCTCCAGCGTGCGCGATTCGGTGACGCTGCCCGCGGTGAGCACGAGCGTATACGTGCCGGGGTTCACCATCGGGCCGTTGCGCCCGCGACGGCCCGAGTCGGCCGCCCACGGCCCGGGCAACTCGAGATTCCAAATGAAGCGGTTGTGTCCCGCCGCGTTTGGCAGGCGCGGCGTGCCCACGATCTCCATGCTCGGCGCGCGCATGCCTGGCTGTGCGGGCTGCACTGCCTTCTCGCCGCCGGACTCGCTGCTGAAGCGGCGCAGCACGACACCCTTGGCGTCGCGCACGTCGAGTTGCACTGGCACGCTCGACTGCAGCACGTAGTCGATCATCGCGCCGGGCGGCGGGTACGTCGGGTCGCTCGGAGCGGCGCGCGTGCCCTCGATGCCTCCGAAGCGCGAGGGGTAGCGCGTGCGGGTGGCCACGCGCGGCTGGTACAGATGCACTGCCTTGTCCGTGATCACATCGGCCGCCTGACGCAGCGGCGCGAGGTTGTCGAGAATCCAGAAGCCGCGTCCCTGCGTCGAAAGCACGAGGTCGCCCTGCTCGATTTTGGCGTCGGTAATCGGCGTTGCCGGGAGGTTGAGCTGCAGCGTCTGCCAGTGCGCGCCGTTGTCCGCGCTCATGAACATGCCGAACTCGGTGCCGGCGTAGAGCAGTCCTTCACGGAGCGGATCTTCGCGCACGACGCGCACGGGATGGTCCGCCGGAATGCCGTTGCCGCCGGTCGTGAGCAGCATCCACGTCGCGCCGTAGTCGTCGGTGCGGTACACGTACGGCTTGAAATCACCGAGTTGGTAGCGGAGCACGGTGTAGTACGCGGAGCCCTTGCGGTGCGGCGAGGGCTCGATGTTCTGCACCCGGCCGCCGGTGCCCAGCCCCTTGGGCGTGATGTCGCGCCACGTCTTGCCGCCGTCGCGCGTGACGTGGAAGGGGCCGTCGTT
>JAYTVE010000511.1:0-3254 GCA_043744185.1 Gemmatimonadota bacterium | reverse complement strand
AACCGCGCTGGGACCTGCGAGGCATGGTACACCTCAATGGCTTCAATGCTGTTCGACGAATATTCGCGATAGAGCGCCTCGGCGTCGGTCTGGATGCCATCCACAAACAGGGCCGGTTCACACGGTCCCAGTCCCGAGGCACGGGTGGACACGATGCGCGAGATCTGCAGACCGGGGCTGGACGCGTCAATTACCACCTGCATCCCCGGCGCGCCGTATACCAGATCCGGCGCGCGCTGGAACCCCTTCTTCTCGAGCTCGGCGGGACCGATGAACGTGCCGAGTCCCTGCTTCCGGCGCTCGTCGAATCCGCTGGTGAAGTCGAGGCCCGCCTTCTTGCCCTCGACCGTGAGCGTCTGCAGCACCTGCACAATGCGCTCCATGCGCACGAGCAATTCGAAGGTGTCGCGTGTGGCGAGGTGCAGGTTGCCGATCGCACCGCCGAAAAAGCCGACCTTCCGGCTCACCAGCTGGTAGGTGCCCGTGTCCTTCATGGCGACAAGAAAATATCCGGTCGAGTCGGAATGCACGGTGCGCATCGGGACCTCGCCGCGCCAGAGCGCTACTTCGGCGTTCGGAACCCCCGCCCCGGTGGCAAGGTCGTACACGCGACCTTGAATGGCCTGCGCGTTGGCTGCTGAACACGCAAAGGCGCCAATGGTAACGGCGAGCAAGAGGCGCGCGAGTGCTGGCATGGCGTGGCTCCGGTGCGGCACGGCCGGCTCGGGATTTGCCCGAACCGGCCGGTTCCCGATGGGATCCTGCCTCGCGCTACTTCGCGCTCAGCAGCGTCGTCTCCGCGAAGAAGAACGTGCTTTCGCGCTGCGCGTTCTCGTCGGAATCGCTCGCGTGGATCGCGTTCGATTCCTTGCTCACCGCGTACAGCTTGCGGATCGTGCCGTCGGCCGCGTCCTTCGGATCCGTCGATCCGATGACGTTGCGCAACTCCGACACGGCGTTGTCCCGCTCGAGCACGATCGGCATGCACGGGCCCTGGGTCATGAACGTGACGAGCGAGCCGAAGAACGGCCGAGCGCGGTGCACGTCGTAGAACTGCTCCGCCTGTTGGGTGCTCAAGTGCAGCACGCGCGCAGCGCGGATCGTGAAGCCCGCCTTCTCGAGGTGGGCGATGATCAGTCCAGCCTTGCCCGAATTGAAGGCGTCCGGCTTGATGATGGTAAGCGTACGATTGCCAGCCATTACTTGAGTCGCTCCTGGATAAGCTGCACGAAGTCCTTCGGGCGCTGGGCCACGCCCATGCCGGCCGCCTTGAAGGCGTCGATCTTCTCCGCCGCCGTACCGGCCGAACCGGAGATGATCGCGCCCGCATGTCCCATGCGGCGCCCCGGCGGGGCCGTCTGCCCCGCGATGAAGCCGACGACCGGCTTCTTCATGTGGTGCTTGATGAAGTCGGCGGCTTCCTGTTCGTCCGTGCCGCCGATCTCGCCCATCATCGCGACCGCCTTCGTGTTCGGATCCTTCTCGAACGCCTCGAGCGCATCAATGAAGTTGGTCCCGTTGATCGGGTCGCCACCGATGCCGACGCACGTCGTCTGGCCGATGCCCGCGCGCGTGAGCTGGTAGACGATTTCATAGGTGAGCGTACCCGAGCGCGACACGACACCAACCGGGCCCGGCATGCAGATGCGCCCCGGGATGATGCCGACCTTGGCCTTGTCCGCCGGGCTGATGAGCCCCGGGCAATTCGGGCCGAGCAGGCGCGCGCCCTTCTCGATCACGTAGGGGCGAACGCGCGTCATGTCCAGCACGGGTACGCCTTCGGTGATGCAGACGACGAGCTGAATGCCGGCATCCGCCGCTTCCATCATCGCGTCGGCCGCGAACGGCGGCGGCACGTAGATGACGCTCGTGTTCGCGCCCGTGGCCTTCACGGCCTCGGCCACGGTGTTGTAGATCGGCACGGTGCTCTCGAACTTCTGGCCGCCCTTGCCCGGCGTGACACCGGCGACGACCTGCGTGCCGTACTCCATCATCTGCTTGGCGTGGAACGAGCCGTCGCGGCCCGTAATCCCCTGCACCAGCAGCTTGGTGTTCTTGTCGACGAAGACGCTCATGCGGCCTTCCCTCCCTTCGCGAGCGCGACGGCCTTCTGCACCGCCTCGTCCATGTCGCTCGAAGCGGAGAAGCCGTTCTCGGTCAGGATCTTCATGGCGAGCTCTTCGTTGGTGCCGGTGAGGCGGATGACGATCGGCACCTTGAGCGGATTCGCCTTGGTGGCCGTGACGATGCCGTTGGCCACGTCATCGGTGCGCGTGATGCCGCCGAAGATGTTGAACAGGATCGCCTTCACGCTCGGGTCGGCAGTGATGATCTTGAGCGCGTTGACGACCTTCTCCGGATTCGACGAACCGCCGATGTCGAGGAAGTTCGCCGGCTCGCCGCCGTAGAATTTGACCAGGTCCATCGTGGCCATGGCGAGGCCCGCGCCGTTCACCACACAGCCGACGTCGCCGTCGAGCTTGATGAAGGTGAGGTTGGCCTTGCGCGCCGCCACTTCGCTCGGCTCTTCGCTCGACTCGTCGCGCAGCGCGGCGATCACGGGCAGGCGGTCGAGTTCGTTGTCGTCGATCACCATTTTGGCGTCGACCGCGATCACGTCGCCCGTGGGCGTCACGACCAGCGGGTTGATCTCCGCGAGCGAGCAGCCCGAAGCGAGGAACGCCTGGTAGAGCTGCTGCATGATCTTGGCGGCGGCGCGCGCCTGCTTCGCATCGCTGTACAGGAAGAAGCCCATCTGCTGGGCCTCGAACGCCTGCAGGCCGTAGCGCGCATCCACCGGGTGATAGAGGATCTTCTCCGGGGTGCTCGCGGCCACTTCCTCGATGTCGATGCCGCCCGCGGCGCTCACCATGAAGACCGCCTTCTTGGTCTTCCGGTCGACGATGATGCCGACGTACGCCTCGGTGCCAATGTCGGCCGCGGTCGTCACGAGCACCTTCTCGACCGTCAGCCCCTTGATCTGCATGCCGAGGATCGCAGCCGCCTTCTCCTTGGCCGTCGCGACGTCCTTGCAGAACTTCACGCCTCCAGCCTTGCCGCGTCCGCCCGCATGGACCTGTGCCTTCACCATGACGGGACCGCCCAGCTTCGTGGCGATCGCCTCGGCCTCGGCGACGGTCGTGGCGACCTCGCCTGGCGGGATCGGCACTCCGAAGCGGCGGAGGATCTCCTTCGCCTGGTACTCGTGGATGTTCACGACAACTCCTGCATCGGTTGAAAATCGGTTGGGTACA
>JAYTVE010000510.1:0-3267 GCA_043744185.1 Gemmatimonadota bacterium | reverse complement strand
GGAGGGTTGAAGTGCGCCGGGACCAGCGGTCGGGCCCAGCCTGCGTACACGTTAAAACTTACGACGAACGACGCACCATGAAACGGGCCAGATACTCGAGGTCAGGGGTCAGGAGCCCCTCTCCGGACAGCGCCGCACAGGCGTCCTCGACCAGCGACTCGGCCCGCTCCCGGGCGCCGTCGATGCCCATCAGCGCCGGGTACGTGCTCTTGTTCAGCGCGAGGTCACGGCCGGCCACCTTGCCGAGCTGGTCGGTGGTGGCCGTGACATCGAGGACATCGTCCGCGATCTGGAACGCCAGGCCGATCGCGGCACCGTAACGCTCGAACGCCGCCATCGCAGCCGGGGAAGCCCCGGCGGCCATCCCACCGAGCATCACCGACGCCTCGATCAGCGCGCCGGTCTTCGCCCGATGTATACGCTCCAACTGCTCGAGCGTCAGTGCGGTTCCTTCGCCCTCGAGGTCCAGGAGCTGGCCGCCGATCATGCCTCCCGCTCCGGACGCCACCATCAGCGTGCGCACGATCGCGCCGCACACCGCCGGCGTGAGGCCGAGCGAGCGCGCCGCCGCGTCTGCGGCCTTGGCAGCGAGCGGCACCATCGCCAGTCCAGCGGCCGTGGCGGCCGGCACACCGTACACCTTGTGCACCGTCAAGCGACCGCGGCGCATGTCGTCGTCATCCATGCACGGCAGGTCGTCGTGCACGAGCGAGTAGGCGTGCACGACCTCCACGGCCGCGGCAAGTTCCGTGACCGAGCCGGTGCCGCCGGCCGCGCGATGCGCCTCGATGACGAGAATGGCGCGCAACCGCTTTCCCTCGCCCAGCAGCGAGTAGCGAATCGCCTCCGACACCGTGGGCGCCAAGGCGCCCAGGTATCGGTCGCAGAAGCTCGCCAGCGTGCGGTCGACCTCCGCACGCTCGGCGGCGAAGGACCGTTCAGTCGCCACGGCGCTCAAGTTCATTCAGGGCAAAGGTTCCGTCGGCCTGCTCCACGAGCACCTTGAGCGTTGCTTCGGCCTGCGCCAAGGCCGCCTGCGCCGCCTTGAGTTCGCCAACGCCCTCCTCGAATAGCGTGAGGGCGCGATCGAGCGGGACCTGCTCGTCGTCGAGTTCACGCACGATTGCTTCGAGCCGCTCGAGGCGGGTTTCGAACGGCGCCGCCGACTCGGTAGTCTTCGGGGACTTGCTCATCGGGATGCTCCCGGCGCGTCTGCACGCGCCAGTGGGGGAGCGCCAACGGGCGCGCCCGGGGTGACGCTGACGGTCGAGGCCTGCACCTCACCGTCGCGCAGGACGAGCCGGAACGGGAAGCCGGGAGAAAACCGCGTGGCGGTCACCAGGGCCTGGCCGTCGGCATCACGCGCGACGGCATAGCCGCGAGACAGCGTGGCCAGCGGTGACAGCGCATCGAGCTTCGCTGCTGCGTGGCCCAGGCGCGAGGCCGCGCGCTCGGTGAGCTGGCGCGACGTGATCGTGAGATGGCGCCCCGCCATCGTGAGCGCCTGACGTCCGCGACGCGTGCGCCGGTCGAACGATGCGACCATCAGCTGGGACGTGCGCGTGAGCGATTGCCGCCCGTAGCGCGCGCGACGTTCGAGCGAGGCCTGCATGAGCACCCCCGTGCGTGCCAGCGCCTGCCGACCCTTTCGCGCACGCCGCTCGAGCGACGCCCGCATGAGCTGCCCCAATCGGGCAACGGTCGCCACGAGCGCGAGGTGATCCGGCACCGCGTGCTCGGCGGCGGCGCTCGGCGTCGGCGAGCGCCAGTCGGCCACGAGGTCGCAGAGCGTGACGTCGACTTCGTGGCCCACCGCGCTGATGATCGGAATCGGACACGCCGCCACCGCGCGACAGAGCAGCTCGTCGTTGAAGCACCAGAGGTCTTCTCGCGAGCCGCCGCCGCGCCCGATGATCACCAGGTCGCAGTCGTTCCAGCGCGCGACACTCTCGAGGGCGGCAATGAGCGAAGCCGCCGCGCCGTCGCCCTGCACCAGCGCCGGTACCAGCACGATCTCGGTGGCGGGCGAACGGCGGCGCGTGACGGCCACCACGTCGTGGAACGCGGCACCCGTTGCGCTCGTGATGAAGGCGATGCGACGCGGCGCGAGCGGGAGCGCACGCTTGCGCGCTTCCTCCAGCAAGCCGTCCGCCTCGAGCTTCCGGCGCGTGAGCTCCATCGCCTTGCGCCAGAGTCCCTCGCCTGCCGCCTCCATGCGCGAGGCCACGAACTGGATCTCACCGCGCGCCGTGTACATCGAGAGCTTGCCGAAGGCGCACACCTCCATGCCATCGTCCGGCGCGGCGGGAATGCGGCCCGTATCGCCGCGCCACACCACACAGCGCAATTGCGACTCGGCGTCCTTGAGCGTGAAGTACCAGTGACCGTTGCGATGCGCGGTGAAGTTGCTGACCTCGCCGCGAATCCAGAGCGGCTGGAACGCGCCCTCGAGCACCGCCTTTGCCGTCTGCGTGAGGGTGGCGATGGTAACAGCGCTTTCCGCCGTCGCGCCGGGAGTCGCGGCTGCACGGCGTGGCCGCGCGTCGTCGAACGTCGGCTCTAGGGCATCCGACGCCGAAAGCCCCAGGTCACCCTGGGACGACGGACCGGAGGCGCGACGGGATCGCACTACGCGAGGCCCACCGTGCGTGTGGCAGCCGTGATCGTGTTCTTGAGCAGCATCGCGATCGTCATCGGGCCGACGCCGCCCGGTACCGGCGTGATCCAGGACGCCACGGCACTGGCGCTCGGAAAGTGCACGTCGCCGTACAGGCGCGTGCCGCTCTTCGTGCTCGGGTCGTCCACACGGTTCATGCCGACGTCGATGACCACTGCGCCCGGCTTGAGCATGTCGCCCGTGATCATCTCCTTCCGGCCGATGGCGGCGATGACGATGTTCGCGCGCTTTACGTGGGCCGCAAGTTCGCGCGTGCGCGAGTGGCACACGGTCACCGTGGCATCGCCGCCCTTGCCTGGCAACAGCAGCAGCGCCGCCATCGGACGGCCGACGATCGTGCTGCGCCCGATCACCACGGCGTTGGCACCCTGCGTGTCGATCTCATGGCGCAGCAGCAACTCGCGCACGCCGAGCGGCGTGCACGGGATGAAGCCACTCGTGTCGCCCGAGAAGAGCTTGCCAGCATTAACCGGATGGAAACCGTCGACGTCCTTGGCGGGATTGATCGCGAGGATGATCGCTTGCGGATCGATCTGCTTGGGGAGCGGCATCTGCACGAGAATGCCGTGGATGCCGGCATCATCGTTCAG
>JAYTVE010000509.1:0-3280 GCA_043744185.1 Gemmatimonadota bacterium | reverse complement strand
TCGTGACGGGCCCGACCGGCTCCGGCAAGACCACCACGCTTTACTCCGCGCTCTCGAAGGTCAACACGATCGACACGAACATCATGACGGCGGAAGATCCCGTCGAGTACAACCTCTACGGGATCAACCAGGTGCTGGTGCGCACCGAGATCGGGATGACCTTCGCGGCGGCGCTCAAGGCGTTCCTGCGACAGGACCCGAACATCATCATGCTCGGCGAGATCCGCGATTTGGAAACGGGCGGCATCGCCATCAAGGCGGCGCTCACGGGCCACATGGTGATGAGCACGCTGCACACCAACTCGGCAGCGGAAACGGTCACGCGCCTCATGGACATGGGGCTCGAGCCGTTCAACGTGGCCAGCGCCGTCAACCTGATCCTCGCCCAGCGACTGCTGCGCCGGATCTGCGGCAGCTGCAAGGTCAAGTACACCCCGGACGACGTGGAGCTCTGGTCGGCCAAGGTGAAGCCCGACATGACGCTCCGCGATATCCGCTTCAGCCAGGAAGCCGTGGACGGCGCCAAGGCGCGCGCCACCAACGAGGCCAAGCCGTTCCTCGAACACCTCACGCTCGACACCAAGTTCAAGGACCTGCCCTTCTTCAAGGGAAAGGGCTGCGACGCGTGTGCCGGTACCGGCCTCAAGGGCCGCCAGGGTGTGTACGAGGTGATGTTCATGACGCCCGTCCTGCGCAAGCTCATCATGCAGAACGCGGGCGCCGCCGACCTGAAGGACGCTGCCGTGGAGGAGGGGATGCTGACCCTCCGCATGGACGGCTGGCTCAAGGTCATCAAGGGGATCACCACGCTCGACCAGGTGGTCCGCGAGACCGCGGCCTGATTTTTCCTCTTCTCCCCATGCAATGACCGCTCCAGCCCCATCCACTGCCGTCTCCCTCCGGTCCCTGCTGGAGGAGATGATCGAGCGCGAAGCCTCCGACCTCCACGTCACGGCGGGCGAGTGCCCGAAGATTCGCGTGGATGGCGACATCGTGAGCTCGAAATCGGACGTGGTGCTGACGGCGAAGGACACGCTGCAGATCGTCTACTCGGTGCTCACCGAGAACCAGAAGAAACGCTTCGAACTCGACGACGAGCTCGACTTCTCGTTCGGCATCCAGAACCTCGCGCGCTTCCGCGGCAACGCGTTCAAGCAGCGCGGGTGCGTGGCGATGGTCATCCGCCAGATCCCGATCGCGATCAAGACCTTCCAGGAACTCGGCCTGCCGGCGGTCGTCGCGCGGCTGGCCGAGAAGCCGCGCGGCCTCGTGCTGGTGACCGGGCCGACCGGGTCGGGCAAGAGCACGACGCTCGCCGCGATGATCGACAAGATCAACCGCGAGATGAAGGGGCACATCATCACGGTGGAGGACCCGATCGAGTTCATTCACCGCCACCAGATGAGCCTCATCAACCAGCGCGAGGTCGGCTCCGACACCAAGAGCTTCGCCAATGCGCTCAAGTACGCCCTGCGCGAAGACCCGGACGTGGTGCTCATCGGCGAAATGCGCGATCTCGAGACGATCCAGGCGGCGCTGACGATCGCCGAAACGGGCCACCTCGCGTTCGCCACGTTGCACACGAACTCCGCGGCCGAGGCGATCAACCGCATCATCGACGTCTTCCCGAGCCACCAGCAGTCGCAGGTGCGGGCCCAGCTGGCGTTCGTGCTCGAGGGGATCATCACGCAGACGCTGCTCCCCAAGGCGCGCGGCAAGGGGCGCGCCATGGCGGCGGAAATCCTCGTGGTGACGCCGGCCATCCGCGCGCTCATCCGCGACGACAAGATCCACCAGATCTACTCGATGATGCAGGGCGGCAAGAAGTTCGGCATGCAGACGCTGAACGACTCGCTGTACGTGCTGTACATGAACCGCGAAGTGACGGTCGAGGAGTGCCTGCGCGTCTCGGGCGACCCGAACGAGTTCCTGCGCATGATCGGCATGCCGCCGCTCGACGAAGCGGGCCAGCCGTCGAAGGCGACGCCGGCCACCGCGGCACGCCGCTAGTCCCCACCGGGAGGTCGAGGTCCGATGCCCACGTACACGTACACCGCGCGCACCGCCAACGGCGAACTCAAGTCGTCGACGCTCGAGGCGACCAACAAGGACGAGGTGATTGCGCAGCTCAAGAAGCAGCGCATGACCGTCGTGAAGGTGGACGAGCAGGCCAAGGCCAAGGTGAAGGGCAGCGTCACGATGCGCGACATCGTGATCTTCACGCGGCAGTTCTCGACGATGATCAACGCCGGCCTGCCCCTCGTGCAGGCACTCGACATCCTCTCGAAGCAGACGGAGTCCAAGGCGCTCGCCGAGGTCACGCGCACGGTGGTGTTCGACGTGGAGTCGGGCAACACGGTGGCCGATGCACTCGCCAAGCATCCGAAGGCGTTCAGCGACCTGTACGTGAACATGGTCGCCGCGGGCGAAGCTGGCGGTATTCTCGACACGATCCTCATGCGCCTCGCGACGTTCATGGAAAAGAACGACGCGCTGGTGCGCAAGGTGAAGGGCGCCATGATCTACCCGGGCGTCATCATGTCGGTGGCGGCCATCGCCATCTCGGTGCTGCTCATCTTCGTCATCCCGATCTTCCAGAACATGTTCGGCTCGGTGGGCCTCAAGCTCCCGCTGCCGACGCAGATCGTGATCATGATGTCGCAGTTCCTCAAGGGCTTCTGGTGGGCCCTCATTGCCGGTGGCTACTTCGGCAAGATCTTCTTCTCCAAGTACTACGCCACCGACAGGGGCAAGCTTCGCATCGACGGCTGGTTGCTGAAGGCGCCCATTCTGGGCGACGTGCTGCGCAAGTCGGCGGTGAGCCGCTTCACGCGCACGCTCGGCACGCTCATCTCCTCGGGCGTGTCGATCCTCGACGGGCTCGAGATCACGGCCAAGACCGCGGGCAACCGCGTCATCCAGGACGCGATCCTCGCCAGCCGCGCCTCGATCGCCGGCGGCGACACGATCTCGGCGCCGCTTGCCAAGTCGAATGTCTTCCCGCCGATGGTCATCTCGATGATCGCGGTCGGCGAGCAAACGGGCGGCCTCGACGAAATGCTCTCGAAGATCGCCGACTTCTATGATGACGAAGTCGACGCGGCGGTCTCCGGCTTGCTCTCCGCCATGGAGCCGCTCATGATCGTCTTCCTCGGCACCGTGGTGGGCGGCATGGTCGTGGCCATGTACCTGCCGATCTTCGACATGATCAACGCGGTGCAGTAGACCTCGCGCACGTTGGCGCACGCACGAAGGGCGCCAGTCCACCGGACCGGCGCCC
>JAYTVE010000508.1:0-3288 GCA_043744185.1 Gemmatimonadota bacterium | reverse complement strand
AGAACATCTTCGGCATCGGCGCTCGATATGACATTGCGAAGCGGCGCGTGGCCATGCCGCATCCTGCGGCGACGGACAGCGAGCGCGTCGCCTTCTCGGCGATCACGGGCTACGTGGACTCCGTGACGTCTGCTTCAGGCAATCGCTTCCGCTTCGAATACGACGGTGACGCGCGCATCAGCCGCCTGATCAAGCGCTCCGGCCTGGCGGATTCGGTCACGGAGGTGAGCCAGTACGACTCCCTCGCGCGGCGGGTGCGGCGCATTCAACGTGCGGGGACGGATTCGCTCCTGAGTGACACGGTCCGCTACACGCGCGCCGACAAGGCGCGCGGGGCGCTCGGCGACAGCGCCGGATACGCGGCGTTGGGCGCCCTCAAGGCCGCCTTCACCAGCGCCTCGGGCAACAACGAGCTCTACCAAGTGGACGGGCTCGGGCATCGGTGGTACAGCCAGATGTCGCAGAACCTGCAAGGGCCATCCACGACCACCTACGAGGCCAACTCCGAGCGCGTGGCGCGCGTGGTCACGGGCTCCCTCGATCTGGCAATTTCGGCCGAGTCGACATTCATGACCTATGCGTACAGTGGGGCAGTGAGTCAGGACGTGCGGCGGAAGTGGTATGGCCCCGCGAAGGGGTACAAGCAGACCAAGCTGATTGTCAATGAATACGACCCCGAGCGCCGGATGATCTCCTCGTACTTTCGCTTGGATTCGATACCCGCTCCGCGGTTGCCGTACGTGGGGTACAATCGCATGGAGCGCTATCGGTACGACCCGCTGGGCCGCCGCGTGTGGCGTGAGATGATCCGCGACACGCTGAACCTCATCTGCCAGGCGCAGAACAAGTCCAGCGGGTGCCGGAATGAGGTCACGCGCACGGTCTGGGATGGCGATCAGGTGCTGGTCGACATCCGCGCCTTGGCGGACACGGTCGGTGACTCGAGCGAGGGAATCCCGAGCGCCGGCACCTTCGTTGGGCGCACCGACTATACCCATGCCGGTGGGATCGACACGCCTCTCGAGATTGTTGCGCCAACGGGTGTGATCTTGCCGATCGCGGACTGGCGCGGACAATACGCCGCCGGAACCTGCCCCGGCACCAAGTGTGATCCGAACGCCACGTACTTTCCCGGAGCGCAGGGGAGTGCGTTTGAGGAACCGGTGCCCTTCCCGAACGGGCCACCGCGCTGGATCGGAGAGCTTGTGACGGGGATGGCAGACGGCAGCGGGTACCAATACAAGAGGAGCAGGTACTACAACTCGAGCAGCGGACAGTTCACGCAGGAGGACCCGCTCGGGTTGAGCGGAGGTGCCAACACGTATGGAATCGGCGGAGGTGATCCGATCAACTTTGCCGATCCAATGGGCACAGACGTGGTCTTCAAGGGGGACGCGGCGGCAGCAGAGAGGGTGTTCAACGAGCTGCTCGCCGCAGCTCGAAGTGCAAAGGCATCTGAGGACAAACAGGTCGCGGAGGCAGGCAGCAAGCTTGAAAGCATGCTTTCTGGCATGGTCAACGACCACACGACCATTTACACCATCTCGGTGACCCACTGGGGTCAGGAGCGGCTCGATGAGAGCGGAGGTGGCATGGAGGTGTGTGTTCGCAATAGCTGCTTCATCAACATGGCGAGCAACCTAGGATATCCGTCGGCCGGCGCCCTCACCACCCTAGCTCACGAGTCTGGCGGAGCCTTCGGGTCGCGTCGGGGAGTAGACCACTACAGCGCCGAGGGTGGCGTGAAGTGGGAGAACCTTGCCCGAACAATGTTCTCCTGTGTTCTGCGTCAAGATCACAACACCGCTCCCACACAATGTCGATAAGCTCATTCCGAGTTAGGCAGATCGCAGTCCTCGCGGTGATCGCGGTCGCGTCGGCTTGCAGGGCTGCTCGTTCCAAGCCTCACTCCACCGACGATGCTGTCGCACCGCTGCCACGGTATGTCGCAATTCCGGACGCTCGACTCCGGGAAGACTGGAGCGCACTTTCGCGCTGCGATGCCGCCGAGGTCGCACAACTTGAGCCCGCGTGGTCGATTGATTCGTCGCTTGCGCGCAGGGTCGACTCAACTGTGAGGCCGCTGATCGCCGATGCAATTCGTAAGCGGGGCATTGCCGCGTCCGACGCGAACGACTACTTCCTTCAGTTTATGGGAGTATTGATGCGAGGACAGCGGCTCGTTCTCGTCAACGGTATTCGTGGCATCAGAAACACGGAGTCGTCACTGGAACTCCAAGCGTTCGCTGACTTTGCTCGTGAGTTCGCGTATGAACATCCTTTAGTCGTCTGCGATGGCGGAGTCATCCGACTCACTGCATTGGTAGATACGATCGGCGGGAGCATAAGACCGGTCATGTTCAATCGAAAGCCGTAACAGAAGTTGGGCGTGTCAGGAGCGCCTTCCTATCCTCCGCTCGCTGACGCTCGACATGATCGAATCGAAGTCCCAAGAGGGAGGAGTACGACCTGACCGAAAGCTGACCACGCAAACACCAGAGCGCCCAGTTCGCCGGCCCCCCTAGCGTCCGCGACCAGGACGTGACACCGTCCTTCTGTTCGATTCGCCCCGTTTCGCCAGCCGGACCCGTTCGCAGGTCGCCCATGCCCTCGTTGCAACGGCACGCCCCGACCCCGTCGGACCTGCTCGACCCGCACCAACCGATCCGCTTTCGCTGGCGGAGTCGCACCGTCTACGTGCATTGCCTGCTGGAGCGCGCCGCGCTGCCATGCTTGGTGCTGATGGTCGGCGAGGGGCCGCCGCGACGCTTCCGCGCGTGGCTGCCGACGGACACGCGCGAGGTCGTGGTGGCGGCGGCGCGCGAGTGGCTTAACGCGCACGCGACGCGTTCACCGCGCCGCAAGCAGGTCAGCTAGCCCGACCGCGCGCAGCGAACGCCGACGTGAGGTCCGGCCCCGCCGGACGGATGGCTATCACGCCAGCGCACGCGAAGGTTGACCACGCCTCCCTCGAAGCTGCCGCCATGAATGACGTGGCGCACCGCGGGCGCATCGTCCGAACTGTCGCGCGGCGACCAGCGATTCTCGAGCAGCTGCCACGCGTTACCCGCCATGTCGTACAGTCCGTATCCGTTGGCGGGAAATGCACGGACATCAGAGGTGCGACCGAGCTTGGTGCCGCTCCAGTTGGCGCGTATGGCATCAGGCGGCGTATCGCCCCACGGATATTCCGGATCGCTCAGGCCGCCGCGCGCGGCCCACTCCCACTCGGCTTCCGTCGGCAACCGCTTGCCCTCCCACGCGCAGAAGCCGCGCGCCGCTGGCCAC
>JAYTVE010000507.1:0-11332 GCA_043744185.1 Gemmatimonadota bacterium | reverse complement strand
GCCTCACGCTCGAGACGCCCTTCCCGACGTATCCGGTCGGATTCCCTGCAGAGGTCGTGGCCGAGTTCTCCCGTCGCACGGGGCGACCGGTCATCGGCAACGTCGTCGGCAGCGGCACGCAGATCATCGCCGACTGGGGTGTCGAGCATCAACGGACGGGCGCGTGGATCGTGTACACGTCCGCCGACTCGGTCTTCCAGATCGCGGCCCACGAGGGGACGATCCCGCTCGACGAGCTCTACGTCGGCTGCGAGATCGCGCGCGCGATGCTGGTGGCGCCGCACGACGTTTCCCGCGTCATCGCCCGGCCGTTCCTGGGTGAGGCTGGTTCGTACGAGCGCACCCCGAACCGTCGAGACTTTTCGATCGCGCCGCCGGCCGACACGTTGCTCGACGCGCTCGCGGCAGCGGGGGTGCCGCGGCACGGGGTAGGCAAGGTGGATGACCTCTTCGCGGGACGTGGCATTCGCGCATCCCACACGACCGGGAATCGCGACGGAATCGCTCGAATCCGGGACTGGATGGCGTCAGGGAGTGGGTTCCTGTTCGCCAATCTGGTAGATTTCGACCAGTTGTACGGGCACCGCAACGACGTTGCGGGGTTCCATGGGGCGTTGCGCGACTTCGACGCCGCGCTTCCAGGCCTCCTTGAGCTTCTCCGCGACGACGACGTGCTGTTCATCACCGCTGACCACGGCAACGACCCGACGACGGCCAGTACCGACCACGCCCGTGAGTGTGTGCCGCTGCTGGCCTTTGGCGGCGCGGTGCATCCGGGCCCAGTGGGGCGGCGCGCCGGCTTTGGCGACCTGGGCGCCTCCGTCGCTGATTGGTTGGGGGTGCCGTTCCCCGGACGCGGGACGTCGTTCCTCCGCCCCTTGGTGCGTCCGGCATGACGGATCCACTCGATCGGCTTCGGACTGAAGCTCGGGCTGCGATGAACCAGGCGTACGCGCCGTACTCCGGGTTCAAGGTCGGGGCTGCGCTTCTCTGCGCGGACCTCTCGGTCGTCGCGGGGTGTAATGTCGAGTCCGCGAGTTACCCGTGCGGTGTCTGTGCCGAACGGGCAGCGCTCGCTGCGGCCGTCGCGCGTGGCCAGCGCGCGTTCACGGCGGTCGTGATCGTGACCGACGCGATCGAGCCAACCCCACCGTGTGGCATGTGCCGACAGGCTCTGGCGGAGTTCTCGCCCGGGATGACGGTGGTCAGTCGTGCCACGTCGGGCCGGGAGGCGCACTGGATCCTGTCCGACCTCTTGCCGTCGCCGTTCACGCCGTCGTCGCTCCCTACGTAACACTGATGCATCTCCAGTCAAATCGTCGCGCGGTTCGTCGCGCGTTGTTGATCGTCGCCGCCGGCCTCGTGGCCGCTGCCACGGCCTGCACCGAGCAGGACGTGGGCACGCAGGCCTGCCCGGCGCTGTGCCCGAACCAGAGCGTCAACGTGAAGGACACCACGTTCGAGCTCGAGGTCTCGGACACGACGCTCACGGGGTTTCCCACCTTCGGTCTCGAAACGCAGATCGTCCTCGCTCAGGCGGGGGGCGCGCTCGACACGCGCGGCATCATCCGTTTCGACTCGCTCGCCACGGCCTACCTGCCGCCGGGCTACACGGTGGATTCGTCGCAGGTGGCCATCACGCATCCCGACAGCGTGCGCCTCTTCCTCGCGATCGACACGCTCAATTCGCGCGTGCCGGCGTCGTTCACGATCAACGTCTACGACGTTGACACGACGGTCGTCGACTCGCTCACGCAGCTGCTCGTGCCGCTCTTCAATCCCTCACGTCTGATTGGCTCGCGCACCTTCACGTCGCTCACGTGGCTGGATACGGTGAGCGTCCCCATCGACACCGCCCAGATGCGACGGGTGGTGAGCGGACCGGGTCGCCTCCGCGTCGGGTTGCAGGTGGTGGCGGCTGGCGCTGACGCCTTCGTGCGCGTCCGCTCGAGCGAATCCGGATTCGCGCCGCGCCTCTACTACAAGGCCGCGCCGGACTCCGGGGCCACGATGGAAGCGCTGCTGCCGCGCTCCAACACGCCGCTCATCTTCTCGACCGCGCAGGCCAGCTTCGCCGACTTTACCGTGGTGGTCCTCGGCACGTCTCCTCCCGTGGCCAACACGCTCGCCATGGGTGGCATTCCCGGCCGACGTCCGGTCTTCACCTTCAACTTGCCGACGCAGATCATCGACTCGTCGGAGGTGGTGCGCGCCACGCTCACGGTGACGCAACTGCCACGACACAGCTATCGCGACACGGACACCACGCAGGTCTTTCCGATCGTGGCGTCGGCCACGAGCCTCGTGGTTGATCCCGTGCGCGCGATCTCGTTCGCACAGCCGCTCACCGGCGTGCTTCGCGCGGCCTACGCCAAGGGGGCGTGGAGCGATTCGCTGCCGCTCGTCCCGCGTGACAGCGGACGGGTCAACGTCGAGTTGACGGCCGTGGTGCGGCAGTGGCGCGTCAACCCCACGCTGCTGCGACGGGTGATCGCGCTGCGCGTGGCCGACGAAGGCTTCACGCAGGCGGACCTGCGCTTCTTCTCCTCGGGTGCGCCCAGCGGCCTCCGGCCGCGCATGCGCATCCAGTACATCCCCCGTCCGAAGACGGTGACGCCATGATGCGCCGCGTCACCTGCCTCGCCGCACTCGCGCTGGTCCCGCTCGCGCTGGTCCCGCTCGCGCTCATGGCGCAGGGCACACTCGGCTCGCAGGGCTACGGGTACCACGGTGGAGAGGCGAGCACGCGCTCCCGCGGCTCCGCCGGTGCGCTCGCGGAGTTCGACGCCGCCTCGCCGCTCAACCCGGCCGCCATGCTGCAACTCGGTCGCTCCGCGATCATCATCCAGTACGACCCTGAATTCCGCACCACCAATGTGCCCGGGGCGTCGACCACCACGTCGGTGTTCCGTTTCCCGCTCTTCTCGGCCATGATCGCCGTCGGGGCAGACTCGCGCGGGATGGTGGGGGTATCCGCCTCAAGCCTCTTCGATCGCACGTGGGGTATCTCGGATTCCGCCGTGCAGAACATCAACGGCGACACGGCCACGTATCGCCAGACGCAGCAGAGCCGCGGTGGCATGTCCGACGTCCGGCTGGGCTTCGCGTGGAAGTTCACCGAGAAGTTCCGCGCCGGCCTCGGTTTTCATGCGATCGTCGGCAGCAACCAGGTGACGACCGTTCGCAGCTTCCCCGACACGCTGTCCAAGTACGTGAGCGCGAGCCTCGCAAGCGACCTGCGCTACTGGGGCAAGGCGGTGTCGGTGGGCGCCGAGTGGATGCCCGTAGACCGTCTCACCCTTGCCGGCTCGGCGCGTTTCGGCGGCGGACTGTCAGTGTCCATTCGCGATTCCGGTCAGGTGGCAAGCGGTCGGGTGCCGGCGCGCTTCGGAATCTCGGCGCGCACGGACATCGCCAAGGGGGCGCAGGTCACCGCCGCCCTCACTTGGAACGGCTGGTCGGCGATGCGCTCGATGTTGCAGGACCCCCGCGGGACGCAGGATGCGTGGGATGGCGCCGTCGGCGTGGAATCCAACGGTCCCCTCACCTTCGGCATTCCGACTGTGTGGCGCGCTGGCATCGCCTCGCGCACGCTACCCTTCGGCGTCGGTCCGCTCGGTGTCAAGGAAGGGAGCGTGTCCGCCGGCATGTCGTTCTTCCTCGGGCAGGGGCGCTCGATCCTCGACGTCGCGTTGTCGCGGGCGTCGCGCTCGGCGTCCGCCGGACTGAACGAGACCGCATGGACCTTCTCGGTCGGCCTCGGCATCCTCCCGTAACCCGCCGATGAGCGTCGCGGCCGGCCCTGACGCGCCGCTCATCCTCGTGGCCGACGACGTGCCGGCGAACGTGGAGTTGTTGCAGGACCAGCTCGCCACGCTCGGTTTCCGCACCGTTGGTGCCGCCGACGGGCCCTCGGCGCTGGCCGCCGCCGCAATGCACCGCCCCGTGCTCGCCATTCTCGACGTGGCGATGCCGGCCGGCGACCTCGGGTGCGAGGACCGCGCAACGGGGTTTGAGGTCTGTCGCCGGCTCAAGCGCGACGCGCTCACGGCGCGCATTCCGGTTGTCTTCGTGACCGCCCTCAACGACACCACCGATCGCGTGAAGGCGATCGAGGCGGGCGGCGACGACTTCCTCACGAAGCCGCACAACCGCATGGTGCTCGGCGCGCGCATCCGATCGCTGCTGGCGCTTCGGACGGCGACGGATGAACTCGAGGGGAGCTATCGCAAGCTCCGCGAACTCGAGAAGGTGCGCGACGACTTGATGAAGATGATCGTGCACGACCTGAAGACGCCGCTGGCGGCGGTGCAGGCAACGCTCGAGATGCTCGGCGACGGCGACTTCGGGGCCGTGACGTCGGCGCAGGCCGAGGCGCTCGGGGATGCCCAGCTGCGCGCAGGCGACCTGCTGACGTTGATCGAGGACCTGCTGGAACTTGCGCGCCTCGAAGAAGCACACGTTCAGATGGAGCGCGCCCCGCTCGACGTTCCGGCGTTGCTCGCAAGCGTCCTCGACGAGTGGGAACTCCGGCTGCGCCAGGAGGGAGGCAGCGCCTCGCTCGACATCGCGGGCGCACTGCCGATAATCCACGCCGATCACGCGCTGCTCCGTCGCGTGCTCAACAATCTGGTCCAGAACGCGGTGGTGCATGCGCACCGTGCCGTGACCATCACGCTGGGAGCACGCGCCGACCAGGGTGGGGTGAGAATCTCGGTCACGGACGACGGCCCAGGCATCGCCCCGGCCTACCACGAGCTGATCTTCCGGAAGTTCGAGCGCGTGCGCGTGGCAGGGGTGAGCACGGCGCGCTCGTCCGGGCTCGGCCTCACCTTCTGCAAGCTCGTGGCCGATGCGCATGGCGGGCGCATCTGGGTGCAGAGTACCGAAGGGGCTGGCGCCACGTTCCACCTCTACCTTCCCGAAGCCGACGCACAGGCGTAACGGGACCGGCGTCACGCCGTCTGACGATGCGGTCGTGTTATTTTCCACCCTGCAACGTCCCGCCTTGAACCGCAAACCCCGCCCATGACCGACGCCCGTCGCACGGTCTACATCGAGACCTACGGCTGCCAGATGAACGTGAGCGATTCCGAGCTGATGCTCGGGAAGCTCACGGCCGCTGGCTACGCGCAGGCCGAGGGGCCGGAGGGTGCGGATGTGATACTCGTGAACACGTGCGCAATCCGCGAGCACGCGGAAACGCGCGTCATCGGTCGACTGGGCGAGCTCAAGCGCCACATGAAGGCCGACACCATCATGGGCGTGACCGGCTGCATGGCGCAGCGCCTCGGACCGCGCCTGCTCGACCAGGCGAAGCACGTCTCGCTCGTGATCGGGCCGGACGGCTATCGCGCGCTGCCCGACCTCATCGATGGGGCGCGCGCCGGTCAGCGCACTGCGGTCACCGACTTCGACCTCGAGGAGCACTATCAGGACGTCCTGCCGATCCGCGGCGATGCGGTCAAGGCGTGGATCCCCGTGCAGCGCGGCTGCGACTATCGGTGCACGTACTGCATCGTGCCGACCACGCGCGGCCCGGAGCGGAGCCGCAACCTCGACGACGTCGTGCGCGAGACGCGCGCGACGGTGGAGCAGGGGATCACGGAGGTCATCCTCCTCGGGCAGACGGTGAACTCTTGGCGCACGGGCGGCCACGACTTTGCCGACCTCCTGCGCGCCGTCGGCGCCGTGGACGGCATCAAGCGCGTGCGCTTCACGAGTCCGCACCCCAACGACTTCTCGGATCGCGTCATAGCGGCGATGGCCGAGGTGCCGGCAGTGTGCGAGCACGTGCACCTGCCAATGCAGAGCGGGTCGAGCCGGACGCTCAAGCGCATGCTGCGCCGCTATTCGCGGGAGGAGTACTTCGACTGTGTTGCGCGCCTGCGTGCGGCCATTCCGGGGCTGGCCCTCACAACAGACGTCATCGTCGGTTTCCCGGGCGAGACGGACGACGAGTTCGCGGAGACCATCTCGGCCGTGGAGGCGATCGGTTTCGAGGACGCGTTCACCTTCAAGTTCTCCGCGCGCGAAGGCACGCCGGCTACGCGCATGCCCGCGGAGTTGACGGTGTCGGACGAGGTCGCCAGCGCGCGCCTCGACCAGCTCATCACGACCATCCGTGCGGCGTCGCGTGAACGCAACCTTGGCCGACTTGGCGAGCGGCACGAAGTGCTGATCGAACGCGCAGCCAAGCGCGGCGACCATCTCATGGCGCGCACGCGCGACTTCAAGACCGTGCTCGTCCCGGCGGAAGGGCACGCCCCGGGGGACTACCTGACCGTGGAGCTGACTGGCACCACGGGATCCACCTTCACGGGGGCGCCGGTATCGAGCCGCGCGGCCCTGCCCATGGCCGGATGACTGACAAGGCTCCCGAGCGGCCCAGCGCCCGCATGTTCAACCTCATCGAAGAGTCACTCGAGGAGCAGCACGAGCTGCTCAAGAGCAAGGTTGCGGGATATTGTGGCTGTGTGCAATGCAAGGATGACGTGCTGACGATGGCGCTCAACCAGATTCGTCCTCGCTACACGTCGGGAGCCCGCCGCGGCTCCGTGATCACGCGCGCCGAGCTGCAGCACGAGCAGGCGCGCGCGGAGATCATGGTGGTCGTGCTCGAGGCCATGCGGAAGGTCGCGGCCGCGCCGCGTCACATGCCGAAGTCGTAGCCCCGAAGCGCGTCCCGAATGAAGCGGGCCGGTGCGCCAAGGGCGTGCCGGCCCGTGGTGTCTTCGGGAGGAGTACATGCCACTCGTGCTCGCCTTCGCGTCGGCCGTGGTGTCGGGGCTGCTGCTGGGGCTGGGGGGATACGGCGCGTGGGGCGCCGTGCTGGCCGGTTTCGCGCTCGGTGCGTGCGTGGCGCGCTCCGCGCCGCACGCCTTAATGGCGGGCAGGCCAGCGCGCATGGCCGCGTTTGCACTCGCACTTGTGGGTGCCGCGTCATGCTGGTGGGGCGACGCCACCGCCCGGCGCGATGCGGCGTGTGCCGTGCGTGTGCAGCGCGCGCACGCATGGGTGGCGCAGCTCGATGCCGACAGTGCCACGGTGGGCGCTTTTGTGCAGGCGCGGCTTCGTGCGGGTAACTGCGACGCGAAGGCTGCGCTGCTGATCGCCAGCGGCGCGGCGGCGCCGGGTGCGCAGGTGGTGGTGAGTGGCATCGCGCAGGAAGGCGAGCGCGGCCTGCAAGTGCGCGAGGCACATGTGGGCGTCACGATTGGACAGGACGCATGGGCGGCCATGCGCTATCGCGCCGGCGTGAGCATCGACACGCTTTTTGGCGACGACGCGTCGATGGCGCGTGCGCTGCTGGTGGCCGACATGCGCGGCGTCTCGGGCGACGTCCGCCATGCGTGGGCGGACGCGGGGATCGTCCACATGCTGTCGATCTCGGGACTGCATGTTGCGATTCTTGGTGAAGCCATCAGCCTCCTGTTGGGAGCGCTGCGCTTCGGGCCGCGCACCAAGCTCGCCGTCACGGCGACGTTGCTCGGCGCATACATCCTCATGCTTGGCTGTCCGCCGCCGGCGGTGCGGAGCGGTGTCATGCTCGCCGCCCTGGGCGCGGGGCAACTGCTGCAACGACCAACGAGTCCGTGGGCGCCGCTCGCTTTGGGCGCACTCATTCCCGTTCTGCTCGACGTGCGCACGGTGAGCGACCTCGGCTGGCAGTTGAGCGTGGGTGGCATGGCGTCGTTGATCGCGACCGGCGCGCTCGCGCCCCGCCTCCTTCCGCGCACGTGGCGTGGTTGGCAGCGGACGCTCGCACGCGAGGCGCTGACGTCGGTGGTGGCCACGGCTGTGACCGCACCGTTGGTGGCGTGCCAGATCGGACGGCTGTCGTTGATCGCGCCGCTCACGAACCTCGCGGCGGCGCCGATTATGGGATTCGCACAACCGGCGCTCTTTCTCGCGCTCGCGTTCTCGCGGGTCACGCCAGTGGGACGACTCTTTGCTGCGAGTGCGCACCCGATGCTCGCGGCGCTGGATCGCGTGGCGATGATCGGTGCGGCCGTGCCCGGCGGGAGCGTGGCTGTCACGCCGGGCGACGCGGTGGCCGTGCTCGCGTCACTTGCGGCGGTGGCCGCCGTGGTGGCGTGCGTGAGCCGGTGGCCGGCGCGTCCCGCGATGCTGGCGCTGCTCGCGCTCGCGGGGTGCGTATGGTGGCCGTCGCCGCGGAGCGTGGTGCTCACCAGCGTCGCCGTCAGCCACGAGCTCGAGCTGCACGTCATCGACGTGGGCCAAGGCGACGCGCTGGCCCTGCGCACTCCCGGCGGTCACTGGGTCGTGATGGACGCCGGCCGCGAGTGGCCCGGTGGCGATGCGGGCACGCGCACCGTGGTGCCGTACCTCAAGCGACAGGGCGCGGAGCACGTGTCGTTGTTCGTGCTCTCGCACGCGCATGCGGATCACGTGGGAGGGGCGGCGGCCGTGCTCGCGCAACTCGGCGCCGACGAGCTCTGGGACGGCGCGTGGGTCGGTCCGACGCCGGGCTACAAGCGCATGCTGGGCGAGGCACGAGCGCGTCGCATCAACTGGCACCGCGTGCATCCGGGTGACACGCGCGTCATCGACTCGGTCGAGTTCACCGTGCTGGCACCCGATTCCGCGTGGGTCACGGAGCAGCAGGACGCCAACGAAGCGAGCGTCGTGGTGCGCGTGCGCTACGGCGCCATCACGATGCTGCTCACCGGCGACGCGGAGGGTGGAGAAGAGTCATGGTTGCGCGACCACGCTGCTACCGCGCTCCATGCCGACGTGCTCAAGGTCGGGCATCACGGGTCGCGCACGAGCACGACGCCGGCGCTGCTCGATGCGGTGCAACCGCGACTGGCGGTGATCTCGGTGGGGCGCATCAACCGGTACGGGCATCCGAATCCGGGCACGCTCAGTGCGCTCGCGCGCGCGGGGGTGCGGGTGCTGCGTACGGATCAGCTGGGATCCATCGTGATTCGCACCGACGGTCAGCGACTGGCAGTGCGCACCGGCGACGACACCTTCACCGTGCCATAGCCGAGGCCAGGCCCCCCACCGGCTTCCGGCAACGCAGCGTGATGAGCACGGGATAGAGCGGGTCCTGCACGTCCAACTCCGCGGGCGTCAACTCCTCGCGCGCCAGCCCCAGCATCGCCGCCACCGCGGCGAGCACGTTGCCGTGTCCCTCCACTTCCACCTCGCAGCCGGGCCACGCCCGCTCCGCCACGATGCGCCAACCCGCCGGGCTCATGCGCCAATAGTCGGGCACGGCGGCCATCGGCACGAAGCACGCGCTCGTGGCGAGGATGACGCCGCCCGGCTTCACGACGCGCAGCGCTTCGCGCAGGCAGCCCTCGATGTCCTCGAACACGCAGAGCGTGTTGGGCAGGAGAAAGCAGTCGTAGCGGTCCGACGGAATCACCCCCTGCGACTTCGCGAGGTCGCAGACGTAGGTCGGGTGGTGATCTGGCATGATGTCGACGCTGTGCGTATCACCCAACGCGTGGCCATGTCGGCGCGCGTAGCCCGGCGCCTGAATCTCGAGCACATCGCCGGTAATGTCAGGCTGCCACTTGGTGAGAAAGGCGTCGAGGTAGTGCCGATCCACGGCCGTGCCGCGATCCATGCCAAACGTCCGCGAAAACGGCTCGAGGCGGCGCAGGTTGCCCCAGCGGGGAAGGGAGAGGCCGCGCGCGAGGCAGCGCAGCCTGACCACCCAGCCCGGCCCGAGGGCGCGCTTGAGCCGAGGATAGCGGATGGTGGACACGTGCAGACGTGTGGGTTCAAGGGCGCGCGATCGGCGCGCCGGCGTACAGCGGATTCCAACGGCCCCCGTCCTCGTCACGCGACCGGACGCACAAACGGCCACTCCGCCATTCCGCGGTCTCCCGCGTGGCGTTACCGTCCAATCTATCCATGGCCGTACTCTTCGGTGTGCCAACGGAGATTCCCAGTGCGCTGGTCGCGCGCTACCCCGAACTCGCACGCGTCCGCTGGCGCCGCGGCGGCCTCCCGCCGCGCGTCGGCGGCTGGTGTCTCGGCGTCGCCACAGTGTCGGGCATCACCCTAGGCCGGACGGTCTGGCTGGCCCCCGGGGTTCCATGGGACGCTGAACTCTGCCTCCACGAGGCACGACATGTGCATCAGTGGGGGGCGGTCCCCCTCTTCCCGCTGCGTTACATTCTGGAATCGTGCTGGCGGGGGTATCAGGCCAACCGGTACGAAGTGGATGCCCGCGAATTTGCCGCCCGACGGCTTGCCGCCCCGGACGGTCCCTGAAGCCCACCCTTGAGAAGGAACCCACGCGTGGTCACGCACACCACCACCTCGGTCGTCACGATCGAGCGGTTCATCATCGAGCAGGAGCGCCTGCACCCCGAGGCGAGCGGAGAGCTCTCCGGGCTCCTCTACGACCTCGCCCTCGCGGCCAAGATGATCGCGAGCAAGGTGCGCATGGCGGGCATCGCCGACATCCTCGGTGCCACTGACCACGAGAACGTGCAGGGTGAGGTCCAGCAGAAGCTGGATGTCATCTCGAACGAAATCCTGATCAAGGCGCTCGACCATGGCGGCCGCCTCTGCTGCATGGCGTCGGAAGAAGAGCCTGACATGATCCCGATCCCCGAGAAGTTCAAGACGGGGAATTACGCGCTGCTCTTCGACCCGCTCGATGGGTCGTCGAACATCGACGTGAACGTTCCGGTCGGCACGATCTTCTCGATCGTGCGCAAGATCAGCCCGGGCAAGCGCGGCACCATGGAAGACCTGCTCCAGCCGGGTCGCCGCCAGGTGGCGGCCGGGTACGTCATCTATGGCTCGAGCACGATGCTCGTGTACAGCACGGGGCAGGGTGCGCATGGCTTTACGCTCGATCCGTCCATCGGCGAGTTCCTGCTCTCGCATCCGAACATCCGCACGCCGGACCGCGGCAAGTTCCTCTCCGTCAATGACGCGTACGAGGCCGTCTGGGCCGACGAGGTGAAGACGCTCATGCGCCACTATCGCGGCCTCGAGGGTGATCGGCAGCCGATGAATGTTCGCTACGTGGGTTCACTCGTAGCCGACTTCCATCGCAACCTGCTCGGCGGCGGCATCTTCGTCTATCCGGCCAACGAGAAGGCGCCGCGTGGCAAACTTCGCCTGCTCTACGAGGCCAACCCGCTCGCCTTCATCTGCGAGCAGGCCGGTGGCAAGGCAAGCGATGGCGCGCAGCGCATTCTCGACGTGAACCCCACCGAGCTGCACCAGCGCACGCCGCTCTACATGGGGAGCAAGCTGGACGTCGAGTTGGCGGACAAGGTGCTCGCGGGCGCCGCGGCCGCCGTTTGATCTTCCGTTCGCGCGTGCCGCGCCGGTG
>JAYTVE010000506.1:0-3295 GCA_043744185.1 Gemmatimonadota bacterium | reverse complement strand
CGTTCGGCGTGGGTATTCGCGAGGAGCTCGCGCGTCTCGTGGTGCACGGCACGCTGCACGTGCTCGGGCATGACCATCCCGCTGGCGAGGCGCGGACGGCGTCGCCCATGTGGCAGCGGCAGGAGCGCCTGCTCTCGCGGCTCTGGGGCCGGCGCTCACGATGACGCCCCTCGTGCTCGCGATCGCCCTCACCGCAGCGGTGCTGGCGATGCTGAGCGCCATCGCCGACGGCGCCCTGCAGTCGGTGCCGGTCGACCACGTGCCGCCCCCGGCCACGCCACCACGGGTGCGCGCACTGCTGGCGCGTCGTGAACCGGTACAGCGCGCGCTCGTCTTCGCGCGTCGGCTGCTGCAGCTCGCGGCCGGCGCGGCGATGGCGGTACCCCTCGCACTCGCGGACCGGCCGACACTGCCCGCGCTGCTGATCGCGCTCGCGCTTGCGGCGCTGGCCGTGGTGTTGCTCGAGGGGTTCTCGCTCGCGCTGGGCGACGCGGTGGGGGCGAGCGGGCTCCGCGTGCTCGAGCCGGTGATTGGCGCGCTCGAGGTCACGGCGATGCCGGCGCTCGCGCTCTCGCGCTGGGTGGATCGCGTGCTGCTCGAACTGCTGCCGCCGCCACCGGCTGATCGCGAGTCGCGCGATCTCAAGGTGGACCAGTTCAGCGAAGTGGTGGCGGCGGAAGCCGATGTGTCGGAGGAGGAGGAGGAGTTGCTGAAGCGCATCCTCCACCTGCGCGAGATCGAGGTGCGCGACATCATGGTGCCGCGCGTGGACATTCTGGGAGTCGAGGCGGGCACGCCGTGGGGTACGGTGCTCGAGTTTGTCCGCGCCTCGGAGCATGCCCGCATGCCGGTGTATCACGAAACGATCGACGACATCCGCGGCGTGTTGTACGCCAAGGATCTGCTCTTCGCGGTGATCAACGACGAGGAGCCTCCTGGCGGTTGGCAGAAGCTCGCGCGGTCGCCGCTGCTCATTCCGACCACCAAGCGCATCGATGACCAACTGCGCGAGTTCCGTGCGAGCCGCACGCATATCGCCGTGGTCGTGGATGAGTTCGGCGGCACGGCGGGAATGGTCACGATCGAGGACGTGCTCGAGGAGATCGTGGGCGAGATACGCGACGAGTACGACGACGCGGAACCCGAAGTGCGGCGCGAGGATGGCGTGCGCTTCTGGGTGCCGGGGCGACTCTCGCTGGACGACCTGACGGAGCTCACCGGGCATCGCTGGGAGCGTGTCGATGTGGCGACCATCGGTGGCCTCGTGATGGAAGCGCTCGGCCGGCTGCCGATGCCGGGCGAGGAGTTGGAGCTCGAGGGGTTTCGCATCATCGTCGAGCAGGTGCGGCGGCGCGCGGTCTCGCGCGTGCACATCGAGCGCGTGGCGCCCGAACCGGACGACGACGCCGAGGCCGCCACTGCATGACGTATCTCCTCCTGCTGCTCGCGCTGCTGCTCGTGGCCGGCGTCAACGCGGCCCTCGGCGGCTTCGCGGCCGCAAGCCGCATCTGGCTTCGCCATCGGGCCGACTCGAGCGGGCGCGGTAGCTCTGTGGCGCAACACTTCCTCGAAGGACCACAGCGCGTGACGGTCGCTGCGGGCTCGGCCGTGGCAGCGGCGGCCTTCACGACCGGGGCGCTCGTGGCCGACATCGGCGTGGACACCAATCCACAGCCGGGCTGGTGGGTAGCGCTGCGCGTGGCGGCGTGGGCGATCGTGTTCGTGCTGTTCGGGCAGCTCGTGCCCCGGGCAATCGGGCGCCGCTGGCCGATTCCGATGGCGTCGCTGTTCTCGCCGCTCGTGGCGGCACTACTCGACCTCGGACAGCCGGTGCGCTGGATCGTGCTGCCGCTCGTGGCGCCCATCCGGAAGCGACGCGGCAAGAGCGCGCCCGAGCTGGACGATCTCGCCGCTGTGCTGCGCGAAGGCGAACTCGAGGGGGTGGGCCGCAAGGACGAACTCGCGCTCATCTCCGGTGTGGTGCAGTTCGCCGATCGCACGGTCGGTGAGGTAATGACGCCGCGTGCGGACATCTTTGCCCTCGAGGCGGCGTTACCCGCGCCCGAGGCCATCGCCCGCATCGCCCAGGCCGCGTACAGTCGAGTGCCGGCCTACCGCGAGACGCTGGATGACATCGCCGGGATGATTCTCGCGTTCGATGTGCTCAAGGGCGACGGAGAATCGATGCCCCCGCTGCGCCCGGTGGCCGAGGCGACCACCACCGACCGCTGCAAGACGCTGCTTTCGCGGATGCTCAGTGCGCGGCGACACTTCGCGGTCGTGCGCGACGCCAATGGCACGGTGGCCGGTATCGTCACGCTCGAGGATCTGATCGAGGAACTGGTGGGCGAGATTCGCGATGAGCACGACGAGCCGCCGACGCGTTCCGGCGGCTCGGCAGGCGACTAACTTTCCTGCTGATGACGGCTCCCGTTGCTGTTCCCATGTCTGCGGCGCTGTTGCGCCTCATCGCCGACTTCGAAGCGGGCAAGTTCGCCGCGCTCGCGCGTGCGGTGTCGATCGTCGAGAACCACCGCGCGGGGTTCGACCTGTTGCTCGCGCACCTGCACCCGAGGATCGGGCGCGCGCGCCGCATCGGCGTGACGGGTCCGCCGGGGGCAGGCAAGAGCACGCTCACGACGCTCCTCGCCAAGCATGCTCGCTCACGCGGCCTCAGGGTCGGGATTCTTTGCGTGGACCCGACCTCGCCGTTCACCGGCGGCGCGCTGCTCGGTGACCGCATCCGCATGGAGCAGGTGGCGCTCGACCCGGGCGTGTTCATCCGCTCCATGGCTACCAGGGGATCGCTCGGAGGTCTCGCGGCAGCGGCGCGCGAAGCCGCCGACGTGCTCGACGCGTTCGGTTTTGACGTGATCCTGATGGAAACGGTTGGCGTCGGCCAGAGCGAACTCGACATCGCGCGTACGGCGGACACCACGCTCGTGGTGCTCGTACCGGAGAGCGGCGACTCGATCCAGACGCTCAAGGCGGGCCTGATGGAGATTGCCGATCTGTACGCCGTGAACAAGGCCGACCGGCCGGGCGCGGACCGACTCCGCAACGAGATCGAACTGATGCTCGGGCTGCGCATGGGGGTCACGAACAACGTGCCCGCGCATCACGGCGTGGACCTGCGCGCGATTGCCGATCGCGACGCGCTGCGAGAAGCGATGCAACCGGCCAAGGCCGCGCGCGCGGCCGCGCAGCGCGACGACGCCGAGCACTGGACCCCGCCGGTGCTGGGCACGATCGGCGCCAGGGACGAGGGCGTCGTTGAACTGCTCGACGCCCTCGA
>JAYTVE010000505.1:0-3312 GCA_043744185.1 Gemmatimonadota bacterium | reverse complement strand
CGCAGCGCGCGGCCGGTAGATTTTCGCTCCATGAGTGAAGACCTCTACCGGCCGCCCGCACCGCATCCGCGCGGCCCCGTCGCTTCGCTTGCGCGTGTGGTGGCGCGCCGAGAGAACAACCTGCTGAGCCTGCTCCCGGATGTCGCCTATCGGGAGATGATCACCCCGCTCGGCATGTCGCGTCGCGGCATCGTGCTGGTGAATGCGCCTGAACTGGTGGCGCACGTGATGGACACGGCGGTCGAGCTGTTCCCGAAGAACGACCTGTTCGTGGGTGCGCTCGAGTCGCTGGTTGGCGATGCGATGTTCGTGAGCAGCGGCGACCGCTGGCGTCAGCAGCGCCGCACGCTCGAGCCCGCATTTTCGCACATGCGGATCACGCGCGCCTTCCCGGCCATGGAAGCGGCAGTGAGCGACCACGAAGCCAAGCTCGATGGCCACGCGTCGTCGGGCGAGCTCTTCTCGCTCGACGCAGCACTGAGCCACCTCACGGCCGACGTCATCACGCGTACCATCTTCTCGACACCGCTCGAGCAGGGCTCGTCGCGCAACGTCTTCGATGCCTTCGACGTCTTCGAGCGCTCGGTCGAGAGCGTGAGCATCCGCCGGCTGCTGCTCGACAAGCCGTGGGCCCGCATTCCGCAGCCCGCACACGTGCTCGACGCCTGCACGCGTATCCGCCGCCACGTCGGGGAGCGCCTCGACGCGCGCCTCACGGGGGATCCGCAGGCGTTCGACGACATCGCAGGCGCGGCCATTGCCGCGCGCGATCCGCAGACGGGCCAGGGGTTCTCGCGGGAAGAGCTGATCAACGAGATCGGCGTCTTCTTCCTCGCCGGGCACGAGACCACGGCCAGCGCGCTGACGTGGACCTTCTTCATCCTCTCGCAGCAACCGCACGTGGTCGCGCGCATCCGCGCGGAACTGGACGCCGTGGTGGGTGCGGGCCCGATCGATTTCGATCATGCGCGCAAGCTGCCGTTCGTGCGCAACGTGTTCCGCGAAGCGCTGCGGCTCTACCCGCCGATCACCTTCCTTCCCCGCGTGGCCGCGCAGGACACCAGCATCGGATCCAGGCGCATCCGCAAGGGCACCATGGTGATGATCGCGCCGTGGTCGATTCAGCGGCACGAGAAGCTCTGGAAGAACCCGGATCGCTTCGATCCCGACCGGTTCGATCCGTCGCGCGACAAGGAGATCGTCCCGGGCACGTACCTGCCATTCGGCGCCGGGCCGCGGGTGTGCATCGGCGCGGGCTTCGCAACACTCGAGGCCTCGCTCGTGATCGCGCGGCTGGTGCGCCGCTACGACTTCACGGCGGATGATCCGGCGAGCGTCTGGCCCTTGGCGCGGCTCACCACGCGTCCAGCGCACGAGATTCGCGTGCGCGTCACACGGCGCGGTTAGGCACGCTCCCCGAACCGTACGGCGCACGCGACGCCGCGGCCGCCAGCGCCGCGCATGGTGCCGGCAGCCGGGCTCACCCGGGGATCAGGGCTTCTTCGCGTCCACCTCGCGCAGGAACGCGCGCAGCTTCGGGATCGCGAATTCGGGATTGTCGTGCCAGATCGCGTGGCCGGAGTTGGGCACCACCACGAACTGCGCTCCCTTCACCTGGTCGGCGAAGGTCTTGAGCGTCACGGGGCGCGCCTCGTCGTATTCGCCCGTCATGAAGAGCACAGGGCCGCGCAGCTGGCTGATCTCGCGACTGCGATCGTAGGTCTTGAGCGTGCCCGTGGCCGTGAACTCGGTCGGCCCCCACATGTAGCGATAGACGGTGTCGTTCCCCTTCACCCCCGCACACTCTGGCGGCCGCACGCGCGGCCGTCGGCGCGCGAGGAAACGCGCGTAGAACGAGTCGGTGGCGGCGAGATACTCGGGCGCGTCGTACGTCTTGTCCGCTTCGTGCCGCGCAATCGCCTGCTGCAGCTTGAGCGGCATCGTGGCTTCGAGTGCTCGTGCATCAGCGATCCACGCCGGCGTGCTGAGCAGCGGGCTCACAAGCACCGTGGCCCTGAGTCCGCTGTCTTTCGTGGTCAGCGCATACTCGGCCGCCACCGTGCCGCCCCACGAGTGGCCGAGCACGATCACCCGGTCGAGATGTAGCGCCTTGCGAAGCGCTGTCACTTCGGTGACGAAGCGCGGCAGCCGCCACAGCGTCGTGTCGGTGGGATGATCTGACAGCCCTGTTCCAAGCTGGTCATAGCGGATCACCGGGCGATCATCGCCGAGCGCCTTGAGCGGGCCAAAGCCGCAGCTCGTGCCGCCCGGTCCGCCGTGGATCACGATGATTGGCGTGCCCGTACCGGTGCCGCTCACCTCATAGAAGAAGCGCCCGCCGGGCACCGTCACGTAGCCGGTGCCGGGCGCGGGTGCCTGGGCGGATGAGCCGGTAGCCGCGAATGCGCAGAGGGCGGCCGCAGCCGCGCGAACGATCAGTCGAGCCACGTGCACACTCCTGGAAGAATCGGCGGACCGTGCGTCACGCCTCGACGGGATACGTCAGCGTTGCTGGTGCGACACTTGGTCGCTCGGCGCCAACAGCCTTGGCTGCGCGCGCCGCTTCCACCTTGTTCCGCATTCTGGCGATGCGCACCTGGTGGTAGATGATGATGCTCAGCCCGATCGTGCACGGCATGGCCCACAGCACCGGATTGAAGGCATGCTCAGGATACATCCGCACGAGGCCGAAGGCGAGAAACGCGGTGTACGCACTGATTGCCGCACCCACGAGTGCCTTGGCGTGTTCGTACAGGTAACTGAACCGTGGCGGCGTGCGGCGGAATGCGAAGAACAGGTTGGTCGCACCGCTTGCAAGGCCGACGACGCTGATTCCCATCATCGTCGGCTGGTGCACCTGGTAGCCGCGCACCGCCACGTTCACGGCGAGGAGCATGACCGCCACCTGCAGCGCGATGTTCCGCACGTTGCGGTTGCCGTCGTGATGCTTCTTGTTCCGCACCGCGCCAATGCCGTGCCACGCCAGGCTGATCGTGAGCACGCCGAGGTACTGCATCATCCAGCCGAACAGCGCGCGCACGAGTTGCTCATCTTGCCACTGCGGCATCTCGCGAAAGTGTGGATGCGTCGCGTACGGGTTGGCCAGCGTGAGGGTGCTCATCGTCACCGCGAAGGAACCGGTGATGAACATGCTCCACACGAAGATGTTGCCCCATTTCGTGTGCGCGGGCCCTCCCTTGCGCGTGCCGACCGCCACCCAGAACAGCAGGAGCCCCACCGTCCCAGTGATCAGGTGCCCGATCACGAGGGACCGGAAGGGCCAATACAGCCAGTCCACGCCTAGGCGCCCGC
>JAYTVE010000504.1:0-3314 GCA_043744185.1 Gemmatimonadota bacterium | reverse complement strand
ACGCCGATGCGCAGACCGTGCCACTCGATCGCAGCGCGCGCACGCCAACGGTCGCCGCCGATGGTCGCCTCGCGATCGAGATCGACGGCGACCTCTGGTTGCGCGCGTCAGCCGCGAACGCGCAGTGGCACCGGATCACCAGCGGAAGTGCGTGGGACATGCAGCCCAGCTTCACGCGCGACGGCCGCGCGCTCGTCTTCAGCTCCGACCGTGGCGGCGCATGGCGCATTCATCGGATTGCGATCAACGACTCGGTGGCGACGAGTGAGCCAGAGGCGCTGACCGCCGGAAACACCGACGTCGAGCCCGCCGCTGCCGCGGACGGTCGCATCTACTTCGCGCGCGGGCGGCACGCCGCCATGCGCCTCTTCATGCGCGAAGGCGATGGCACCGAGAAGCGCGTCACCACGCTCGGCACTCCCGAACACGCCCCTGCCCTCTCGCCCGACGGCACGCGCCTCGCTTATGTCGACCAGGTCGACGGCAGCGGACGGTTGCGCGTGCGCGTGCTCGGCACGGGCGCCGATCGCGTCATCGTCGGCGATCGCGATGTCGACAACGCCGCATGGTCGCCCTCCGGTGATCGCCTCGCCTTCAGCGCGAGTGGTGGCCGCAGCGGCGTCTTCATTGTCGGCGTGGACGGACGCGTGGTACAGCCCGCGAGCGCCGTACGCGGCAGCGTTGCCTGGTCGGTCGATGGCAACTCGCTCTTCATCGCAGAGCACGACGCCGACGAGCCCGGATACAACGGCGATCCCGACCGGTTGGGACTGCGCGTGAGCGAGCAGCTGGGCGCGCGCGCACGCTTCCTCGTGCTCGCGGCCCCCGCTCCCATCGACGCTTCGCGAGCGGACGTTTCGATGAGCGCTTCGACGAACGTCCTCGATCGAACAGCGCGAAACACGGACGCGCTCGACCGAGCGTGGCAGCGCACCACCGCGCTCTATTTCGCCAGCGATCCCGGTCGTCAAGCGCAGTGGAACGCCGTGCGGGAGCGCCACCGCTCGCGCGCTGTCGCGGCAGCCAACGACAGCGCGCTCGACGCCGCCATTCACGCCATGCTGCAGGAGCGCCCGCCACTTCGCGTGAGCGCGAGCGGCCGCGCGGTCGTCTCGAGCGCGCATCCGGTTGCCACGGAGGCCGGCCTCGAACTCCTTCGCGCCGGCGGCAATGTGGTCGATGCGGCCATCGCCGTTTCCTTTGCGCTGGGTGTCGTGGAGCCCGACGCGAGCGGCGTGGCGGGCTACGGCCAGATGGTCGTGCACAAGAGTGGATGGAACGAGCCGCAGCTGATCGAGTTCATGGGACGCGCACCCGAAGACGCCTCACTCGCCAACGCGAGCTTCCTCGAGAACGGTCGCTACCCGAACGACGGCCCTGTGCTCCCCATCGTGCCGGGCACCGTAGCCGGGATGTACAAGGCCTTCCAGCGCTTCGGTTCCGGCAAGGTTGCGTGGAAGGCGATCGTCGCGCCCGCAATCCGCGCAGCGCGCCAGGGCTACGCGGTCACCGAGGGACTTGCCACCACGCTGCGCATCGAGCGCGATCACTTCGCGAAGTACCCGGGCAGCCGCGCACTCTTCTTCCGGAACGGTGAACCACTCAACGTTGGCGACACGATCCGCAACACCGATCTCGCGTGGGTGCTCGAGCAGGTCGCCGAGCGTGGCGCCGACGGCTTTTACAAGGGCGAGGTAGCCCGCCGTCTCGTGACCGACCTGCACGGCCAGGGCAATGCGATCTCGATGCGCGACATGGCGCGCTACTTCGCGGTGGAGCGCACGCCGGTCAAGGGCACCTATCGCGGCTTCACGCTCTATTCGAGCGCCCCGCCCGTGTCCGGCGGCGCGCAGATGGTCGCACAGCTCAACCTCCTCGAGCAGCAGGGTGGTCTCAAGCCGATTACCGACGATCCGCTCAGCGCGCATGCTTTCCTGAGCGCATGGCTACTCGCGCCGTCGTCACGCGGGCGCATCGCCGATCCGGGACTCTGGCCGGTGGATGTGGCGCCGATCATCGACAAGGACACGGCGCGCGCGCGCTGGCGCTGCTTCGACGCAGCAGCCGCGCCCACGCCACGCACGGTGAGCGGCACGTTGGCGTGCGGCGGCAACGGTCCGGCCTCACCTGCGCCGGCGGCTCCGCCCACGAGCGACGCGAGCGAGTTCGCATCGGGCTCCTCCTTGCCCGAAGGCTGCGACCCGAGCGAGCACGCGCGCGAGGTCGCCACCTGTCGCGCGCAAGGCACCACGTCGTTCGCGGTTGCCGACAACGATGGCAACATGGTCGTCGTCACGCAGACCCTCGGCACGTGGGGCGGCAACTTCTACGTCACCCCCGGCCTCGGCTTCCTCTACAACGACAAGCTCACCTCGTTCGGCAGCGACCCCAACGGCTATGGCGCGCGCCTCGGCAACTCGCGCCACGGCAGCATCATCACGCCCACCATCGTGTTCAAGGGCACGGGACGCGACATGAAACCGGTCTTCGGCGTTGGAGCCGCCGGCAACGCGTGGATCACGAGCGCCGTCTACGCCGCGCTCGTGGGCAGACTCGACTTCGGCCTCGATCCGCAGCGCGCGCTCGAGCAGCCGCGCTTCCTTCCCGGCGGCCGCGGCTTCTTCGTCGGCGGCGAGCCCGGCGCGCGCTTCACCATCGAGTACGAAGATGGCTTCGCACCGGGCGTCATTCGCGCGCTGCAGGCGAAGGGGTGGGACATGGTGCCGATCTCGCTGCGCGGCGAACTGCGCATGGGGTATGGCGCGGCCGTGGCGGTGGATGGCAAGACGGCAACGGCAGGCGCTGATCCGCGACGCGCGGGGGCGGCGGGGGCGATTCCCTGAGCCAGCAACACGCACGAAGCGACGCAGCCACCTCGCGCGCGGTCAGCCGCCGATGCGTTCCGCCGACGCGCGATCCGACAGCAGCTTCGTGGTGAAGCGCTGACCTTCGGCAACGCGCTCGATCTCAACGTGCATGGAGTCGAGCTGCTGCTGCATCGATTCGATCTGGGCGGAGAGCTGCGCGACCCCTTGATCCGGCAGTGCCTTGGCCGTGCGGCGTCCGCGATACGCCCACACGATCATGCCCGCGAGGGCCAACAGGGTGGCCGACCCCATGGCGATGACCATGAGCACGAACTCCATCTTCATCTTGTCCACGGACCGATCCTCCACCGGGGTGCTGAGCACTGTCCGTGATACGGACCCGTGCAATGTATGGTTTCGAGCCGCCGGAGCGCTGGCGCGCGCCCCGCGACGGTCACTAGCCTTCCCCACCGTATGACCGCTCCCACTGCCACGCCCCCCGCCGAC
>JAYTVE010000503.1:0-11441 GCA_043744185.1 Gemmatimonadota bacterium | reverse complement strand
GCGATCCGCGATCGCACAGCGACATCAATTGCGCCTGCGCCCGGAAGATCCCGCGCGACACGCCTTGCAGTTGCACAAACAGTCGGCGCGACGAGTCGGCATCCATTCGGAACATCCGCCCGGACGAATCGCGCAGCTCCCTGATCTGCCGCACCAGATCGCGCTCGCGCGTCCGGTTCGCGTTCAGGTCCTTCACCAACCGCTCGAACGTCGAATCGAGACTCACCCGCGTCGTCGTGCGGATCGTCATCGTCTCCTGCCGCGCCGCACGCGCCGGCGTCGCCGCCACCGCGCTCGCCAGCAACAGCGTCACCGACGCTCGGGTCGTCGTCCTGAGCAAAGCGAAGGACCTGCTTTCCACAGCCTGCACCACCGCATTCAAGTCGTTCACTCGCACATCCCTCACCATGATGTCAACCGCGTCCCCTTGGGCATTGCCGTCCCCAACTGCCGGAGCGCCGTCTCGCGCGCGCCGAGCGTCTGCAGGTAGGCCTGATTCACCACCGGATCATCCGGCGCCTGCCAGAGCGCCGCGCGCACCGCGCCGGCAATGTCATCCAGCGCCGCAATCCGGCGCTGTACCTGCTCGGGATTGGTCGTTCCGCCGTTCGGGCCGTGCTCCGACAGGTAGGCGACTGCCGCTTGGTATGTCCGCGACGACTGCTGCAGCGCCGTGATCGCGTCGGTCTGGCTGCGGAAGCTCACCGCAACTGGCGCACCGCCATTCGACACGCTCCTGAACATTCCGCCATCGCCCTGCGCACGCGCCGTGATCGAGATCGGCGGCGCCCCTGCACTCATGCGGCCCAGTATCCCACCGCCCACCACCAGCACCACCGCCGCGGCTGCACGCATCCAGCCGCGCATCGCGCGCCGCTCCGCCACGCCATCAACGATGATTCGCTCCTCGCGCAGCTTGGGCGCAAGCGCGTCCCAACTCGTCAGCGGCGGCATCAGCCGCTCGCGCTCCAGATGCGCCACGGTCAGCACGCGGCCGTACGCGGCGCGCTCCGCCGCGCACGCCGAGCAGCCCGCGAGGTGCACCGCCTCGTGCGAGGTCGGCTCGGCGTCGGCCAGTTCGGCCAGCCGGTCAGCTGAGAGGTGTTGGTATCGGTCCATCGGTAGCCATCCTCGGAAGATCCACCACGTGCGAGAGCAGCTTCCGCAGCTTCGCCCGGGCCTTGAACAGTTGGGACTTCGAACCGCCCGCCGTGATCCCCAGCGACGCGGCAATCTCCTCGTGCGTGTACCCCTCGACATCGTGCAGCAAAAACACCGTGCGCGCGCCCGGTGAGAGGCGCCGTGCCGCGTCCTCGATCGTTGCCGCCAGCATCGAGCGCTCCGCGTCCTGCTCGACCGCCGCGCTGTCCTCCTCGATCGGTGTCTCGATCGCGGCCAGCCGCTTCGTGCGCCGGAGCGCATTCAGCGTGCGATTGACGGCAATGCGATGCGCCCATGTCGAGAATGCCGACTCCCCGCGCCACGTCGGAAGCGCCTTGAAGATCTGGATCCAGACGTCCTGCGCCACGTCGGCCGCGGTGTCCGAATCGCTGACCAGCCGCCGAACCACGGCGTCCACGTACGGCGAGTACCGCGTCCACAAGGAACGCAGCGCTCGCTCATCCCCCTGGATGGCGCGTTGTACGGTCAGTTGATCGTCAGTCATGCGGATCTGGGCAATTGGTCACGCGGAGCGGCCCGAAGGTTGCACTGCTATCCAGCGGGGCCACGCGACCAGACGGCCAAAGTGTCCCCTAAGTCGGACGGTTGAGATCCGAGGTTCCCTACGTTGCTCAAGTCCAAGGGATTCGTCATGCGAATAGGCCCCCACCCGCCGATACGGAGGGGAGGGTCCAACCCATTGTCCGCTGGAACTTTGCACCGTTTCGGGCCATACTGGTAATAGATGCTTCCGCTCCTTCCTGTTCTCGCCGCGGTCCTGCTTGGCAACGGCGGTCTTCCCGAACGTGCCCCCAAGGCCGTCGGGATGTCCGCGCAACGCCTTGCGGCCATTGATCGCGTCATCAAGAAGGGGATGAGCGCCGGGGGGTTCCCTGGCGCCGCCGTTGTCATCGGTCGCCGGGGCGCCGCCGTCGTCCACCGCGGTTACGGCCGGCTCGGCTGGACCAGCAACTACGACGAGGTCGACGCCGACAAGACCATCTACGACCTCGCCTCGCTCACCAAGGTCGTCGGCACCACGACGGCCGTGATGATCCTCTTCGACGAGGGCAAGATCGGGCTCGACGATCCGGTCTCGAAGTACGTGCCCGCCTTCACCGGCGGCGACAAGGATCTCGTCACGGTGCGCATGCTCCTCGAGCATCGCTCGGGGCTGCCCGCCGGGCGCGATCTCTGGCGCATCGCCAACACCCCCGCCGACGCCAAGTTCGCCGTCATCACCACCGACCTCGTCGCCAAGCCGGGCGAGTACTTCATCTACTCCGACCTGGGCGCCGATCTCCTCGCGTGGGTCGCCGAGAGCGCTGCGGGCGAGCAGATCGACCAGTTCCTGCAGGCGCGCGTCTTCGGACCGCTCGGCATGACGAGCACCATGTACCGCCCGGACGTGAACCTTGCCGCGCGCGTCGCCCCCACCGAGGTCACCCCGCCGCGCGGCTATCCGCTCCGCGGCGAAGTGCACGACGAGAACGCCTTTGCCCTGGGCGGCATCGCGGGCCACGCCGGCCTGTTCAGCACCGCGAACGACGTCGCCGTCTTCGCGCAGATGATGATCAACAACGGGACGTACGAAGGCACGCGCATCGTGGCCGACAGCACGGTGCGCCTCTTCACGCGTCGCGCTGCGGGCACGCGCGCCTTGGGCTGGGACACCTGCGCCACCGAGCACGGCGGCTGCGGGCAGTTCTTCTCGGAGCGCTCGTTCGGCCACACCGGCTACACGGGCACCAGCCTCTGGATCGATCCCGACCGCGAGCTGTTCGTGGTGTTGCTCACCAACCGCGTGCACGCCGCGCGCGCGCGCCGCCCGGCACTCGTCATCGCCGATGTCCGCGCCGACCTGGCCGATGCGGCGAGCGTGAGCGTTGTCGACGATCCGCTCAACTTCGTGGCACATCCGGCCAGCTATCGCGCCGACACCGAGTACCGGAAGTGGAACCGCCCGCAGCCGAAGCCACGTCGCGGCCGTGGCGTGCGGAAGGGCAAGGGAGCGGCCAAGCACGCGCCAGCCAAGGGAGCGAGGGCCAAAAAGCCCGTCGCCAAAGGCAAGGCGCCGGCCAAGTCCAAGAAGGGGCGCGCCACACATTAAGAGCTGCGGGGAACTCGTTCCCCACTGCGTGGATTCGATCGGTACCCTCCGCTAGGATTCAGCTGTGACCGCCCCCGACCTGATCACCCCCGCCACCGATCCCGTTGCCGTGACCGCCCCGACACCGGCAGACTCGGAGGGTGCTGTCGCACCATCGGCGCCCGGTGCGGTCACGGAAGATCTGGTCAAGCTCGCGCTTCGCCGCGTCAAGGACCCCGAGCTCAACCTGAACATCGTGGACCTGGGGCTCATCTACGCCATCAACGTCGATGGCACCGTGGTCAGCATCGACATGTCGCTCACCTCGCCGGGCTGCCCTTCGGGCCCCGAGATCATGACCGACGCCGAGAAGGAAGTGCGCTCCGTCGAGGGGGTCACCGACGTGAAGATGAACCTCGTCTGGAGCCCGTTCTGGAGCCCCGAGCGCATCGAGCCGCGCGTACGCGCGTACCTCGGCTTCTAGCCCTTCTTCTTCGTCACGCTGCTCGTTCGCGTCCAGAACAGCAGCGTCCCGCAGCTCGAGTTCGTCTTCCGGAACTCGTTTGGCGTCTCCGCCGGCGTGTAGAACTCCACCGCCTCGAAGTCCGCTGCGCGCAGCGTACGTCCAAGTTCCACCTGGTCGTACTCGATGCCGTCCACGAAGGTGGCCACGAAGCATTGCAGTCCGCCGCCCTGGATCGACCGCCCGCCGCGATCGGCTACCACGTGCTGATCACCCGTGCTGCCGGCCACGCCGTCCACGATGCGCAGCCCCTGAAGCCCGGCGAGCACATCGAACGCGCTGATCGCGCCACGCTTCTCGATATCCGAGCGATCCAGGAAATGCCCCTTGAGCTTCGCGCGCCGCGCCGCAAACCCGCGCGTGAAGTCCATGCTCGCGCCGGAGTCGGCCTTGATGTCCACGCTCGAGAGTTGTGCGACGTTCCGCTCCGTGCGCACGAGCAGCTCAGCGGTATCGCCCTTCGATAGCCGGAACGCAGCCGAACGCGCAGGTCGGATGCCGAAACGCCGCACGTCGAGCACGAAGGTCCCCGGCTCGGGGGCCACCAGCAGAAAATCGCCCACCGCGTCCGTTACTGCGGTCGCCTTTACGCCGAGGTGCCAACCTGCCGAATCGGCGATCAGCCGGACCTCGACGTTCGGCATTGGCCCCACCCCGTCCACGAGCACCTTGCCGCGCAGCGCCTGCGCTTGAGCGGAGCGCGCGGTGATCAGCGCGATTGCCACGACTCCGAGCAGCAGGCCTGCACGCATCAACATGGGCTACGCTGGGGTCACGGCCGCCAATCGCGCAATACCAAATACGGAAAGGGGCGGTGTCGCCCCGGCCACGAGTGCACTCACGTGGCGTCCAACCGCAGGGCCGATCTTGTAGCCGTGCCCGGATCCACCGCCCGCGATCCACACATTCGCGGCCAACGGATGGCGATCGAGAATCAGGTGCCCATCAGGTGAGTTCTCGTACACACACGCGCGCGACTCCGCGATCGGTGCAGCGGCAAGGCCCGGAAGCCGGTCCGCGAGCTCCGCCTTGGCCCACGCCATCGCGCGCGCCGTCGGCGCACGGCTCGCGCGCGTCGGGTCGATCTTCGGGCCTCGCACGTCGTCGCCCACCTTCATGCCGCGTCCGTCGTTGCCGGGAATGCCGAAGCTCACGCCGTCCTGTCCCGCATGCAGCCACACGGGACAGGAACCGGGTTCATACCGCGCATCCCCCGCCGGAGTTCCGAAGTAGAACACTTCCTGCCGCGTGGGCAACACACCGGCGCCGATCACCTTGGGAAACAGACGTCCCAGCCACGGCCCGCACGCGAACACGAACCGGTCCGCGTCTATGCGACCGCCATCGTTGGTAATCAGTGAACCCATCGCATCCCGCGCGATCCGTCCCGGCTTCACTTCAGCCTGCACCAGCGTGCCGCCCTCGGCCACGAACTGCGCCGCCACTACTTGGCAACCCAGCCGCGCACGAAGGAAGCCGGCACCGGGTTCGTGGAACGCCGAGCGCACGCCGCGAAGCCCGAACTGCGGAAAGCGCTGCGCGGTCTCATCGAGCGTGAGCTCATGCAACGGCACGCCCTCGGCCGCGAGCACCGTCATCGCGGAGCGCAGGTACGAGTCATCGGCCACGGAGAACATCCACAGCGCGCCCGTGATCGTCATGAGCGTGCGACCGGTGAGCGCCTCGAGCGCGCGCCACTCGTCGTATGCCTGTAGCGTCCAGCGCGTGTACATCACGCTCGGTCCGTAGCCCGCGCGAATGACGCGCGTTTCATCGCCGCTCGATGAGCGCCCGTGTCCGGGGCCCCACGCATCCACGAGCGTCACTTGGGCGCCGGCGCGGAGGAGCTGCAGCGCCGTCCATCCGCCGAATGCGCCCGCACCCACGACGGCCACCTTCACGCCGCGCAGCGCGTCGCTCGCGAGCATGGGCGGACGCAGGTTGCCCGCACCGTCGCTCACTCCGGCGTGCTCGAACGCGGTCACGTCAGCTCAGGTGTCGCGGTAGGGCGAATCGTCGGTCGGCTTGGTACCGTTGGCGCCTTTGGGTGCCCGCGCCGCGAAGCCCTTGAGCGCCTTCACGAACTGTGCGCCCATTTCGTCGGCCTGCCAGCGGCGCAGCTCCTTCACCTCGGCCAATTCCTCCGTCGAACGCGGCACGCGGCGCGCCACCGCTTCCAGGCGATCGCGCGCGCAGAGCACGCCGGGATCGAGCTCGAGCCGCTTGGCAGCGTCGTCGCGCACCGTCTTGAGCGCGCTCACTTTCGCGTCGAAGTCGGGGTCCTTGTCCCACTTGGCCGACTTCGGGAAGCGCGGCAGGTCCGACTCGGGCACGGCATCGCCGGTGGCGATCGCCGCGAGAATCTCCCCGTGCTGCCGCTCGAGCATGCCGCGCGGCATCCCCTTGATGGCCGCCAGCTGCTCCTTGGCCGTGGCGCCGGAGCGCGCCGTCTCGAACAGCACTTCGTTGGCCATGACGCGGAAGGTGGAGCGATCGAGCTGGCTCGCGACGCCGTCGCGCCACGCGACCAGCTCCTTGAGGCGCGCGAGTTCGCGGCGCGTGAGGTCGCGCGCGCCCTTCATGCGCAAAAACGAGCTGCCCGGATCTTCCGGCTCCCAGCGCGTCCCCTCGAGCCGCGCGAATTCCTCGGCGGCCCACGCCCAGCGCTGCTTGCGCTCGAGCTCGTTGCGGAGGAGGTCGCGCAGCTCCAACAGATGCCGCGTGTCGTGCGCCGCGTAGTCGAGCATGTCGGGCGTGAGCGGGCGCATGCTCCAGTCGGCGCGCTGGTGCTTCTTGTCGAGCTTGAGTCCGAAGTACTTCTCGAGCAGCGCGGCCAGGCCGAAGGCGGGAATGCCGAGCAGCTGCGCGGCGATGCGCGTGTCGAAGATGTTCGTGATGCGCCAGCCATAGTCCTGGTGCAGCAGGCGCAGGTCGTAGTCGGCATCGTGAAACACGACTTCAACCTTCGGATCCTCGAGCATCCGGCCGAGCGAGGCTGGCGTCCCGATGGGCAGTGGATCGATGATCGCACTGCGCGCGTCGGTAGTCAGCTGCAGCAGGTAGATGCGATCGACAAACTTGTGAAAGCTTGCCCCTTCCGTATCGAGCGCGATGGCCTTGGTGTCGGCCACGGACTCGAGAAAGACGTCGACGTCCTGCGCGGTGTCGAGGTAGTCCAGCGGATGGGCGTGCGGTGGCGGGTTCACGTCCAAAAATCTATCGCCCGGCCGACGGATCGCTTGGCCCTTTTGACCTCGTACATTCCCGAGCATGGACTCCCGCCCCGTCATCCTCGGCCACGACGACACCGGCCGCGGCACTCCGGTGCTCTTCCTCCACGGCTTCCCCCACGACCGGGGGTTCTGGGCGCCGACGGTGCGCCTACTCAAGGACCGAGCGCGCTGTGTCGTTCCGGACCTTCCGGGGTTCGGCTCCTCCCCCCTCCCGGACGAGCAGCCCACGCTCGACTCCGTGGTGGAGGAGCTGGTGGCCCTGCTGGACCATTTGGAGATCGACAGGGCGGTGGTCTGCGGGCTGAGCATGGGGGGCTACGTGGCCCTTGCCCTGTGGCGACTCCACCCGGAGCGGGTTCGGGCGATGATCCTCTGCGACACCCGGTCCGCGGCCGACGGCCCGGAGGCCAAGGTCAAGCGCGACGCCTTGGTTGAGCGGGCGAACGCCGCGGGGCCGCGTGTGGTGGCGGACTTGCAACTGCCGGTCACGGTGGGGAAGACGACGCGGGAGCGCTCGACCAACGTGACCGACGGGGTGCGCAACTTGATTGAGCGGCAGTCGGTGGCAGGCATCGTGGCCGGTATTCGCCTGCTGCGAGACCGTCCGGACCAGACCGAGGTGCTGGGCACCATCACGGTTCCCACGCTGGTGCTCTGCGGTGCCGAGGACGTGCTGACGCCGCCGGAGGAGATGGAGCAGATGGCCGCGAAGATTCCCGGGGCGATTTACACGCGCATTCCGCTCACGGGGCATCTGGCGCCGTTCGAGCAGCCGGGGGTGTTTGTGGCGGGGGTGGCGGCGTTCCTTGGGCAGGTGGGGACATGACGGTCCATCTCGACGACGGAGGCATACGGACCACTATGATATGGTCATTTGACCTTGTTTGTTGTGGGCAAATAGTATAGTATGAACGATGACGGCCCTGCTAGACCAGTACCGCGCACGAATTGTTGATGTCGAGCTCGACGAACTGCTGGCCGAGCTGCCTGCGCTGGCGCTCGAGGGACCCAAGGGTGTGGGCAAAACGGCCACGGCCAAACGCCGGGCCACGACGATCTACCAGCTTGACGACCCGGTCGTGCGGGCGCTCGTTCAAGCTGACCCACGCGCGGCGCTCACGGCGCCACCGCCCGTCCTCATCGACGAGTGGCAGCGCGTCCCCGACATCTGGGATGCCGTCCGCCGCTCGGTGGATGCTGATCGATCGCCCAATCGGATCCTGCTGACGGGTTCGGCAGCACCCGAGTCGCCCCCGACGCACTCGGGAGCGGGGCGCATCGTGTCGCTCCGCATGCGACCTCTCTCGCTGGCGGAGCGGCAGCTGGCGCGACCGACCGTCAGTCTCGGGCGCCTGCTGACCGGCCGCGCCGAGCGCGTCACCGGCAGTTCGACCGTGACGCTGCGCGACTACGCGCGTGAGGTCGTCGCGTCCGGCTTTCCAGGCGTCCGTGAGCTGACCCCGCGAGCCCGGCGCGCCCAGCTCGATGGCTATCTCGCGCGGCTCGTGGACCGTGATTTCGCCGAGAATGGTTTCGTGGTGCGACGGCCCCAGGCGCTTCGTCGCTGGCTCGCGGCGTATGCCGCATCAACCGCGGCAACAACCTCGTTCGAGAAGCTGCGGCGCGCAGCCACCTACGACGCGGATGTTGCCCCGACGAAGGGAACCGTGGCGAGCTACCACGAGGTGCTGCAGCGACTCTGGATCGTGGACGACGTACCGGGGTGGCTTCCGTCCCGCAATCCGCTCACGCGGCTCACCCTGACGCCCAAGCATCATCTGGCCGACCCGGCTCTTGCGGCGCGCCTGCTCGGCGTGGACGAGGACGCGCTGCTGCACGAGACATCAGATGGCGCGGACTCTCTTCGAGACGGCCCGCTGCTCGGTGCGCTGTTCGAATCGCTCGTGACGCAGTCCGTGCGCGTGTACTCGCAACGCGCCGAAGCGCGCGTGCATCACCTGCGCACGCGCGACGGCAGGCGGGAAGTGGACCTCATTGTCGAACGTGCCGACCACCGCGTGCTGGCGATCGAGGTCAAGCTCTCGGGAACCGTGGACGAGGCGGATGTGCAAGGACTGCATTGGCTGCGTGAACAGATTGGTGAGGATCTGCTGGATGCGATCGTCGTGACGAGCGGACCGCACGCGTATCGGCGAGCGGACGGCATCGCGGTGGTTCCGGCGGCGTTGCTGGGGCCGTGAGGGGCGGTGCTGGCTCCCTGAAATCTCCACCAGCCCGCTTCGCATTTTGACCCCCGTCGGGACCGGGGCCAGACTCCCACGCCTGAGGCCCGATTGTCTCGCTCACTTTGGCGGGAATGGCGGGGGCACCCTCAGCTGCGCCTACGGTTGGGCCAGCACGTAGTCCGCGATCTCGTTCAGGCTCGTGGCCACCAACTCCGCGTCGCTCGACCCCGACACACGCACGATGTCGCAGCGGATGGCGCGCATCCCCATGCCGATCGCGCCCACGATGTCGGTGCGCTCGATGTCGCCCACATGGAGCGTTTCGGCGGGCGGCGTGGCGAGTTCGTTGAGCGCCGCCTGGAAGATCTCCTTCCGCGGCTTCGCCCAGCCGATGTCGGCCGAGTAGATGGTGGCGGTGAAGAGGCGACGGACGTTGCGCAGCTCGAGCACGCGGTCCTGCGCCATCCCGCTCGCGATTCCGGTGTCGCTCACGATGGCCAGGCGGAAGCGGCGCGAGAGCCGCTCGAGCACGTCGAGCGCGTTCGGCAGGAGTTCGGGCGGGTGCTCGATGAGCGCGGCGTCCACCTGGCGTGCGGTGCGCACCACGCGCGCGTCATTCTGCGGGAGCACGATGCCGCGCTTGGCCAACAGGTGCGCGACGGCTTCCTCGGTCTTGTAGCCGCGCTGTTCGACGCGCCACCAGCGGTCGAGATCGCGCGCCACATCCTTGTGCAGCGCGGAAACGTCGTCAGCGGTGAGCTCGTGCCCCAGCTCCGCGAGCAGGTCGCGAAAGGCGCTGCGGCGCATCTGGGTGCGTTCGCGTTCGACGGTCCCCTCAATGAGGGTATCCCAGTAATCGAACGTGATGGCCCTGAGCGGGGCGGTCATCGCCTCACACCCCGCTGCGCTGAAGTCGCGCGCTCAGCGCGTCGGGCGCTTGGGCGGATTTTCGCTCTTGAAGACGGCGCGATTGATCTGCACGTACTCCTTCTGCGCCGCCGGCACGTCCTCTTCCGGAAAGATCGCCGTCACGGGGCACTCCGGCTCGCAGGCGCCGCAGTCAATGCACTCGTCCGGGTGGATGTAGAGCATCTCCGGCCCTTCGTAGATGCAGTCCACCGGACACACGTCCACGCACGACTTGTCCTTCGTATTCTTGCAGGCTTCCGTGATGACGTAGGGCATGAAACCGGTCAGGCGGGAGAAACGGATGGACCACCCCAAGGCGGGGTGCTCGGACGAAGGCTTGAAAAGATAGCCCCGCCGGTGGAGGGCACCAACCCCGCGCCAACGATCAGTTGGACGTCAGGTTGGTGATGCGGAAGATCAGGATCGAATTGGCGGGAATTCCGGCACGCGGCACCGCCCCGTAGCCGAGCTTGGGCGGGATGATGAGCACGCGCTTGCCACCAGCGCGCATACCGGTGAGCGCTTCGTCGAACCCTGGGATGACCGAGCCGGCGCCAACCGTGAAGGCGAGCGCTGAGGTTCCGGACACCGTGTCCTGGTCGAAGATCGTGCCGTCGATCAACCGCCCCACATAGCGGAGCGATACCGTCTTTCCGCTGGCCACCACGTTGCCGCCGCCCACCACGGAGTCGAAGTAGAAGGCGCCGTTGGTCGTGGCGACGTACTTGGTGATGTCGATTCCGAGCGCGCTGTCGTAGGGCGCGGTAAGCGGGTCGATGGCCAGGCTCGACGGCCCTGCGGCAGGATTCGCGCATGCCGCGGCAAGGGCGAGGCCGAGACCGACGACGATGGCGGCCGCGCGGAGGCGGAGACTGGAGGCGGAGGTGTTGGTCATGCGGGGGGGAAGTCTAACAGGGCCGGGGACTTGGTGTTGCGTTCGAGTTGCCCGGCACGGATTGGGCCCCCGTCGTACTCCCCGTTCCCCGCCCCGTTCCCCCGCCCCTTGCGTGCAGCGTCTAGCATATTTATGCTTCTGTTGTGCATAATCTCGCGCTCGCAACACCCACCGCAATTGTCCCGGCCCGCGCCCCTTGGCGCGTGCGCCCGCCGGTGCTCGCCCTGTTCGATGCGAGCTATCCGATGGTCCGTGCCGCGCACTCGTCCGACGTGGCGCAGATCGTGGAGCTGGTGAGCACTTTTGCACCGGCGGGACTGATGCTGCCCCGTTCGTCGGCGCAGGTGGCGCGCGATCTCGACAACTACGTGGTGGCCACCGATGCCACCGGCCACGTGCTTGCCTGCGCGTCGCTCACCGAGTACTCGCCCTCGCTGGCCGAGGT
>JAYTVE010000502.1:0-3325 GCA_043744185.1 Gemmatimonadota bacterium | reverse complement strand
GTCGCGAACACGCGCGCATACGCGGTAGCCGAGAGTCCGAGCCCACCGTACTCCTTCGGAATGGACAGGCCAAGCATTCCCATCTCGCCAAATGCGGTGATCACCGCCTCGGGCACCGACTCTTCGGCGTCAATCTGCTCGGAGTGGATCAGGTCGCCGTGCAGCGCGCGCAGGCCGTTGATGAGGCGGCGCACCACGGCGGCTTCGCCCGGATCGCGCGCTTCGAGCGACGGCGGATACGGGAAGATCGCCGCGTCGAGGATCGCGCCGGCGTAGAGGCCGCGCGTGAAGGAGGGCTTGGTGTCAGGCATGGCAAGAAAGCTGACAGGGTGGCTCCTGCTCGCAAAGTCGCGGACGGCGGCGTGCCGCCGTACTTTCACCGCCTCGCTCCGGTTGGTTCCTTTCGCTCCGCGATCAATGGCCACGACGTATCGACGTTCGCTCTTCGCCATGGCCTGCGCGGCCCTCGCGCCGGCCTTTCTGCCAGCGCAGGGCACATCGACCGCGAAGTCGCCCGGCGTCCCCGCCGCGATGACGCAGGTCCGCGAAGCCGATCTGAAGCGCGACCTCTACGCCATGGCCTCCAGTTCGATGCGCGGCCGCGAAGGCGGCACCCCCGACGAGATGCGCGCCTCGATCTGGGTCGCCGAGCAGTACGCGAAGATCGGCCTCAAGCCGCTCGGCGAGGATGGCACGTACTTCCAGTGGTTCACCATGCTGCGCACGCGCGTGTCGGCTGCCGCGAGTCGCGTGAGCATCGGCGCTCAGACGCTCACCCTGTTCAGTGACGTGACGGCGCCGAACGTCGTGCCCATCGAAGCGTGGGGCGCCGTCACCTGGCTGGCTGACGCCCGCGACACGACCGTGGACGTCCGCGGCAAGATTGTCGCGGTACAGCTCCCCGTACCCAACCCGGCGAGCATCCGCCCCACGAGCTATCCGGCCAACGTCCGCTACGTGGATGCCGCGATTCTCGCCATGAACCAGCGCTTCGCGCGGCGCGGCGCGCTCGCAGTGCTGCTCGTGGCCGACCCGAAAACCGACGAAGCGTTCGAGGCCTTCGCCACCATGCGCGCGCGCGGCAACTACGACGTCGATCGCGCGGCGCCGCGCTTCGCTGGCCAGCCGGAACGCGTGCCAGCGCCGCCGGCACTCGGCGCGGGGCCGGTACCGCTGTTGCTCGTACGTGCGTCGATGGCGCCTATCCTCCAGCGTGGCCCAGGCGTCGAGATCTCCGTGCGCCTCGAGCGCTTCGAGACGCAGTCCGTCAACGTCATCGGTGTCGTGCGCGGCACGGACCCCAAGCTGCGCGATGAGTACGTGCTCTACAGTTCGCATCAGGACGCGAACGGCGTGCGCTTCGTGATCGACGGCGATTCAGTCTGGGCCGGCGCGGACGACAACGGCTCCGTGAGCGTGGCCGAATTTGCGGCCGCCCGTGCGTTCGTGAAGCAGCCAGGCAAGCGCTCCGTGCTCTTCGTGCATCATGGCTCCGAGGAACGCGGACTGATCGGCTCGCGCTATCACGCCGCGCATCCCGTCGTGCCGCTCGCGCAAGTCGTCGCGGTCCTCAACGGCGACATGATTGGGCGGAACCACCCCGATACGGCCAGCCTGCTCGGCAGCCAGCCGCCGCATCGCAACTCCAGCGAGTTGGTGGCGATGGCCCTGCGAGCGAACGAACTCACGGGCAAGTTCGTGCTCGACTCCCTCTGGGACCGTCCGACGCACCCGGAAGGCTGGTACTTTCGCAGCGATCATGTGCCGTATGCGCGCTTGGGCGTTCCGGCACTCATGTGGTCCACCAACCTGCACGATGACTACCACACCGTGCGGGATACGCCAGAGCGGATCGACTACGCCAAGCTCACGCGCATGGCGCGGTGGATGTATCTCACGGGGTGGTTTGTCGCCAACGCGGACAAGCGACCGGCGGTGGATGCGGGGTTCAAGCTCGAGCGGTAGTGCCACGGCGCGGTTGAGTTGCACCGCCCGCACCCGCAACTTACCGGTGTCGTCCTGAGCGCAGCGACGGACCTGCTCGTGCTCATCCCGCGCAGCAGCTCGTTCACTTCGCTCAGTACGACAGACACTCCTTCCCCCTCCGCCGCTTCGTGGCCACCCGCTTCACCCCGCGCAACACCCCCGCCACCAACGGCGACGGCCTCCCGGGCGCCCCCACCTTCCTTCCGAACCCGTGGCGCATCCTCTGGCCGACGATCGTGACGGTGGTGCTCCTCCTCCCCGGCATCTATCCGCTGCCGGCGCTCCGCGATTCACTCAACGGGCTCGGCTTTGACGGCGGCCGTCTCGTCGTCAGCACCTGGTACCTCCGCTTCGCCCCGATCTTCAACCTGCTCGACGAACTCTCGCTGCTGACGCTTCCGCAGCACTACGGTGTCATTGGCACCGTGCTCCTCTGGTGGCTCTACCGCCGCACGCGCACGCGACTCCGCACGAGCACCCCGCCCAGCTGGCTCTGGGAGTTCGCGGGACTGTTCGGTGTGCTCGCCGCCATCGTCGGCGTGTATGCCGCCGGTATCCTGTTGCCACGCCCGATGGCCAAGCTCCAGATCTTCGACTCCGAGCTCATCGCCGTCGATTTCCACTCGCATACGCAGGCCTCGCACGACGGACGCCCCGGCTTCGACGCCGAGCAGAATCGCGCCTGGCACAGCCAAGCGGGCTACCATGTCAGCTACATCACCGACCACCTCGCGCCCGAGGGCGCCTCGAGCTGGGCGGAAATCGAGAAGGGAATCGCGCGCAATCCCGTCCGCGCCGGCGAAGGGACCATCATCGCCGCGGGCATCGAGGCGCACTCCAACGGCACGCACGTCAACGTGCTCGGCGCTCACGAGCGCGACCTCGCGATGTTCGGCCCGGCCGATCATCTCAGGGCGAACGCGACGCTTTCGAATGGACTCACGCCGGTCGTCCTGCAGACGATCCCCGCGAACCTCGCCAACTTCGCACGCGATGGCATTGACTCCGTCACGCCTACGATCGGCATCGAGGTCAACGACGCCGCACCGCGCGGCCTCGCGCAGAACTTGCGTGATCGCCCGCTCATCCTGCGCATGGTCGACTCGCTCAACCTCGCCCCCGTCGCCGCGAGCGACAATCATGGATGGGGACGCACCGCAGCGGCGTGGAGCCTCGTCCGCATTCCGGGTTGGCGTCACCTCCCAACCGATTCCGTCATCGCGCGCATCGAAGCGGAACTACGCTCACGCCGCCGCTTTGCCGTGCGCACCATCGAACGCCGCACGCCGCAGGTGGGTCCGCCCGTGAGCGAGCTCTTCTTCACCGTGCCCGCCATGCT
>JAYTVE010000501.1:0-3353 GCA_043744185.1 Gemmatimonadota bacterium | reverse complement strand
GTGGCGCGAACGCCGTCGATCGCGCGCCACGTCGATACTCCATCACCAAGCCGATCACGAGCAGCACGGCGAACAGCTGTCGGCGCAGCTCCGGCACGAGCACCAGTGCGACCAGCAGCACGGCATTGAACGCGACGTATTGCGTCACCAGTCGGCGCACCGCGTCGGGTCGAGCGTCGGCGCGCGCGTACACGATCACGAAGGTGGAGAGCAGATACATCCCCGCCACGTCGGCGGTCTGGCCCACAAAGGTGAGCGACGCGTGGTAGAACGCGCTGCCGAGGCCGGTCACGAGCAACGCCATCGCCAGCAGGGCGCGCAACGTCGGAGTCGCGGCCACCACCAGACGATCGGTGACGCTCATGCCGCGTGCCTGCCTGACGACCACGAGCAGCGCGACCACGACGAAGCCGAGCGATGACCACGTGTTCGATGGCTGTGCGATCAACCCCGGGCGCACTGCTTCATTGAAGCAGTGCGCCGGCATGCAGGTAGCGGGGCGCCAGTCGGACCAGGCGTGCGTGGGCTCTTGGGGCATGCGGGAGATACTACACGCTGTCGACCGGATCGACCCTCACGTTACCCCGCGCTGCACTCAGGATGACGCTAGAGAATCCGCTTCCCCAGTGCGCTCGCCACCAACCCCACCGCCAACTCTGCCGTGCGGTTCGACTGGTCAAGAATCGGATTGACCTCCACCGCATCCAACCCGATCAGCTTGCCGCTCTCGGCCAGCATCTCCATCACGAGATGCGCCTCGCGCCAGCTGAAGCCGCCGCTCACCGGTGTGCCCACGCCCGGCGCGTGCATCGGGTCGAGCGCGTCGAGGTCGTAGCTCACCCACAACCCGTTGGTCGCGCGCCCAACGCTCTGGATCGCTTCCTCGAGCACCGCCGCGAGGCCGCGACGATCGACATCGGTCATCGTGTATGTGCGCACGCCGTACTCGCGCAGGTGCGCGCGCTCGCCGGCGTCGAGGTCGCGGATGCCGATGAGCGCCACGTGCCCCGGCTTCACCGCCGGCGCGCTGCCGTTGAGCGCGCTCAGCCGCTTGTCGCCGAAGCCGAGCAGGTGTGCCACGGGCATGCCGTGCACGTTGCCCGATGGGCTCGTGTCGGGGGTGTTGATGTCGGCATGCGCATCGATCCACAGGAGGCCAAGCGATTCCCCGCGCTTGCGCAACGCGCGCGCAGCCCCCGCCACCGAGCCGTGACCGAGCGAATGGTCGCCGCCGAGCACGACCGGAAAGCGTCGCGCATCGACGCTCGTCTCCACCCGATTCGCCAACTCGGCGCACACCTCCGCGATGACTGGCAGAAAGTCGATGCCGGCCGCGTCGTGTGGGAAGGTGCCGCGATCGGGCACGATCAGGTTGCCCTGATCGGTCACGTCGTGGCCGAGGGCGAGCAGCTCTTCACGGATGCGTGCCGCGCGAATGGCGAACGGGCCCATGTCGACGCCTCGGCGGCTGGCGCCAAGGTCGACCGGAACGCCGATGAGATCAATGAGTGTCATAGGTCTTCGAAAGCTCCTTGGTCGGGGCTCCGATGACAAGCCACAGAATCGCGCAAGTCTATGCAGCACAAGCGCATAGACAACCACATACCAAGCAAGCGCCTGTCGATGGACGCTGGCGGTTGGCGTTCGCGAACGAATCGAGAGGCTCCTCGCTACGTGGATCGTGCGTCGCACACTCGCGATCATCCGTGATCCGATCGCCTCCGTCTTCTCGTACTTGCCACATGCGCAATCACACCAGCAAGTCGCTAGCGGCCATCGCGGCCGTTGTGGTCAGCCTGAGCACTGCCGTCATTCTGGGCGGCGCGAAGGAGCTGCTCGTCGCCGCGCCGGTCTCGCCCAACACGGCGGCGCAGAGCGCCGCGGACGCGAGCGACCCGCACGCACCCGACCCGAAGACGCTCCCCGCCCTCGACGGCGCCGCCGTCTGGCTCAACTCCGCTCCGCTCGACGCAGCCGCGCTCAAGGGTCACGTCGTGATCGTCGACTTCTGGACCTTTCTCTGCTCCAACTGCCAGGCGGCGCTGCCGTTCGTGCGCAAGCTCGACGCCGACTTCCGCGGCAAGGGACTGATCACGATCGGCGTGCACACGCCGGAGCTCGCTCCGGAGCGTGACCTCAACAACGTGAAGAAGGCGATCGTGAGGTTGGGCGTCACGTATCCCGTGCCCGTCGATCCCGACTTCATCATCTGGAACCGCTTCAACAATCGCTACTGGCCGTCGATCTACATCTTCGACAAGACCGGCAAGCTGCGGTATCACTGGGATGGCGAGGGCGACTACGCCGCGCAGCGTGTGCTCGTGCAGCAGCTGCTGGCCGAATAGCCTCGCACATGCGCGCGTGTCATGGCGCGCGACTAACGCTTTCGGGGGGATGGGCGTCTAGTGGGCAGAGGGCATGAACGACGCGCCATCGTGGGGCGCGACAAGGCATGCCCGACCACGGCGCGATTCCGCGCCCACTACCCAAGGAGTTGCTCGATGCGTACCCCACGCTTGCTCGCCACGGCCGGTCTCCTGATCGCGACGGCGCTCCCCGCAGTCGCCCAGCAGGGCAGCCAGCCGCGCACGCCGGCGCCCGGCGGTGCCGCGGGTGGAATGCCCGGCATGCACGGTGGCATGCACGGTGGCATGCACGGTGGCATGACGGGTGGCATGATGCCCGGCATGCACGGCGCGGGTCCGGGCATGATGCGTCGCGGTGGTTCCCCCGCTGAAATGATCGCGCAGCACAAGGCCGCCCTCAACCTCACCGACGATCAGGTGAAGCGGCTTGACGCTCTCGCCGTGACGCAGAAGGCCGCGCTTGCGCCGAACGAAGGTGCGATGCTCCGCGCCCGCGCCGACTTCGCCGACGCTCGCAAGGGTGAAGGCGACCTGGCTGCGACGCGAAAGGCGCTCGAGAAGCTCGCCGCGCTCCGCGTCGATGGCGCGATGGCGCACCTCAAGGCGATGCAGGACGCCCGCGCCATTCTCACAGCTGAGCAGCGCGACAAGCTGCCCGCGATGCGCGGCGGCATGGGGCGCGGCATGGGGCGCGGCATGGAGCGCGGCATGGAGCGCGGCATGCGCGGTGGCCCCGGCATGCATGAAGGCATGGATGAAGGCATGCATCACGGCATGATGGGCCAGGGCGGTGGCATGGGCGGTCCGGGGCAGATGCGCATGCATCAGGGCGGCCCCGGCGGCATGGGCCCCGGACGTCCGGGCGCTGACGACGAGAACGACTTCGACGACGACATGATGTTCGACGATCTGGAGCCGATGCGCTAGCCCGCAACGGCACGGCTGCGCCGGGGGACGGTCCCGGCGTGATCGGGGGGCGTCGTGCGA
>JAYTVE010000500.1:0-11613 GCA_043744185.1 Gemmatimonadota bacterium | reverse complement strand
TCGTGGCGAGCCCCGGCAGCAATCGCGTGAGCAACGGCGAGATGGGCGCGAGCGTGCTGTAGATCGCCTGATACCACCAGGTCTTCGACCGCACCCCCTGCATCGGCTGGATGAAGCCGGGCCGGAACATGTACGACGCCTTGAACGGCAGCGCGAGGATCGCGTTTTCGGTGCGCCCTTTCACGCGCGCCCACATGGCGCTGCCCTGCTCGGTCCGGTCGGTACCCTGTCCGCTCACGTAGCAGAAGGTGCTCGCAGGATTGGCCGCGACCATCGCACGCGCAGCGGCGACCGTGAGGTCGAACGTCATGCGCGTGTACTGCGCTTCGTCCAGGCCCACGGCAGTGACGCCCAGGCAGAAGAGGACGACATCCGACTGCGCCATGGTGGTGGCGAGCGCCGCGTAGTCGAAGAAGTCCGCATGGACAACCTCGCGCAACTTGGGGTGCGACTGCTCGAGCGGCGCGCGCACGACGGTGGTCACGCTCGCCACGCGCGCGTCGGTGAGACACTCGTGCAGCGTGCCCGAGCCGATCATGCCGCTGGCGCCGAAGAGGAGAACTCGCAACGCGCCCTCAGACTCCGGCCGGATAGACCGGCTCGCAACGCACGTCGGTCTTGACCGAGTTCGCGATGTAACAGGCCTCGTGCGACGCGTGGTGCAGCGCATCGAGCTCGGCGTGCGTCGGTGGTGTGATGCCGCCGAACGCGACATCGGGGTGGAGTGTCACCACCGTCATCGCGAGGCGGCCTTGGGCGTCCTTGTCCATCACGCCGGTGGCGTGGTCGTCGTAGCGGTCGACCACGAAGCCCGCGCGTGCGGTCAGGTCGAGGAACCAGAGCATGTGACAGGAGGAGAGCGCGGCAACGAACGTCTCTTCGGGGTCGATCGCGGCCGGATCCGAGAACGGCACGCGCACGACATGCGGCGACGACGAGCCCGCCACCTCGACGCCGCCGTCAAAGCGGATGACGTGGCGGCGACTGTACTGTCTGTCGAGGAAGGGCTGGTCACCGCGCGTCCAGCGGATGTCGGCGCTGTAGAGCGACATGGGGCGGTGTCAGGGGGAAGCCGTGCGTGCTCGGCGGCACGCCTGCGGCATCAGTGACCGCCGACGGCGAGCACGAGGGCGACCACGGCAAGCACGGATACGAGTGGCGTGAAGAACCGGGTGTCGAGACGCCCGAAGCGGCTCGCCCGCTCGCGCTTGGTGAATCCTATGTAGGCGCGATCCCCGACGGCGCGCAGCAGCATGACGACGGCGATGAAGCCCGTGCCGAAGGCGCGCAGCCAGTGCGGCGCGACGCTCGGACCCACGTTGCCGCGCTGCAGCAGGATGAACCCCGCGACGAGCAGTCCTGCGCCCACCGCCGCCGACTCGCCGCGCTTCGGCTCGAAGAGCCGCGAACCGTCGCGCTTGGTGGGGATCACCGCGTCGGGCACGCGACCGGTCACGGCCCACGCGAAATGGGTGAGCGCAAGCGCGCCGAACAACGCGGCGCCGGCGACGGCGAGGTACGTCAGCATCCTGGGAGCATCCTCCGACTTCGAAGATCAGCGCGAGAGGTTGCGCCAGTCCCACTAGGCGTTCGCTCGCGCATCGTGAGCGCGTGCGCGGCGAGCAGGCCGACACCGGACAATGCGCCGGTGGCGATGACGGTCTTGGACTGTGTCACTCAGGTGCGGACATGCTGCGTCCGATGCCCACGGTGCACGCTCCTACCCCGCGCGTGGCAGCTTGCGCCAAGGGAACGGCAGCCCCGGCTGCGGGCCGTACTTCCAGAACGCGTATTGCGGCTGCATGCACGTGCCGCACGGACGGAAGCCGGCAGCGATCGCGGTGGACTCGTCGGCGAAGAAAACGCGGTGCTTGCGGTAGGCGCCGTCTTTCTTGGCCGCAGCACGCGAACCAGACGGGCAATCGATCCGGCCGTAGATCTTGTCGACGCCATTGCCGCCGAACTCGCCGGGCGTCTCGCTCTCGAAGAGCACGCCATCCGATCCCATCAGTGTGTACATCTTGTCCATCGCCCGCTCCCGTGTGCGTGATGCCCTGCCTGAAGCCTACACGCGGGGCACCACCGCGGGGGGCGAAGGCGACGCCGCGTGCGCATGCCTGCGGTCGCCGGCGCGCATGAGCGCCTCAGGTACCCGGCCAGCGCGCGCTGAACGCGACGATGCCGGCGGCCAGGCGCTGTCGCCACCACCGCTCGCCGTGGTTGCCCTCGGGTACCTCCACGTACGTCACGTCGTAACCGCGTGCGGCGAGCGCATCGCGGAAGCGGCGCGTGGCATCGCGAAAATTGGGGCCGGTGCCGCCGAGGGTCGCGTGATCCTCGAGCACGCCCACGTCGAGCACGAAGCGCACGTTCTGCTTCGGGATCAGGCCCACGCGCTGCGTGAGCCACTCGTATGGCGCACCGTTCGAGCCCTCGGCGCTCCGCCAGAACGCGCCGCTCTGCGCAAACACGTTGCCGACCACGTCGGGCCGCGAGAGCGCGAGGTGGGCCGCTGCGAGCCCGCCCGCGCTCGAGCCGGTGGCAATCACGCGTGAAGGATCACGCGTCACGCGCCAGCGCTGGCGCACCCACGGCAAGAGCTGCGTGGCGATGAACACGGGCATGCGCGCAGCGTTGCCAAGTTCCGCGGTGCGCACGCTTCCGCTCGAGTCGTCGACGAGCACGGCCACGAAGGCGGTGGTGCGACGCACGGCGAGCAGCGAATCGAGCACGCGCGGCAGCGGCATCGAGTCGAGATACGTCGCGCCGTCGAATGCGAGCACAACCGGATAGGGCGCCTTGCGCTTCGCGTCGTAGCCTGGCGGTGTGTACACCCAGACCCGTCGCGCGCGACCGAAGCTCGCGTCGCGGATGACGTGCGCGGTGAGCGTACCACGCGGGATGGCCGTGGAGTCGGCGGCGCTCTGCGCGAGCGAGCGAACGCCGAACAGGAGGTCCGCGAGTGCGAGAGCGAGTGCAACGGCGCGAGCGAGAGCGCTCGCGCGGAAGCGCCACCTGTCGATGCGAGGCATCGTCACGTCTGCGGGCCTCGCAGCTCGGCGAGCAGCGCTTGTCCAGCCGGCCAGTCGCCCAAGTTGCTCGCGCTGTTGATGTGCCCCGCCGCGCCGACGTTCACGAAGCGACTGCCCCACGCGAGCGCAAAGCGCTGCGCAGTGTCCAGCGAGACATAGATGTCGGTGCTGCTCGCCACCACGATGCTCGGAAAGGGCAGCCGCACGAGCGGCACGGGCGCAAAGCCCGTGGGACCCTGCGGATAGCGCGGACCCGTGGGATCGCTCGGGCCGACGAGCAGCGCGCCATGCACCATGGCACGCGATGCGGCGGTGGCGGCGAGCGTCCAGTGCGCCACGAGCGCACAGGCAGAGCTGTGCGTAACGAGCACCACCGGCGCGGAAGCGGCCGCAAGTGCCGCTTCGAGTGCATTCACCCAGTCGATGCAGCGTGGCGCGTCCCAGTCGGCTTGCTGCAAGCGCGTGCAGCCGGGCACGGTGCGCTCCCAGCGGCTCTGCCAGTGGTCGGGGCCGGAGTTGCCGATACCGGGGAGAACGAGGACGGGAGCGATCATGCGTGGATGATCACGTGTGGGGGCGCCTCATCGCTCGGTGAACTCGAAGCGACATGCTGGGCGATCGCCGTGCACACAGCGCTGCGCCACGGCAAGGCCCGAGTGTCCAGCGAGCAGCGCCTCGATGATGGTGCAGGTGGCAGGCTCCTTGCGCACGGCCACGGAGAGCGGGCAGCCCGCGCCGATGAGCGTCGCGCGGCCGCGTCCGGTGCTGACATGGGCTGCCCCACCGAGCGACTCGACGAGTGCCGCGCAGGCGTGAGCGCGCTCTGCGAGCGAGCCGGTGGCGTGCGCCGATGCGGCGGCGAGGTTGGCACCCGCCGCGGAAAGAAGGGCGCGTGCGGCGCGCGGCGTGAGCGCGGCGCCCATGGCCGCAACGAGTGCGGCGAGCGCCGCCGGATAGGCCGCCGAGAGCGCGAGTTCGCCGTGTGCGGTGAGGTCGTATTCGGCGGCCGGCTGTCCCGCCTGTCCGGACCGGCGCACGCCGAGTCGCTGGAGGAGGCCGTCGCGCTCGAGCGCGGCGAGGTGGAGCCGCACCGCGTTGTCGGTGATGGCGAGGGCGGCCGCGAGGGCGTTGACCGTGTGGTCGCCGCGACGAACGCGGTCGAGGACGGCGAGTCGTGCGGGCGGAAGCGGCGCAGGCGCGGAGGGCATGAGAAAAAAAGGTAGCACATTTCCAATAAGTCAATTACTTACTTGACTTATTGGGAACCGGGGCGCATTGTCCCCTGCGCGGCGGAGGCCGACCCGGTTGTCGCCGCGCTCTCTCACCTCCGAGGTTCCATGCGCTACTCGTCGTTCGTTCTCGCGGCCGCCCTCTTCGCGGTCGCCACTCCGGCCCGCGGTCAGAAGGGAGGCCTCGATGATGCGGCCATCGTTGGCATCTTCGACGCGGCCAACACGTGGGACATCGGCACTGGCGGGCTCGCGCGCAGCGCCGCCACGAAGCAGGAGGTCAGAGAGTTTGCGCGCATGCTGGTCGACGCGCACACCGCCGTGCGGAAGCAGGGACGTACGCTCGCCGGAAAGCTCGGCGTCACGCCCACGCCGGTCGCGAAGGAGTTCGCGCTCGCGCTGGACTACCGCGACACGATGAAGAAGCTCGCCGGGCTCAAGGGTTCGGCGTTTGATCGCGCCTTTCTCGAGCACGAGATCGCGTACCACCAGACGGTGATCGACGCGGTCACCAAGCAGTTCCTGCCCGCGATTCAGAACGCCGAACTCAAGCAGTTCGTGGAGTCAGTGGCGCCGGCGTTCGTGGCGCACTTGCAGGGGGCAACGGGGTTGCTGGCCAAGCTGTAGCGGGTGTGTCGCGCCGGGTCGCGCCACGAACATGCGGCGCGCCCGGTCGGCGTGCGACCAAGCGCAGCACCCGCTCGAAGCCCTGCGGCACCAGCATGGGAACCGTGCAGCCGCCCTCAAGTCGTGCGCCGCAAACAGCGCGCGCATCGGCAACGCTGCGGCGTTGGGCGCGCAGGCCAGCGATAGCCCGACTGCGGACAGCATCCAGCCGTGCCTGCGCCTCAGTGTGACGCCCGTTCCTTCACCACACGCTCGGCGATGCGCGCTCGCGCCGCCTTCACGAATGCGACGCACGCACGCGGCTCCACCAACGCGAGTGCGTCGCCGGCCTCGCGCTTCGCGACACGCTGCCAGAGCCCTGATGCGTCCGGGTGCGGGGTAAGCAGGATGTCGCAGGGCAGCTGCTCGATCTTCGCGAGTCCGCGCTCGAAGTCCGCGAGTGCGGCTGGATACCTCGTGTTGTCAGTGAATCGGAACGCGTCTGCGGACACGGGCGACTGACTGTCAGCGTAGACGACATCGCGACACACTGTGCCCTCGCATGCGCGCCACGACCAGCTGGTGCCGCCCGGTGTGTGACCCGGCGTGAAGTGCACGGTGAGCGCAATCGGGCCCACGCGCACCATCTCGCCGTCGGCGAGTTCGCGAACGGCACCGAGCGCCGCGATCGGCGGCAGCGCGCCGAACTGCGGATCATCGGGCCCCGACGCGCCTGCGAACATCGCCTTGGCGGCAATCGGACTGGCGGCGACCTGGGCGCCCGTAAGGCGCTGCAGCTCCGCTCCGCCGCCCGCGTGATCGAAGTGCACATGCGAGAAGACGATCAGCCTGACGTCACGGAGCTTGAACCCGAGATCGAGGATGTGTTGTGCGATGACGGGCGCCGACTCCGGCAGGCCGGCATCGACGAGCACATGGCCCTGCGGAGACGTGATGAGCAGCGACGAGAGCCCGTGCGGGCCGACGTAGTACGTGTTGCCCCACAGCTTGAATGGCGTCTGTGGCGCGTTCCACTCCGCGCACGAGGCGCACGCGGGCGTCGGCGGGATGGGCACGATCGACTGTGCGCCAAGCGGGGTGATCGCGATCGCCAACAGCAGGAGAAGTCGCATGATGCCGGGAAGTTGATGCGTGCGTACTGCGGCGTCTGCGCTTCGCGTGTGCTTCACGCGAGGCCGGCCCGCGCACCGCTTCGCGCGAAGCGCGGCGCGGAAAGTGTGAGTTCCGAAGCAAACGCGTGCAACGCATCGAGCGGCCGCTCCTCCACCAGCATGGCGCCCGCGCCGGTGACACGCGGCAACCGGTCGTGCAGCAGGCCGTGGAACGCCACGACCTGCGCGCGCGACATCCCCTTGCCCATGAGGTAGGGTAGCGCCCAGAAGCTGAAGCTCTGCTGCGGGCACCAGTACGATCCGGTGACGCCCTGGAAGATCGCGTCGATCGCGTCGCAGGCCTCGGAGGCCGTCATCGTCGCGTGGCGCCAGTCATACGCGCGCCCGGTGAGTTCGAACTCCGCGGCGCGCTTGTGGATGGGCGACCGGTGATTGTACCACCACGGCTCGACGCGGTAGAGCGTTGGGCGGGCCTCGTTGACGAATGCGATGGTGTTGGCAATCGAGTGCGCGCTCTCACCGGGAAAGCCCGCGATGAACGAAGCGAAAGTGAGGATCCCCTCGGCGTGCAGCGCCTCGATGCCGCGGAGGTATCGCTCGGGGGTGGCAACCTTGTCCATGTTGCGCAGCACGGTCGCGTCGCCGGACTCGATGCCCAGAAACACGCCCTCGCACCCGCTCGCGCGCATGAGCGGGAAGGTGTCGGCCGAGGTGATCGAGCCGCAGCGCAGGTACGAGTACCAGCGGAAACCGAAGCGCCGGCGAATCATCATCTGGCACAGGTCACGGAAGCGCTCGTGCGGCACGTTGAAGGTGTCGTCCACGAACACGAGGTGCTGCACGCCGCGTGCGGCGAGGAGTTCGAGCTCACGCTCGACCACCTCCACGCTGGCGAGGCTCAGTCGTCCGGCGCGGATGGGGTAGTCGCAGAAGGCGCAGTGATACGCGCAACTGCGCGCCGTGCGCGTCTGCACCGTGCGGCCCACGAGCGCATCACTCACGCGGGACCAGTCGATCGCGGTCTCGTCGAGCACGTTCGTTTCGCGCACCGAACGCGTGGGCGTGTAGCGGGCGCCCTCCGGCAGGAAGAGGTTCGCGATGTCGTCGAGCGGTGCCGCAGCGACGCGCGCACGCACGATGGCAAGGAGCGTCGCCTCGCCCTCGGGCTCGTCCACATACACGTCCGCAGCCATCGTCGCGAGCGCCGCCTGGAAGTCGTCTGCGCTCAGGTCGTGGTGCAGGTTCTGCACGAGCGGACCGCCCACCACGACGGTCGCCGCAGAATGATGCGCGCGCACGAGTTGCACGAGGCCAGCCACGGCCGCGGTGTCCTCATAAAACGTGGTGGTGATGGCCACCACGAGCGGGCGATCGTGTTCGAGCGTGCGCACGATTGCGTCGCGCTCAGCCGAGACGAGGCTGATGGGAGTGGCCGTGCAACCGCGTGCTTCGAGGTAGGACGCGAGGTAAAGCGCGGCCAGATTCGTGACTTCGCCCACGTGATAGAACGGCTGCTCGGCGCGGTCGCGCCAGGCGGGCTGGTCACCGACGAGCCGGTTGAGCACGTCCATGTAGGTGGTGGGCTCACCGTCCAGCCGCACCTGATTCCGCTCGAACGAGCGCGCCTCGACGGACGTTGAGAGGGCCGAGGCCAGCCGGGTGAACAACTGCGGCGTATCGTCGTCGTAGCCGAGCACGAGGCAGTCGAGCGGCTGGGGCATGTCGGCCTCGGGGAGGTGCGAGGGGAGGGAGGCGGCAGATTGCGAATGTACGGCGCGCATGAAGACCGGACAAACAGTGATCCACGTCGTTGACGGCCCCTTCGAGTATTCCTACCTTGGGAAACGTTCCGTCGGCTTCCGGGTCCTGCGCCCCCCGGCGGGCGGGTCATCGCGCCTACGACATTCACCACGAGAGGAGATGCACATGACGGGGAAGAATTCGGCAGGCAAGGGCATGCCCAAGATCGCCAAGAGTCCTGCGGTCCACGATCTCTCGGACAAGTCTGCCAAGGACGTGAAGGGCGGCCGCATCGTGGCGGTGGACGGCGGCACGATGTCCGGCGGCACCACCACGACGAGCGACGCCACGATCGAGATGTAGCGCAGGTCCGCGCCCGTGGACGCGCGCATTGCTCGTTGGCTCGACCGTGAGCAAACCATCAACGAGCGCCTCGCTTCGGCGGGGACGGAGGGGGTACTGCAGCTCAACTTGCGCCACGACACGCTGAGGCCGTCGCTCCTTCCGGAGCGGCGGCCTCGCTGGCATCCGGAGGTGGTGTGGCTGCCGCGCGACCAGGCGCGCACGTATGGCCCGGTGCGTGAGGCGCTGCAACAAGCGCTAGGTGTCGCAGCGCCCGCGGGTCACGTGCCGCTCGTGCTCCACCCGCAATCGACAGCGGCGCACAGGCGATTGCGTGCGACGTTCGGTGCGGAACGACTCGCGCACGTCTGGGCGACGCCGACGGCGTCGTATCGAACGGTGCTCGCGTGGCGCCACGAACGGCCACCGGTGATGCTCAAACTGTCGCTCGGCGCGCGGCTCGGGCGGCTGCGCCGCACCATCACCGAGTACTACATGGTGACGGGCCTGATGGTGTCACAGCTCCTCGAGACGATGTCGCGCGCGCGCAGGCGCGCGCTCGCGCTCGACTGGTGTGCGGAGACCGGGGGCGTGGTGGATACGCAGAGTGGCACGGGCTGGCTCCTGCGCGAGTTCCCGGCGATGATGCGCGAACGTGGTGCGGGCGAACTGGTGCCGGCTTTTTCGCTCATCGCGCCCGTGGGTTCCGCGCCACCCCTCCTGCTCACGCTGATCCGCACGTCCGGCATGCGCGCGGAGACGTTCGTGATCGAGCGGCTGCTCGTGCCCTACGTACGTGTCTTCGCCGCCCTGCTGCTGGAGGAGGGGATCCAGCTGCAAGGACACGCGCAGAACGTGCTGGTGGAGGTGCACCCCGAGCACGGCCTCACGGGAAGGTTCGTGTTGCGCGACCTGATGGACAGCTCGGTGAACGTCGCGATGCGCATCGCGCGAGGTCGGCCGTTGCCCGGGATGCCGCGCGGCTTCCGCTCCGGCGCGGCCCCCTTTCCCCTCGTGCGCAGCGCCACCGACTACATGGGCGCCTCGGGGCGGCGCTTTCCCGTGGCCGGAAGCGACACGGTCGAGCGCTATGGACTGCGCGCGTTCGTCTGGTCGGTCAACACGTCGCTGGCGCGTTTCGTGCGCCGCTATGACGCGACGCGTGTCGAGCACGCCTACCTCGCGCTCTGGCGCGACGAAGTGATGCGCCAGCTGTGCGTCGATCCGCAAATCACGACGAGGCCGCCCGGTCTCGCCATCGACGAAGCGATTGCCTACTACCTCGCGCACGTGGACTGGCGCGCGATGGGCGCGCGGCCGGGCGCCACGCTGGCTGCGAACGCGGAACCGCTGCCGCACGATGGCGTGCTTCGCCGCCGCTCCGGCGCGGTGTATGCGCGCGTCGAGTCGGCGTGGGGCGACCTCTACATCGACCGCGGTCGCCCGGCTTTCCTCGCGCCGGCGTTCTAGCCAGTCGCCGTGGAGGAGGGGCGCCGCAGCCGTCGCGCACGGGCAGGCATCGCCACGCGTCAGCGTGCGCCCTGCGCCGCCCCCAAGCCCGCCGCGCGCCCCGTCGCCCACGCCCAGCAGAAGTTGTAGCCGCCGATCGGCCCGAACGCGTCGAGCACTTCGCCACACAGGAACAGGCCGCGATGCCGCCGACTCTCCATCGTGAGCGCATGTACCTCACCGAGCGCCACGCCACCACCGGTGACTTCGGCCTTCTTGTAGCCCTCGTCGCCGCGCCAGGGGAGCGCGCCGCGTACCAAGGTCTCGATCAACCGCAGCCGCTCGTCACGCCGCAACTCCGAGAGCGTACGCGTCGGGTCGACCTCGGCAATGGCGAGCAGCACAGCGGCCAATCGCTCGGGCAATTCGGCGCGCAGCGCGCCCGTGACCGTGCGGGCACCGTGCGGCTGCAGCGCCGTGGTCCACGCGGCTTCATTGAGTGCGCTCCACTGCACGTGCACGCGCGCGTCCGCGCCACCCTGCCGCGCGCGCACCACCACGTGCGACACGTCGAGCACCGCCGGTCCGCTGTAGCCCTGATGCGTGAACAGGAAGCCGCCTGTCGCGGTACGGTGGCGCGCGTCACTCCGCGCCGTGATGGTGACGGGCAGCGATACACCCGAGAGCGCAGTGAACGATGTGTCATCGGCGGTGAGTGGCGTCAGCGCCGCATAGCTGTCGTGCATCTCGTGGCCCAGCGCCGCGAGCCAGCCAAGTCCGGCGCCATCGGAGCCGGTGGCGGGCACCGATCGTCCGCCAGTGGCAACGATCACCGCGTCAGCCTCGAGCGATTCGCCGTGATCGAGCGATACCGACCAGCCACTGTCGTGTGGCGCGAGCGCCGTCACGCGCGTCTCCATGCGCATGGTGGCACCGGCTGCGCGCGCATGCGCGAGCAGTCCGTCGCGAACGTCGCGCGCCTTCTGCGAGCGCGGAAAGAGCTTTCCCGACGCGAGCTCTTCCTCGAGGGGAATGCCGAGCGTGACCTCGAAGAACGCGCGCTGCTCGGCGAGCGGCCATGCGCGCACCATCTTGCGCAGCAGGTTGCTCGACGAGTCGGTGACGAAGCGCGTGTCGTCGAGCCGCGCGGGGAGCACGTTGCAGCGACCGCCACCACTGATGAGAATCTTCCGGCCGCCGTCGCGACTGCTCTCGATGAGCAGCACCTCGGCACCGGCACGAGCGGCGAAGCTCGCAGCCATGGTGCCCGCCGCGCCCGCGCCGATGACGATCACTCGCGGCATCTGCCCTCCAGCATCGGCGCGGTATGAACGAAAGCTAGCCGCCGCGTCGAACGGTCAGCGCGATCAGAAGCCCGCGCCCTCTGCCGTGTACACCACCTTGCCATTGAACACGGTCATGAGGCACTTCGCGTCCTTGAGCTGCGCGGTGGGCACCTCGTAGAAATTGCGGTCCCAAATGGCGAGGTCTGCGTACTTGCCCACCTCGATGGAGCCGGTCTTCTTCTCGAGGAACTGCTGGTGCGCAGCCCAAATGGTGACGGCGCGCAGTGCGGCGTGCACGTCCACGGCTTCGGCCATGCCGAAGGGCGTCTTGCCGTATGTGCCGAGCGCCGTCTCGCGAGCGACTGCCGCCCAGAGGCCGTAGCGCGCCGGAAACGGCGTGACGAAGAAGTCGGAGCCGTTGGCCCAGATGATCCCCTTCGACTGGAAGGTGTGGAACGGATTGAGGCGCGCCGTGCGCTTCGGGCCGAAGGTGCCGGCGTACAAGTCGCCGATCCACCAAGTGAACGAGGCCGACGGCTCGGGATAGGCGGCGTCGTACTCGCGTTGCAGGCGCGCGATCGCGTCGATGGCGCGATCGGTCGGCATGTTCGCGTGGATGATGCCGTGGCGCAGCCCCTTGGTCGGCTTGGCCTTGAGCGCTTGGTCGTAACTGTCCACGACCCAGTCGATGGATCGGTCGCCGACGGCATGGGTGGACACGTGCATCCCCGCGTCGTGGTACATGCGGATCATCGTGCGCATCGTGTCGGGGTTCATCGCGGGATAGCCGCGATTC
>JAYTVE010000499.1:0-11647 GCA_043744185.1 Gemmatimonadota bacterium | reverse complement strand
GGGCGCGCTGGATCGTCGTCCGCATCGCTTCCTTGCCGCGATTGATTCGCGCCGCGAGCGAGTCGCGGTATGCGTCCCAGTCGGTGATCGGGCTCTGCGCGACGCCGGTGTCGCATGCGGCCTTCGCGACGGCGGGGGCGACCCACGTCAGAACGCGCGGGTCGAACGGCTTCGGAATGATGTACTCGGGCCCGAAGGCCATCTGCGTCACTCCGTACGCGCGCTTGACCGAGTCGGGCACTTCCTGCTTCGCCAGTTCCGCGAGCGCCTTCGCCGCGGCCATCTTCATCTCTTCGTTGATCTGCTTGGCCTTCACGTCGAGTGCGCCGCGGAAGATGAAGGGGAAGCCGAGGACGTTGTTGACCTGGTTCGGGTAGTCGGAGCGACCCGTGGCGATGATGGCGTCGTCACGAACCGCGCGCACTTCGTCCGGCGTGATCTCGGGATTCGGATTCGCGAGGGCGAAGATGATCGGCTTGGGCGCCATCCCCTTCACCATGTCGCCGGTCAGGGCGCCCGCCGCGGAGAGTCCCACAAACACGTCCGCTCCGACAAGCGCTTCCTTCAGTGTGCGCGCGGTCGTCTCGCGCGCGAAACGTGCCTTGTACGGGTCCATGTCCTCCGTGCGGCCAGCGAAGATGACGCCGGTCTTGTCGCACATGGTGACGTGCTCGCGCATGACGCCCAAGCGGATGTAGTGCGACGCGGTGGCGATGGCGGCCGCCCCGGCGCCACAGAACACGACGCGCACGTCAGCGATGTCCTTGCCGAGGATCTCGAGCGCGTTGAGCAGCGCCGCGCCAGAGATGATCGCGGTGCCGTGCTGGTCATCGTGGAAGACGGGGATGCCCATCGTCTCCCGCAGCCTTTCCTCGATGTAGAAGCAGTCGGGGGCCTTGATGTCTTCGAGGTTGATGCCGCCGACGGTGGGCTCGAGGAGCTGGCAGAACTTGATGACGTCGTCCGGGTCGGCGGAGCCGACTTCCAGATCGAAGACGTCGAGGTCGGCGAACTGCTTGAAGAGGTTCGCCTTGCCTTCCATGACGGGCTTGGCCGCGTGTGGGCCGATGTTGCCGAGTCCGAGCACGGCCGTGCCGTTAGTGACGACGGCGACGAGGTTGCCACGGGCCGTGTAGGTGTAGATGTCGTCCTGGTTCTTGACGATCTCGAGGCAGGGCTCGGCGACCCCCGGCGTGTAGGCGAGCGCGAGGTCCCGCTGGTTGGTGAGCGGCTTGGTGGGGACGACGGCGATCTTGCCCGGCCGTCCCTGCCGGTGATAGTCGAGCGCGGCTTCTCGCTTCTTCATAAGCGGTTCAAGATGCTCCCTCGGCCGTCCTGATGCCACCCTTTCGAGGGGGGGGCACAACGGTTCCTCGACAGTGTACGTTAAAGAGCTAGCACGAGTTAGCTCCTTTTCAGTCCAAGTGCTGATGCGCCTTTTGCCGGTCCTCCGCCGCTTCGCCTTTGTACGGCTTCTGGCCGTGCTTGGAGCGGTGCTGCAGGTCGGCGGGGCCCCGGCGGCGGCGCTCGCCGAAGGGCAGATCGCCCACAGGACCGGGCTGGCTCAGGCGCACGTGGAGTCGGAGCGGTCGAGCGGCTGCGTGGCGGTGCACGCCGACGGCTGCGCGCTCTGCCAGTTCCTTTCCACGGTGTCGGTGACCGCGGCTCGTATCGCGCCACTGGTCGCGGTGGCCACGGCGCTCGGCCATCCGAGTGCGCCCGTCGCCCTCGACGTCGCGGTCGCTGGCCGAGGCGAACCGCCCCCGCGCGCCCCGCCTGCCTCCGCCTGACCCGGCGGCGAAACCTGCGTCTGCAGGGCCGCCCACCGTGTGGCGTGTGCCACGCGTGCGAGACAAGGCATCAACAATGGGACGTGGGTCATGAAGGCAAGCGCAAGCGCGTGGGCACTGTTGCTCGTCGCTGGCACCTTGGGCGCACAACAGCCCGCGCCACCGGCCAAGGAAAAGGCGAAGTCTGATTCGGCCAAACAGGCCGAGGCGGACTCGATCGCGCTCATGAAGCGGTTTGCCGACTTGCAAGCGACCAATGCGCAGGTACCTGCGGCGCCCGTGGGGGGGACGGCAGGGCCGACCAACGCGCGCATGTTGCCAGACCTGAGCGCTGTGGGCGACCTCATCGGTGACCTCACGCGCGAAGGGTCCACGGAGCCCGACGGGCGCCGGTTCGGTGTGCGGGAAGTGGAGCTTGCCGTGCAGTCGGTGGTGGATCCGTACTTCCGGGGCGACGTGTTCCTCGGCATCAACGACACGGAGAAGATCTCGATCGAGCAAGCGTTCCTGACGACGACGGCGCTGCCCTTCGGGCTGCAGGCGCAGGTGGGGCGCTTCCTCATGCCGCTCGGCAAGGAGAACACGACGCACCGCCACGACCTCCACACGTTCGAGTATCCGTGGTTGCTGCAGCGCTTCCTCTCCTACGATGGGCTGAAGGGGACCGGCGCATCGCTCAGCAAGATCTTCTCACCCTTCGGGTTCTACCAGGAAGTGATCGTGAGCGTGGTGGATCGCTTTGGCGAGCGCAACGACTCGCTCACGGCGACGGTGGCCGCGAACAAGTCGCTCAAGGGACTCGGCACCTCCGCGCGACTGCGGAACTACGTGGACTTCTCCGAGTCGTCGAACATCGAGCTGTCGACCAGCGCGATGACGGGCTTGCGAGAGCAGCCTCTCTCGAGCGCGGGGGCCGGGGGCGTGAACGCGGCGAACGCGGCGAACGCGCGGCAGAGCCTGCTAGGCGTCGACCTGACCTACCGCTGGAAGCCGCTGCAGCAGGGGCTCTACCAGAGCTTCCTGTTGCAGGCGGAGTGGATGACGCAGCTGAACGCATCGCCCGATGCGGCGGCGATCCCGGTGGGGTTCACCTATGCGGGCCCCGCACGTGATTACAGCGGCGCCTACTTGTTCGCTCGCTGGCAACTGACGCAGCGGCTCTACGTCGGTGGCCGCTTCGACACGCTCGAGGATCCGCTCGCGAATGGCGCCCAGCTGCAGGCGGAGTCGGTGCTCCTCGAATGGTTCCCGAGCGAGTTCTCGAAGCTGGTGGCGCAAGTCGAGCACTACGCGCCGCCCGGTGGCATGCCGCTCAATCGCGTGTTGCTCCAGGCGACGTTCGCGCTCGGGCCGCACAGGCCGCACCCGTTCTGATGCGTCACTCCCTGAATCGGCGTCCACGCCAAGGCCACGTCCACATGCGCGCACTTCGCTCGCTGGTTGCCGTCACGCTCGCCGTCGCCATCGCGGCGCCGCGCCTGGCCGCGCAGCTGCACGTCGTGACGAGCACCACGGACCTCTTCGACCTCGCCAAGGCGGTCGGTGGCGACCGGGTGATCGCAACGCACATCGGCGAGGGCTATCAGGATCCGCATTTCATCGAGGCCAAGCCGAGCTTCGTGCTGCAATTGCAGCGCGCGGACGTGTGGGCGTTCGTGGGACTGGACCTCGAGATCGGCTGGATGCCGCTGTTGATTGACGGAGCGCGCAACCCGCGCATCGCCTTGGGAGGATCGGGCTATCTCGACGTCTCGCGTGCGATGCCCGTGATTGACATCCCGCGCGGTGCCGTGGACCGCAGCCAGGGCGACGTGCATCCGCTCGGGAATCCGCACTACTGGCTCGACCCCGAGAACGGTCGGCGAATTGCACGGTTGTTGCTAGCGAAGTTCAGCGAACTCGCGCCGAAGGATGCACCGGTCTTCTCCGCCAACGAAAGGGCGTTCGAGGACCGGTTGGGCGCCGCCGAGAATTCGTGGGCGGCCGAGTTGGCGGCGATCAAGGGAAAGCCGGTGGTCGCGTGGCACACGAGCTGGCGCTACTTCGCCGAGTACACGGGGATGAACATCGTCGCGTATATGGAGCCCAAGCCGGGTGTTCCACCGTCACCCTCGCACCTCGTGACCGTGATTCGCGCGGTCAAGGCGACGGGTGCGAAGGTGATCATCCTTGAGCCGTTCTATGACCGGAAGGTGGCTGACTTCGTCGCGAAGGAGACGGGCGCGACGGTGCTCGTGCTCTCGCCTTCGGTGGGTGGCCTGCCCGGTACGGGGGACTACCTGTCGCTGATGCGGCAGGACATCGCGCAACTCGCGGCCATCGTGCGATGACGGACCTCGTCACCTTTGACCACGCGCGGCTCGGGTACGGCACGCGGGCGGTGCTATCGGACATCAGCTTTTCAATCCCGAAGGGGGACTTCCTCGGGCTCGTGGGACCGAACGGGGCAGGGAAGACCACGATCCTGCGCACGATCCTCGGGTCGCTCAAGCCACTCGGCGGCACCGTGACGGTCGCGCCCGGCCTCCGCTTCGGCTACGTGCCACAGCGCGACGCGCTGTCGTTCGACTTTCCGCTGACGGTGCAGGAAGTGGTGCTGATGGGGCGCTACGATCGCATCGGGCTCGGTCGGCGGCCGACGGCGGAGGATCGCCGACTTGCGATGGAGTCGCTCGAGCACGTCGGGATTGCGTCGCTCGCCGGGCGGCAGTTCGCCGACCTGTCGGGCGGACAGAAGCAGCGGACCCTGATCGCGCGCGCGCTCGTGGGGGCGCCCGACATCCTCGTACTCGACGAGCCGACGACGGGCATGGACCTGGTGGCCACGATCCACATCCTCGGGCTGGTGCGCGAGCTGTGGGAACGCGACCGGCTGACCGTCCTGATGGTGAGTCATGCCCTCAACGAGGTGGCGAACTACGTCGAGCGCATTGCGCTGGTGCTCGAGGGATCGTTCCGCATCGGTGCCGTGGACGAGATCATGAACGAGGCGACGCTCTCGACGATGTACGGGATCCCGGTGGACGTGGAGCACATGAACGGTCACCGGATCGTGATCGCACGTCGCGGAGTGCCGCAGGGCAGGCACGAGCATGCTTGAGACGGTGCTGCTCTTTCGCGAAGCGTTGTACGGCGCGCTGCTGATCGGCCTCACCTGCTCGGTGCTCGGCGTGTATGTGGTGCTTCGTCGAATCGTGTTCGTGGGAGCCGCTCTCGCCCAGTTGTCCTCGGCGGGCATTGCCTTGGCGATGTGGCTCGGAGGCTTGGGCATCGGGGGCGAGCTCACGCACCATCCGGTCGCGATGTCGCTGCTCGTGACGCTCGCCGGCGCGCTCTTCTTCGGCATGGGCGGTGCGGGGCGCACGCGCGTGCCGCCCGATGCGACCATCGGAGTGACATACGCGGTCGCTGCGGCGCTCGGGATTCTGCTCATCGCCAAGGCGCGCTCCGGCGAGGCCCATGACATCTTCCTCTCGGGCAACATCCTGGGCGTCACGCGAGCGGACACGTTCGTCCTTCTCGCGGTGTCGGTGCCCGTGCTCCTGCTGCACATGGCGTATTACAAGGAGTTCCTGTTCGTCTCGTTCGACCCCGAGACAGCACGCACGCTCGGCTACCAGGTGACGCGCTGGAACCTCCTGCTCTACCTCACGCTCGGCCTCGTGATCGCTTTCGCCATGCAGTTTGCCGGGGTGATGCTGGTGTTCAACTTTCTGGTGCTGCCGGCGGTGACCGGCACACTTCTCGCGCGCAGCATGGCGGGGATCTTCACCATCGCGGTGCTGTCGGGGTTGGCCGCGTCGGTGGTGGGCTTCGTGCTGTCGGTGCCGTTCGACCTTCCCTCGGGACCGGCGATCATTGCCGTGAGCGGCGCGTTGGCGCTCACCGCCTGGGGCGCACGACGCCTCCGGGGCGCATGACCGTGTCGTTGCGCGGCGGACAATCCCGGCTGGCGCGCCTTGGTGCCCTCGCGGTGGCGGTGCTTCAGCTGCTGCTGGGGCCGGCGCTCGCGGTCACCGATGCGGCGACGCAGGCGCAGTCGGCGTCGCCCGTTGCGGTGCACGTCGAAGATCATTCGCATGCGGAGTGTCGGTCACCCCACGACGCGCGCTGCGTCGTCTGCCAGCAGTTGCAAACGGTGGCCACGCCGACCGAGCCGTGTGCGCCGCCCCTCGTGGTGCGCGCCACACCCGCTGCGGCGGCCGCCAGTTCCACGAGTGGCCACTCCGCGCGGCATCACCGCCTGCCACCTTCGCGCGGTCCACCGAACACGGCGTGAGTTCTGCGGAGCGGTCAAGCTCCGCGGTAGAAGCAAGCGGCACGCGCACGGGCAGCGTTCTCGAGGACGACTCGCCGCGCGCGCTGCATCCTCCCGGCCTCGACCGCGTGATTGCGCGAGTCGCGAGGCGCCGAGGAGTGAATGCGACTCACTCGACTGGTCATGACTTCATCATTCGTATCCGGCGTTGCCCTCGGTCTTCTGGGCGCCGCCTCGTTGTCTGCGCAGAGCGCGGCGTCGCTGCGCGCCGCCGCCGCGATTCCCCGTGCCCCTTCCGCAATTGCCGCCGCGGTGCGCCCCGCTGTCACGCCGCGCGTGCGCGGTACCGTGTCCGATTCCGCCGGTCGCCCGCTCGCCAACGTGCAGATCGTGGTGGGCGGACTCAACCGTACGACGTCCACCAACGACGCAGGTGGCTTCGTTCTCGTCGGGCTCCCGCCCGGATCGTACCACGCGGACGCACTGCTCATCGGGTACCAGCGCGCCGACTTCGCCATTGTCGTGCCAGAGCGTGGCGAGGACGTGGTCGTGGCGGTCACGATGCGGACCACGACGCTGCGTCTCTCCGGCGTTCAGGTCACGGCCTCGCCCATCGGCGCGGATCCACTCAACATCACGCAATCCACCGTCGAGCTGTCGGGCGCGGAGCTGCAACGTGCGCTCGGATCGAGCGTGGCGCAGACGCTCGCCAACGAGCCGGGTCTCACAGTCCGGTACAACGGCGCGGCTGCCACGCCCGTCATTCGCGGCCTCTCCGGCGAGCGCGTCCTCGTGCTACAGGATGGCGACCGTGCCGGTGACCTGTCGTCGGCGGCGCCGGACCACGCTCTGTCGATCGACCCGAACACGGCGCAGCGCATCGAGGTCGTGCGCGGGCCCGCCTCGCTGCTCTATGGCACGAACGCGCTCGGCGGCGTCGTCAACGTGATCACGAATGACATTCCGACGTCGGTGCCGCAGCATGTCGAAGGGGTGATCAGCGCACAGACGGAGAGTGCCGCGCCCGGCCAGGCGTTGAGCGTCGGCATCACGGCCCCGCTGGGCGATGCCTGGGCGCTGTCGGTCCGTGGCGGTGAGCGCAACGCACAGAACATCGCCCTCGGCGGCGGCGGAGCGCTGGCCAATTCGTTCAACCGCAACTGGAACGGCATGCTGGCGCTCGGCTACTCCGGCGAGGACGTGCATGCGGGGGTGGCGTACAAGCACTACGAGTTCGGGTACGGCTTGCCGGGTGAAGCCAGCGATCCGGAGCTCGGTGCGCAGATCCGTGGTATGCGCGACGAAGTGCGATTCCGCAGCGATCGCGCCATCGGCGCCGGGTGGTTGAGTTACCTGAGGCTCGACGGCACCGCGCAGTGGTACGAACACTCGGAGTACGAGAACACCGGCGCGATCGGCACCAAGTTCAACCTCAAGACGCAGACGGCGAATCTCACGGGCAAGACGCGGTTCAACGGATGGGATGGCGCCATCGGGGTGCAGGGACTGTTCAAGCAGTATCAGTCCACCGGAGCCGAAGCGCTGACGCCGGCCGCGAACACCAGCGGCTTCGGCATCTTCCTCTTCCAAGACGTGCCGCTGACGGACTGGAAGGAGTCGCCGCACCTGCAGGTGGGGGCACGCTACGACATGATCTCGATCACGTCGATGACGGGTGATCCCAAGTTTGGCGTCGGCCGCTCGATCAGCGTGAACAACGTTTCGGGATCTCTGGGCGTCACGTGGCCGCTGGCCGAGGGAGTGTCGGTGGCGGTGAACGGCGCGCGCGCGTTCCGGGCGCCGTCGGTGGAAGAGCTCTACTCGAATGCCTTCCACGCGGCGGCTGGATCGTACGACATCGGCAACCCGGCGCTCCGGCCAGAGGTCAACACAGGCGCAGAGGCGGTCTTGCGCGTGCAGCGCGGCACGATTGACGCGCAGGTGGCGGTGTTCCGCAGTGAGATCTCGCAGTTCATCGCGCCCAACTTCACGGGTGACACGCTCGTGGGGACGGCGCCCGATACGGCACGCGTGCCGATAAACCGCTTTCGCCAGGGGGATGCGACCACGTGGGGCGTCGAGGCGCGCGTCGAGGCCAGCGTCGGACATGACGTTGTCGTCGGCGTGATGGGCGACTTCGTACGCGGTGAGTTCACCTCGGCGAACGAATTCCTCCCATTCCTGCCCGCGCCACGGGCCGGGGTGAATGCGCGCTGGAGTGCGGGCCCGTGGACGCTGGGCGGTGACGTGAAGTACGCGCGGGCCCAGGGGCGCGTGACCGGTGGCCAGGATATCGCCACCGACAGCTACACGCTCGCGAATCTGCAGGGGAGCTACACGCTGTCGCTTGGCGGGAGGATCCACACCTTCTCGCTGCGCGTGGACAATCTGGGCGATGTGATGTACCGCGACGCGGCAAGTCGCATCAAGGCGTTCGCGCCCGCGATGGGGCGGAACGTCGCGCTGTCGTACCGGGTGCTGTTCTAGGCGACCGGGGTTGGCCGGCGAGGGGAGGTGCTGCTCCCTCGCCGGTCAGCGCATCGCATCTGGCCAAGCGGCCATGGTTGCCACCTCGAGTGCCGCGGCACGCATCGTGAGACGCTCGGCGACATCGGCGTGGCCCTGCGCGCGCTCGGCGTCCGCTCGTACACGAAGGAAACCAGACCAGAGTTTCGCGATCTCACGCGTTCCGACGAGTCTTGCGGCGGAGGTCGCGTCCAGCATCTGGACGAGGCCCGCGCGGTCGCCGAGCAACGTGGCGATTGCGGCCGCTGCCTCGTGGGAGAGCGCCGCGAGCACCGGCGCGTGAGGCGCCGTGAGCGCGCACTCGTCGTGCAGGCGCTCGCGAAGCCGTCGCAGCGTAACGGCCATCTCCGTGAGCAACCCCGACAGGTAATCCTCGCGTGCGCTCGCCATGACGGGGTACACTAGCCACCGGTGGGCGCCGTCGCGAACTTTACGGCCATGCGCCGACACCCGTGGGTCCGTGCCGTGTGTGCGGTGGTCCTCATGGCCGCCGGCTGTTCCGGCAGCACGTCGTCGAGCGCCGGCACGCCCGCGCAGGTCGTGATCACGGTGGTGACCGGTATCGGCGCGCCGCAGACGTCCGTTGGGTTTCCCGCGACGCTGCCGCGCAACGGCTCCACGCTGCAGGTGAGCGCGCTCGACTCCGTGGGGCGCCCAATCAACCTCGACCCGGCCCGCTACCGCTTCGACATCTTGCCGGTCACGCTGGCAGGGTTCTACGTGGTCACGCCGTCGAGCAACACGGTGTTGGGCGTGACCGTCATTCAGGCGGCGCCGAGCGTACCGATGACATGGAAGCTCACGGACCTGACGGTCCCGCGCGTGGTGTTGGGGCCAACGATCGCAAACGTGACGCTGCAGTAGGGCTGCGCTTCACGCACGACGCGCGTCAGTTGCCCGCAGCCCACGCGCGCAACTTTGCCAGCGCGCGACGATCGAAGGTCACGAGGTCGTCGCCCTTGGGCGTCTCGAGAATCTTGGGGATGTTCACGAGCCGCACATCGGTCATGATGCGGCGGAACGGTTCGACGCCGAGCGTGCCGTCGCCGAGCTGTTCGTGGCGATCCTTGTGCGAGGCGAACGGCGTCTTGGAGTCGTTCAGGTGCAGCACGCCGAGCCGGTCGCGGCCGATGACGTCGTCGAAGCGCGCCCAGACGCCGTCGTAGTCGTTCACGAGGTTGTAGCCCGCGCTGTACACATGACAGGTGTCCAGGCAGACGCCCACGCGATTGCGCACGGTGGCCGGAAGCCGAGCGATGATCGCCGCGAGCTCCTCGAACGTGGCGCCGAGCGCGGTGCCGCTGCCGGCCGTGGTCTCGAGGAAGAGGCGCGTCGCGCCGGGTGCGCTCTCGAGCGCCTCCGCGATGCCGTCCGCGTTGCGCGCAATGCCGCTCGCGCGATCATCCATGAAGTTGCCCGGGTGCGAAACGACGCCGAGCAGGCCGAGCGCCTCGGCGCGCTCCAGCTCTCCGATGAAGCTGGCGATGGAACGGGTGCGCAGGTCGGGGTCGGGTGTCGCGAGGTTGATGAGGTAGCTGTCGTGCGCCACCACGGCCGCCGAGGGAAATTCGGCGAGCGCGGCGCGGAACGCCGCAGCTTCCTCTACTGTGACGGTACGATCGGCCCAGCGATTGCCCTGCTTGGTGAAGAGCTGGAAGCAGCGCGCGCCGATGTCGGCGGCGCGGAGCGGGGTTTCCTGCGTGCCGCCCGCGGCGGACACGTGCGCACCGATGAGCGGGCCGGTGGTCACAGCCACCGGGCGTGGCGCGTCGGCCGCGCGCTTGGCGGGGGTGATGCTGCGCGATGACTTCGGCTTGGGTGGCAACGTCACCGCCTTCTTCGCGGGCAACTTCGCCGCCTTCTTCGCGGGCCGCTTCACAACATTCTTCACCGGCCGCTTGACACCCTTTTTCACCGTCTTCCGGCTCTTCTTCTTCGCGCTCACGGCTGGTTCCTCAGCCAGACCAACGGGTCCATCGCGCGCCCCTTCGGTCTGATCTCGAAATGAAGGTGCGCAGGAAGTTCCGGGTCGGTCGCGCCCACCGTGCCGATCGCCTGACCCTTGGCCACCTGCTGGCCCTTGGTCACCTCGATGGTGCCAAGCGAGCCGTACACCGAATAGTCGCCGCCGCCGTGCTGGATGATCACGGTCTGGCCGTAGGTGCCGATCGCCTCGGCCACCATCACTTCACCCGCCGCGACGGCGCGCACGGCGCTGCCCTGCGGTGTGGCGATGCCGATGCCGTTCCAGCGGATGGCGGTGTTGTTCGGGTTCACCACGCGGCCGAACCGATAGATGATCGTGCCCTCCGTGGGCCAGTTGAGGCGGCCGACGTCGGTGGTGCGCAGCGTGCTGGTGCTCGCCACCGCGGCAGCGCCCGCGGGCCGCGACGCCTCAGCCTTCTTGCGTGCGGCCTCCAGCGTGGCGATGAGGTTGCCCAGGCGCGCTTCGTCCTTCGACAGCTGCGCGAGCCGCGAGGCCGCCTGCTTCGCCTGCCGCTCCACGCTCTTGAGCGACGCGCTCCGCTCCTGTTCGAGCTGTCGGAGGCGCTTCTCCTCTTCTGCCTTCTCGGCGCGCGACATCGCCATGTCGCCTTGCAGCTTCACGAGCTGGGTGCGGTGACTGCCGATGCGCGACTCGAGCGACTCGACGCGCGTCACGATCGCCTTGTCGCGGAGCGCGAGCAGGTGTAGGTACTTGTAGCGCGACACGAGCTCGCCGAACGACTGCGCGGTGAGCAGCGCCTGGACCGTGTAGAGCGGTCCGCGTTTGTACACGTCGCCCAGCCGCTTCCGCAGGATCGCGCGCTTGAGCGAGAGTTCGTCCTGCGCGAGCACGAGGTCGCCGGTGGTCTCGTCGAGCCCCTCGTCGATGGCCAAAAGCTGCCGGTCGAGCGAACGCACGGCCGCCTCGGTCGCATCGGCCTGCCGGTCGAGGTTGTTGCGCTCCTCGGAGATGTCGTGCGCGGTGCCCTGCAGTTGCCGCATGCGCGACTCGAGTTCGCTGCGCTCGCGCCGGATGCGCTCGAGTTCGTCGCGCTGATCGCGAATGCGCTGCGCGGCGTCCTGCATG